>JABURI010000079.1 GCA_014762755.1 Marinobacter sp.
GGCTGATCCTCCGCTTCAATGACAGTGACGGGGCGCAAAGCATATCATGTTGGCACATCTCCCACAGCCCGGAAGGACTCTCGGAAACTCCCCATGGCATTATTGAAACACTACGCTCAGGCCCTGCTTCAAAACCGGACACTCTGGCGGGTCGCCCTGGCGGTGTCTATCGTCGCCATCATGGTTCTGGCCACCATGGACACCCGCTACCCGATGCCATCCACCCCCAGCGACAAGGTCAATCACCTGATCGCCTTCCTGGAGCTGACCATCCTCACCCGTCTGGCCTGGCCGGAACTGCGGGCGTTCTGGTACGTACCGGCATTGGTGCTGTTTGGCCTGGGGATTGAGCTGGTTCAGGCGACCCTGCCCTATCGGGATTTTTCCCTGAAAGACCTGCTGGCAGATGGCATCGGCATCGCCATTGGCTTGCTGCCCTGGCCGGGGCTGCCAAGGGCGGGAAAGCTGGACTTGAGAGATTCGCCTGAATCCTTGTGAGATATTTCCTACATTGATGTGAGAGCTTTCAGCGTGAATGAGTGCGCCAGTAAAGATGAGCACCCTCTTGCGCAACCTAAACCATTGATATTACTGTAATCGCCTGAAAGTGATACAGCATTCAAAAGGTTAAACTCGCAGCCGTCACACGTTCGTCAAGTTTCCCTTGCTATAGTGAAGATGTCAGGGATGACAGGGAAATGGACGACGCATCGGATGCACCCCGGCATGGAATGCGGGGAGAGGCAGGGACACATGGACGCCTCGCTTGAAGGATAACTAACCGGAAAGCCGGCTCGGATGCCGGCGCCAGGGAGCGGAGACAAGGACCGGCAACACGGCTGTTGCCCCAGCGCACGGATGCGCCGACCTGTTCCGAAAGGGTGGCCAAATGGTCACCCTTTGTTTTTCAGCCTCCGCGGCTCGCCCGATAGATTCTCACCCTGTTGAATTCCTCGAACTCGTTCAGGTCCGGCCAGGTTCTGGCTTCGATCACAGCCTGTTGCACATAACAGTCGTTGCCGAGATTGCGTACCCGGGAATCCGCCAGCAATACCTCCGGCGCGGCATCCAGGAAGACATCGAGCAAAGGGCGGTTGTCAGGATCATAAAGCACGTCGGCTGCGGTCATCAGATCGACGCCTGACGGACGACAGTTCCAGTCCCGGCAATACTCCAGGGCCACGCCGTTCAGAGCCGCATTGGCCGCCGCGGCGTCCAGGGCCGCAGGATCCAGATCGCACGCGATTACCCTCGCCGCCCCGGCCAGCGCTGCCGCTACCGCAACCACTCCCGAGCCGGTACCGAAATCCAGCACCACCTTACCCCGGACCACCTCAGGGTGTTCGAGAATCCATTGTGCCAACACCTGCCCACTGGCCCAGCAGAAGGACCAGTAGGCAGGCTCCGCCACCACCGCCTGGGCCTCGTCATGGGACAGGGGACCTTCCAGCACCCCGGGATCAAACAGATACAGGGGTAAATCCGGGCAGCCCGCAGGCCGGGTTTCAGTCACCCGCCCCCGACTCAGGGTCTTGCGCAAATGCTCGTTCAACCGTTCCGGCGACATCGCCCCTCCTGCTCTCCACTGTCAATGGCCGGCCATTGTACCCGCACGGCCGCAAGGAGGCAGCGCCCAATGGGCAGACAGACGCCGGATCCGTTATACTCTCGCCTCACATTTTCAACCTCCAGGTCCGTGACATGGCGACCCGACCAGACACCGACGACTACCTGTCCCTGTTCCTCAACGACGTGCCACTGATGGATGTCCGGGCACCGGTGGAGTTTGCCAAAGGCAGCTTTCCCGGCGCCGAGAATGCGCCCCTGATGAACGATGAGGAACGGCACCGGGTCGGGATCTGCTACAAGGAGAAAGGTCAGGACAAGGCCATCGAACTGGGCCACCAGCTCGTGGCAGGCGACATCAAGGCCCAGCGCATCGAGGCCTGGAAGCGCTTTGTCGCCCGTCACCCGGACGGTTATCTGTTCTGTTTCCGCGGTGGCCTGCGTTCGCGCCTCACCCAGCAGTGGATCAGGGATTCGGGCATCGATTACCCGCTGGTCAAGGGCGGCTACAAGGCCCTGCGCCGGTTCCTGATCGACAGCCTTGAAGAGCTCATCGCAAAGAGCGAGTTTCGGGTGCTCAGTGGTCGCACCGGCACCGGCAAGACCCGGGTACTGCATCAGCTGCCCAATCCGGTGGATCTCGAGGGGCTGGCAAACCATCGTGGCTCCAGTTTCGGCCGTCGGGTCACCCCCCAGCCGTCCCAGATCGATTTCGAGAACCGGCTGTCCGTGGCCATGCTCAAGGCCCATCACCTGACCGGCGGCCCGGTTTACCTGGAGGACGAAAGCCGGCTGATCGGCCGCTGTGCGCTCCCGGAAAGCCTTCGGGAACGCATGGCCAGCGCGCCCCTGCTGGTGCTGGAACAGCCGATGGAAGAGCGTATCGCGATCATCCGCAAGGACTATGTGGAAGACATGCATGCCGACTATGTGGCACGGGATGGCGAGGAGGCCGGCTGGCTGAACTTCCGGGATTACCTGTTATCCGCCATGGACCGCATCCGCAAACGCCTCGGCGGCGAGCGCCACAGACAGCTGCGCGACCTCATGGAAACCGCCCTGCTGACCCAGGAAAAGCAAGGCGATCTGCACGCCCACGACGCCTGGATCGAAGCGCTCCTGACCGACTACTACGACCCCATGTACGACTACCAGCTCAGCCAGAAGGAAGGCCGGATTCTTGTCCGCGGGGGCCCCGCGGTGATCATCGAGCAAGCCAACCTGGCCCGATCTGCGTAACACTTGCGTCTTTCCGGTTTTCCCGCTGTGACAGCGCCTGACACAAATGTCTGCTATAAACAGGGCTGGAAGGTACCGGTTTTATCAGCTTTTTTAGAAGCCTGAACTCACTCTGAAAAACTCTAATGAACAAGGAGTCCCTCGATGGAAGATCTCATTGGTGCCAACGGGCGCGCGTCCGAACTACTTGATCAGGCCATTGCCCTGGTGATGACCTACGCCCCCAAGGTAGTGCTGGCGATCATCACCCTGGTGATCGGTATGTGGCTGATCAACAAACTGGTCGGGGTACTTGACGCCAAGCTCAGCCAGAAAGATCCCACCCTCAACAAGTTCCTCTGTGGCCTGATCGGCGCGGTCCTCAAGATCCTGCTGCTGATCTCCGTGGCCTCCATGGTAGGCATTGCCACCACCTCCTTCATTGCCATTATCGGTGCTGCCGGTCTGGCGGTCGGCCTGGCGCTGCAGGGCAGCCTGGCCAACTTCGCCGGCGGCGTGCTGATCCTGATCTTCAAGCCCTTCAAGGTGGGTGATGTAATCGATGCCCAGGGCTACCTCGGTTCGGTACGGGAAATCAGCATCCTATACACCATCGTCGACACCTTCGATAACCGCCGCATCGTCATCCCGAATGGCCAGCTGGCCAACGCCAGCCTGACCAACCTCAGCGCCTACGAGACCCGTCGTTGCGACATGACCTTCGGCATCGGCTACGCCGACGACATCGACAAGGCCAAGGACATCTGCAAACGCCTGATCGAGGAAGACGAGCGGGCCCTGAAAGACCCGGCACCACTGATCGTGGTCGGGGCCCTGGGCGAGAGTTCCGTCGATCTGACCGTGCGTGCCTGGACCAAGTCCGCGGACCTGTGGCCGTTCTACTGGGACATGCAGGAGCGTGTGAAGAAGGCGTTCGACGCGGAGGGCATCAGCATTCCGTTCCCCCAGCGCGACGTCCATCTGTATAAAACCGAGTGAACCGTATCGCAATCGATACATCCGGTTACTCGCAAACTGCGTAACCTCAACTAAGATGAGCAGTAACGGCAGGGTGTTGAACCGGCGCCCTGCCGAACCCCGTCGGAGCCAGCTTCCTCAACGTTCATCGGCTCCGGGACGCTGTCATTGCTGGTAGGAGGTTGTCGCTATGCCGGTACAGCA
>JABURI010000049.1 GCA_014762755.1 Marinobacter sp.
CCCTCGATCAGGACGACGCTGTCCGTTGCCTTGCGTACACGCTGGTAGGCCACCATGCCGGCCGTTCCTGCTCCGATGATCGCCACATCCACTTCGCGCTTTTTCACAACCTGCCTCCTTAGCCCGCCCGGACCTGGCGGATGCCCGTCAATTCACTGGCGGTCCTGTTTCTCCCAGTATAGAAGCTACCCCGGGCCTCACGTAAAGCGACCGAAGACGGGAGCGGGACAGCGGGTGAAAAATGACCTACCCTTACCGACTTGTGCCAACAGGTTCGACGGGAGATAGCGAATGGTTCAGTACTGGCCAGAATTCCTGACCATTGTCGTGGCTCATCTTCTGGCTGTGGTCAGCCCCGGGCCGGATTTTGCGGTGATGCTCAGACAGGCCCTGTGCCAGAGCCGGAGGAATGCGTTACTGAGCGCCGTTGGTGTGGGCGCCGGCATTCTGGTGCATGTAACCTATTCCTTGCTGGGCATCGGGCTGCTGATCAAACAATCGGTGATGCTGTTCAGCGTCTTGAAGGTGGTCGGGGCCCTTTATTTGGCCTGGATCGCCCTGCAGTGCCTCAGGGCCAGAGCCGGCAGCATTCATGTGGAGACCGGGAGCGCTCCGGAACAGTCACCATTTGCAGCTCTGCGACTCGGCTTTCTCACCAATGCCCTCAATCCCAAGGCGACGCTGTTCTTTGTGGCACTGTTTTCAGTGGTTATCAGCCCCGGCACTCCACTGATGGTGCAGGCGGGGTACGGTATCTATATGGCGGTGGCCACCGGCGTCTGGTTTGCCCTGGTGGCAATATTCTTCACCCTGCCCCGGGTCCGCCAGGCATTCAGCCGTTTCGGGCACTGGCTGGACCGGATCATGGGCGGGGTGTTGCTGCTTCTTGCCGCCCAACTGCTACTGTCTACAGTGAGCGAATCAGAGCCTCTGTCTGCTTCCAGCCCAGGCACGGATCCGTGATCGAGCAACCGTAAAGCAGATCGGGACCATCGTCCTGGCGCCCCGATTCGAGAAAGCTTTCCAGCATCAGTCCTCGAATATGGGTGTTACCGGCGCGCCTCTGGGCCAGGACTTCCCGGGCAATATCGATCTGGCGTTCAGACTGCTTGCAGGCGTTGTCGTGGCTGCAGTCGACCATGACCGCGGTGGAGAGGCCAGCCTTCTCCAGGCCTTCAACGGCGGCGGCAATACTGTCAGCATCGTAATTAGTCACGCCACGGCCACCCCGGAGCACCAGATGGGTATCCGGATTTCCCCGGGTCGAGATCATCACCGGCGTCCCGTTGGCCGAGACGCCCAGGTGATGATGGGGATGGGACGCAGACTTCATGGCGTTGGTGGCCACCGCGATCCCGCCATCCGTGCCGTTCTTGAACCCGACCGGCATGGGCAGACCGCTCACCATCTCCCGATGGATCTGGGATTCCGTGGTCCGGGCACCGATGGCACTCCAGCTGACCAGATCGCCGAGATAATCCATGGCGAACGGACTGAGGGCCTCGGTGGCCAGTGGCAACCCGAGCCCGGCCAGTTCCAGCAGAAGCCGACGGGAACGAATCAGCCCCTGCTGCAGGTCCCCCTGCCCGTTCCGCTCCGGATCGTACAGCAGACCTTTCCAGCCGACGGTAGTCCGGGGCTTCTCCAGGTAGGCCCGCATCACGATCAGGAAACGGTCACTGACCTCCTCGGCAAGTTGCTTGAGCCGGCGACCGTATTCCAGCGCTGCCTGCTCATCGTGGATGGAACACGGCCCCATCACGATCAGCGTCCGGTCATCCCTGCCCTGCAGGATATTACGGATCGCCTGTCGATAGCCCTGCACCTGAGCCAACAGATCCGGTTCTGCAGGAAACTCCCGGCGCAGTTGTTCCGGCGATGGCAGGGCGGTCTCCTGTCGGTGGCTGTCTGCTGCGGCGACAGCATCGTTCAGCGCATCGGCTTTCAGTGGCATGTTCATAGCGGTGTTCCCGTTTCCCTTGGTCAGAATCAAAAAAGCCCCGGCTGGGCTACCAGTCGGGGCTTTTTGAGTCCGGTGGCAGCCTGGGTTACTGCCGGGCTGCCTTCCTCGTTATTCGTCGGATCAAAATCCTATGGGCGGCCCGGGTTCTGGCTAAAATAAAAGCCATAACCAAACCACCAAAAAAACACAGCAGCGACCGCAGCCTTCGGTTTCAGCCCGAAAGCTTGCAGAACATTCAATTGACAGGTCGCGTTTGTGATCTTCATGCTTTTCAATATATACCTCCGGTTTCCGCCTTGGCAACCCGGAGACCAAAGTTTTTCCGTTTGCCGGTCATTTGCGGAGTGTCAATGTTTCCATTCCACGTTACCCCCCACCGCTTGCTGGCCCTGGTGGTCATGGTCGTGCCCTTGTGGCTGGCCTCCCTGTCCGCACACGCCCAGACCGAAACCCGCAGTTACCAGCTGGATGCCCGCCCGGCGGAAGAGGTGGCCACCCAGATCCGGGATCTGTATGCCGACGCGCAGGTCACGGTCACCGCCCGGGGACAGCAATTACTGGTACGGGGCGAACCTCGCCTGCTGGATGAAATCGGCACCCTGGTGGAGTCCCTGGATGTGGCCCCCGTCCAACTGCGGATCACGGTGAGGACCCGTGAGGAGAGCAGTGGCGAGCGCTCGGGGGCCGGTGTCTCAGCTCGGGACGGAAGCGTCAGTGTCACCGCGGAGCGCAAGAGCACCAGCATCGGCAACAACCAGCAACGGACCCTGGTGGTCCAGGATGGCCAGACCGCTCACATCAGTTCCGGCCAGGTACGCACCCTGCCCTTTGCCATTCGTGGTGGCCGGAACCCGGCGGCGATCCTGCAGCAGGTGGAGACCCGCAGCGGTTTCCTGGTCAGTCCGCAAGTCATTTCCAGCCAGGCCGTGGAACTGAACATCGTCTCGTTCGAGGAGGACCCGGCACAGATCCAGGGCTATGAGACTGAAGCACTGCTGACGATCCGGCGGGTGGAGCCCGGGCAGTGGGTTTCCCTTGGCAGCATTGCCAGGAGCAGCACGCATAGTGGCAGTGGCATTGCCTACCAGGTGGAGAGCAACCGCTCCGGCATTCGCAGCGTGGAGGTCAAAGTGGAGATTATGCCCTGACTCAGGCCCGGGCTTTCTTGAGCAGCACCTGCTTGGCTTCGTTGATCTTGGCGGCGAGGTAGTCGTTGCCTCCGCGGTCCGGGTGCAGCTTCTGGATCAACCGGCGGTGGGCGGCGATGATATCCTCTTTCGAACAGCCAGGCTCGACCCCAAGAACCTCACACGCCTCGCGCTCCGACATATCACTGCCCGCGGGCGGGCTCTGGGCCGACTGCTGACCGGAATGCTCGCGGGGGTCGGGAATCTCCCTGCCCATCATCCGCGCCAGTGCCGGGGCGTACTTCAACAGGGCCGGCACTTTGCGCAGCAGAGGAATGACCGCCGCAATGGCTGCAGTAATGACGTGGACCCGGCCGGTCAGTACCATGAACAGCAAGAGGGCACCACCGATCACCAGGACGCTTTTCCAGACGGCGTCTTTCTTTTTTTCCGGGGTCAACGCGCCCCAGCGTTTGAGAATGATGAAAACGGCCGCGGCCAGCGCCAGGCCGAGAATCCACTGCATGGGCTAATCCCCTTTTGGCATGCGGTCGTAATTGTGTCACCTGCGATATGGAAAATACCAGTCTCCGGCAAACGGGAGTAGCGCCTTACGTCCCCCGGATACTGCTTTTCGCTCTGCTTTCTGAATTTAGTCTTAAAGACTGTCAAAACGGTGACAACCCCTTCCGTTTTTTTATAGGATGCTACGTTTTACGGAAAAAATAACCGCCTCCAATATCACCTGTGTTGATCCGAGGCATCAACACTCAATGGACACAGATTCCAGGGTCTGAACTATGCGCACTGCTTCCCGCTTCATCATTGTCATTATTTTTCTTGGCGTCGTCCT
>JABURI010000060.1 GCA_014762755.1 Marinobacter sp.
CTGTGACCAGTACGCTCGTTATAGGCCTTGATGGAAATCGCCACCTTGCCAATCATGGCAGCCACCTCGGTGCGAGACTCCCACAAAGGCTTGCCGGTTTCCAGGCCGATCTGGTGCGCCAGGTCTTCCTTGTTCGCCTCCAGCTGGTCACGGACGGCCTCAACCACCGCCTGCCGCTCGGCAAAACTCTTGCGCTGCCATTTCACAAACGCATTGCGGGCTTCACGGACGGCGGCATCGACGTCTTCCAGGTTCGCGCCGGTACCGTCCCATACGGTTTCACCGGTCACCGGTTGAACGGATTCGAAGGGCAGACCGTGGCCGGTCAGCCATAGTCCGTCGATAAAGATTTCACCTGTCAGATTGGCCATGGTCATACACCTCCCGGTCCTGGAGTTCCTGTCATCCGCGCCTCAGTCCCACGATGAATGGCTACGGTACTTCTTGATCCTGCTCTGGGATAGTTCATCAGTATTTTCGCTTTCCCTATGGGAATGAATGGGCCAGAAACCGCCTTCTTTCAAGGGTGCCAGGCGCACCGAGTCCCCCGATTGCACCTGCAGGGCTTCCGCCACCTCCGGTGGCATCCGGACGGTTTCCGGTCCGATACACTTCGCCGGCAGCGTCGTCACCCGGAAGTCCCGGAACGAGCGATTCGAGATCATGGCGCGTTCGGCCGGGGGGGCCTCCAGGCTCATGGGCTTGTTGGTTACCAGCACATAGCGGTTCACGCTCTCGCGAATGGTGCGGATGTTGTGCACAAACGCTTCCACCACCGGGCCTCCATCGAAGATGTCCACCAGGCCGTTGAAGTTGAACCCTTCAGCCTGGAGCATTTTCAGTGCCGGCGCGGTGTTCTCGTGCACCCTGCCGATGACGGCCCGCGCTGAGGCTGGCAGCATTGGCACGTAGATGGGGTACTTGGGCATGAGCTCGGCAATGAATGCCTTGTTTCCAAGCCCGGAGAGTTTGTCCGCCTCGCTGAATTCCATGTCGAAGAACTTGGCACCCAGGGCATCCCAGAGCGGGCTCTGGCCGTTTCGGTCAGACACCCCACGCATCTCGGCAAAGACTTTCTCGGAGAAATGCTTGCGGAATTCGTCCAGGTACATGAACCGGCACCGGGACAGCAACAATCCGTTGCCGCCCCCCTTGTAGTCATCCGATAACAGCAGGGAACAGATCTCACTGGTGTCGGTCATGTCGTTGGACAGTTGCAGGGTGGGCGTGCGCACGTGCACGCCAAGCTCTTTTGACGCGTTGACGGTGAGGCTCAGCCGGTAATTGTAGAAAACCTCGTCCAGACCGACCCGTGCCTGGATTCCGCTGATACCCACGGCCTTGCCGGTGTCGATATCCTCAAGTGCGAACAGGTACAGCCCGGCTTCCGGCGCGCAGCGCTGGTTGAAGGTTTCCCGGGCATGATCGATCTTGCGCTGCAGCAGCTCTCGGTCCGCTGGCAGGGTGGTCAGGCCCTTGCCGGCGTTGAGCGCCATGGTGTAGAGATCATCCAGATCCGTTTCCTGCAGTGGCCGGATTACCAGCATGGCCGGGCCTCCTGAGTGCGATTCTGTGTCATAGCAGCGCGACCCTTACCGTGTCGCCGGCGCTCTTGTTGAGTGCTTGCCAGGTGCGAACCGGGACTTTCACTTTTTCTTCGAGGGTCTCGGCAACCGGCGTCAGGGCGCAACGGAAGCCCTCGCCCTCTCCCGCCGAGATAAGGCAGGTTTCCCCTGCGTCCTCATGGCTGCCATGCAGTTCCTTGCGGTTGCTTGTCACCACTGTCCGCAAACTGTCGGTACGGGCCTCGAGCACCGGGCCGGCATCAAAGATATCGAGGTAACAGCCAGCATGGAACCCTTCCCGCTGCAGCAATTCGAGGTTGGGCACGGTCAGTTTGTGGGGCTTGCCGAGCGCTTCCTGCGCTTTTTTGCTGAGCAGGGTGACGTAAATCGGGTTGGGCGGCATCAGTTCGGCGATGAAGGTCTTGCTGAGCATTCCCGAATACTGGTCGGCGGTCTGGAAATCCATGTTGAAGAAATGCCGACCGAGGCTATCCCAGAAGGGTACGCTGCCGTCCTCTTCCTGGACACCCTGGATCTCGACGACCATCTGGCTGCTGAACCATTCCCGGTGTTCGGCGATAAACAGAAGACGGGCTCTGGACAGCAGCTCGAAGGCGTCGGTGCTGCGTAATTCGGGCTTGATGGCGAAGGAGCACAGCAGGCTCTGGTCGGTCAGACCGTGGCTGGGGTACAGCACTTCGACGCGACGGGAGACGCCCAGTTCATGGGATGCGTGGATGAGGGCGTCGCGGCGGTAGTTGTAGAATGGCTGGCCGTTGCCGGCGCGGGCGTCGATTCCGGCGGTACCCAGGATTTCGCCGGTGTCGGTGTTTTCGAGGATAAACAGAAATCTCGGGAGTTCTTCGGGGTTGGTTTTGCCGGCGAAGGAGTCCAACGAGTGCTGAATTTTGTTGGCCAGGGTTTCCCGCTGCTTCGGGAGTGTCGAGGACAGTCTGGCGCCCTGGGTGCCTGCGATTTCCAGAATCGAGTCCAGATCAGCTGGGGTTGCCGGACGGACTAGCCACATGGTTGCTCCCTGTTGTTTTTGATCTGGGCATTCCTTCAAGTTCGGAGATGCCTGGCCGGCCGGAGCCCGGTCCCACCTCCCGGGAACCGCTACGAGCACGTCCATGTGCGCTTGTTTCAGGCCATCCTTGGCCTTCAACATTCCCGGGAGGTGGGACCGGGCTCCGGCCTACTGTGGTTCAGGCCGTCAACTTCTCAACTGCTCTTTCGAAGCGCTCCAACGCTTCTTCGATATCCTGATCCGGGATGATCAGCGACGGTGCCAAACGGACTACGTTCCCGCCAGCCACCAGCACCATCACGCCTTCGTCCAGACCCGCATTCAGGAAGTCCTTGGCCTTGCCCTGCCATTTCTCGGTCAACACGCAACCCAGCAACAGGCCAGCGCCGCGGACTTCGCTGAAGACGCCGTAGCGTTCGCCGATATCCATCATGCCTTTGCGGAGCTTGTCGGAACGGGCTTTGACGCCCTTGAGAATTTCCGGCTGGCTGATAGTGTCGACGACTTTCTGGGCCACTGCACAAGCCAAAGCGTTGCCGCCGTAGGTGCTGCCATGGGTACCGACGCCGAGGCTGGCGGCGATTTTGGCGGTGGTGAGCATGGCTGCCACCGGGAAGCCGCCGCCGAGGCTTTTGGCGCTGGAGAGGATGTCCGGGGTGACGTCGTACATTTCGTAGGCGTACAGGTGGCCGGTGCGGCCGACGCCGGTCTGGACTTCGTCGAATACCAGCAGGGCGTTGTTTTCGTCGCACAGTTCGCGCAGGCCTTCGAGAAATTCAGGATCGGCGGGCATGACGCCGCCTTCGCCCTGGATCGGTTCAACCACGACGGCGCAGGTTTTCTCTTTGGAGATCAGGGCCTTTACCGAGTCCAGGTTGTTGTACTCGGCGTGGTGGATGCCGCCCGGGGCCGGTTCGAAGCCTTCCAGGTACTTGGGCTGACCGCCGACGCTGACGGTGAACAGGGTGCGGCCGTGGAAGGAGTTGGTGAACGAGATGATTTCGTTCTTCTCCGGGCCATAGTGCTCCCAGGCGTAGCGACGGGCCAGTTTGAAGGCCGCCTCGTTGGCTTCGCCGCCGGAGTTGGCAAAGAATACCCGTTCAGCGAAGGTGAGGTCGCACAAGGTCCTGGCCAGGCGCAGGGCCGGTTCGTTGGTCATGACGTTGGACAGGTGCCAGATTTTCTCGGCCTGCTCCTGAAGTGCACCGATGAGCCCGGGGTGGGAGTGGCCGAGGCAGGTCACGGCGATGCCACCCTGGAGATCCACGAACTCTCGACCTTCCTGGTCCCAGATGCGGGAGCCCTCGCCACGCACCGGGATGATGCTTCCGGGGG
>JABURI010000096.1 GCA_014762755.1 Marinobacter sp.
ACATGCTGGACGGCCTGGTGGAGTGGGCGCCGGAGCCCCAGCCGCGGGAGACGGACCAGCGTCTGGTCGAGCCCACCGAGGACGGCTTTTCCGGTTTTGTTTTCAAGATCCAGGCCAATATGGATCCCCAGCATCGGGACCGTATTGCCTTCCTGCGCATTGTGTCCGGCAAGTACTCCCAGGGGATGAAGGCCCGTCATGTCCGCATTGGCAAGGAAGTCCGCTTTTCCGATGCCCTGACCTTCATGGCCGGGGACCGTGAGCATGCCGAAGAGGCCTTTGCCGGGGATATCATCGGCCTGCATAACCACGGCACCATCCAGCTTGGGGATACCTTTACCGCCGGCGAAGACATGAAGTTTACTGGCATCCCGAACTTCGCCCCGGAACTGTTCCGCCGGATCCGACTCAAAGACCCGCTCAAGGCAAAGCAGTTGCAGAAAGGCCTGATCCAGTTGTCGGAAGAGGGCGCGGTCCAGGTATTCCGGCCGCTGAAGAATAATGACCTGATCGTGGGTGCGGTTGGTGTGCTCCAGTTCGATGTGGTGGTGGCTCGCCTGAAGAGCGAATACAAGGTGGATGCAGTCTATGAGCCCATCAACGTGGCCACAGCACGCTGGGTCGGTTGCGATGACGAGCGCAAGCTGGACGAGTTCGAGCGCAAGAACAATGATTACCTGGCCCTCGATGGCAGTGATCGTCTCGCTTACATTGCGCCGACCATGGTCAACCTGAACCTGGCCCAGGAACGATACCCGGATATCCGGTTCCAGAAGACCCGGGAGCACTGAATCGGTGTCGGGCGGAGGTAAGCATGAGAATGATCGACGCCCATTGCCACTTTGACTTTCCCCCTTTCGACGGCCAGCGAGCGCAAGTGCTGAACGAGGCCAGGGCGCTCGGCGTTCTGGGTGCCGTGATCCCCGGGGTTCGCAGGCCGGACTGGTCAAGGGTCCGGGAGGTTGCCGGCGCTCACCCGGGCCTGTGGTACTGCCTGGGGATTCATCCCTGGTTTGTGCAGGAGCACAGGGAGGAGGATCTCCAGGCTCTGGAGGATCAGTTGGCGGAGCGGCCTGAACGTTGCGTCGGTCTCGGCGAATGCGGTCTGGATCGCCTGCACGGAACGCTGGATGAGCAGCAGCCCTGGTTCGAGCGCCAGGTGGCCATTGCCGCACGACAGGAACTGCCGCTGATTATCCACTCGGTGAAGACCCATGATGAGGTCCATGCCACCCTCCGCCGGGCCAACTGGTCGGGGCGGGCGCTGATCCACGGCTTTTCAGGCAGCTACCAGCAGGCTGCCAAGCTGGTGGATCTGGGTTGTTACATCGGGATCGGCGGGGTGATCACCCATGATCGCGCCCGCAAGACCCGGGACACGGTAGCGCGGCTGCCGCTGGATTGCCTGGTGCTGGAAACGGACGCGCCGGACATGGCGCCGGCGGGTGTGGAACCGGGGCAGAATTCCCCGGTCTATCTGCCGCGGATACTGGAAGCCTTGGCGACTCTACGGAAGGAGGAAGCGGCGGGCATTGCCCCGGAACTGCTGGTCAATGTGTGTTCGCTCTATGGCTGGAGCGAAGGCGATCTGCCAGGATAAGGGAATAACGAAACAGAGGCGGTCGGGGTTGGCTTTCCCTGTGGGTTCGAGTATACTTCGCGCCCTGGCTTTTCAAGGCGATGTCACTATCTCAGCCCCGAATAGTGTCACTGCCAACATACAGGTATGGACCTCCTCCGGATGCCTTGCAGTTACCGGTGGTGGTTTTTAACGTTTCTTTTATAGCGTTCAAGGCGGAATCAATGAAGACTCTGAGTGCGAAACCAGAAACAGTAAAACGTGACTGGTACGTTGTAGACGCAGCCGGCAAGACGCTGGGTCGTCTGTCAACCGAAATCGCCCGTCGTCTGCGGGGCAAGCATAAGCCTGAGTACACCCCCCATGTCGACACTGGCGATTACATTGTTGTTATTAATGCCAGCCAGGTGCGGGTGACGGGCAAGAAATCATCTGCAAAGATGTATTACAGTCATACCGGCTTCCCGGGTGGAATCAAGTCCATCACTTTCGAAAAGCTGGTCGACAAGGCGCCTGAGCAGGTCATCCAGCATTCTGTAAAGGGCATGCTGCCGAAAGGCCCGCTGGGTCGCGCCATGTTCAAGAAGCTGAAAATCTACGCCGGCGCTGAGCATCCTCACGCAGCCCAGCAGCCCAAAGAACTCGACATTTAACGGAAGGCGGATATGTCTGTAGCACAAAATTACGGTACTGGTCGCCGCAAGAACTCCACGGCTCGCGTCTTTATCAAGCCGGGTAGCGGTAACATCACTATCAACGGTCGCACCATCGAGCAGTTCTTCGGTCGTGAGACTCTGCGCATGATCGTTCGTCAGCCGCTGGTGGTTGCCGAGTCTACCGATCGTTTCGACATCAACATCACCGTCAAGGGTGGTGGTACCAGTGGCCAGGCTGGCGCGATTCGCCACGGTCTGACCCGTGCGCTGATGGACTACGACGAGACTCTGCGCCCGGCACTGCGCAAAGCGGGTTACGTTACCCGTGACGCCCGTGAAGTCGAGCGTAAGAAAGTTGGTCTGCGCAAGGCGCGTAAGCGTCCGCAGTACTCCAAGCGTTAATTCTGCTTGGTGGAATGCGAAAAAAACCCGGTCCTTTCTGGCCGGGTTTTTTTGTGTCTCGGCGATTTGCTATCAAATTGATCTGGAACAGGGAAGCGCCGCGCATGGCGCCTTTCCGACTTGTAAGCCCATGGCAATTTCATTACCATTTGGGCGCTTATATTTTTGGGTTGTGAAGTCCTTTAAGATGCACATTGCCGGCTTTTGGGCGGGCTGTGACATCGCCTGATGGGAGAAAACCATAATGAGTAATGGCGACGTGAGCCAAGGCCGGCGCCGGTTCCTGATCGGCGCTACGTCCGTGGTGGGTGGAGTCGGCGTCGTCGGTGCAGCAGTTCCTTTCGTGGCATCCTGGAATCCCAGTGCCAAGGCGGAAGCAGCAGGTGCACCGGTAACCGTCAATATCAGCAAGATTGAACCAGGTCAGCAGGTCACCGTTGAGTGGCGCGGTAAGCCGGTCTGGATCATCCGCCGCACACCGGAAATGCTGGAAAACATCAAGAAGCTTAACGACGTGGTGAAAGACCCTCAGTCGGAAGCTCCGCAGCAGCCTCCATATATCGAAGGGGTTCTCCGGGCTCTTAAACCAGAGTTCGGTGTGTATGTCGGTCTGTGCACCCACCTGGGTTGTGTGCCGTCCTATCGCCCGGAAGTGGCGCCGGCGGATCTCGGTGAGAACTGGCTCGGTGGTCTCTTCTGTCCGTGTCACGGTTCCCGCTACGACCTGGCCGGGCGGGTTTACGAAGCGCAGCCTGCTCCCCTGAACCTCGAGGTGCCGCCGTATCGTTTTGACGACGATGTGACCCTTACCGTTGGTCTTGACCCGGAGGCAGCGTAATGCAGAAACTCATTCAGTGGGTAGACGACCGTCTCCCGATCGTTGACGCCTGGAACAAACACCTGGCCAAGTATTACGCGCCGAAAAACTTCAACGTGTGGTACTTCTTTGGCTCCCTGGCCATGCTCGTGCTCGTCAACCAGCTGGTAACCGGTATCTGGCTGACCATGAGCTACAACCCCTCCGCCGAGGGCGCCTTTGCCTCCGTCGAGTACATCATGCGCGATGTGGAGTGGGGTTGGTTGCTCCGTTATCTGCACTCGACCGGTGCCTCGGCCTTCTTCGTGGTGGTCTACCTCCACATGTTCCGTGGCCTGATGTACGGCTCCTACCAGAAGCCCCGGGAGCTGATCTGGATCTTCGGCATGCTGATCTACCTGGTGCTGATGGCCGAAGCCTTCATGGGCTACCTGCTGCCTTGGGGTCAGATGTCCTACTGGGGTGCCCAGG
>JABURI010000015.1 GCA_014762755.1 Marinobacter sp.
ACATGACGCCGCAGGAGATCGAGTATGGTTTCCGGGAGATCCGGGAGCTGATTGGTATGTGCAAGTTCCGGAATTGCCGGCACATGGGGGATCCCGGTTGTGCGCTGGAGGCGGCGGCCGAGGACGGACGGATCAGTCCGGAGCGGCTGAAGAGTTTTCACCGGATTCTGGCGGACATGGCCGAGCAGCAGGCCCGGGGGCTGAAGGTGGACTGAGTCGCAACGCGGCAAAACCGTTTCTACACCCCTACGTCGTTTTGCTAAACTGCGCGCCTTCTCAAGTAAAGGGTTCGTTTTGATGCTCGATAAACTGTTTGTTCTGAGCCAGTACATCACTCCACAACTGGCTGTGTCACGTCTTGCCGGTCGGTTTGCGGATAGCGAAGGCAATCCGGCTCTGAAGAACCGTGTGGTGAAGTGGTTTATCGGCCGCTATGGCGTGGACATGAGCGAAGCAGCCGAACCGGACCCGACCGCTTACCCGAGCTTCAATGCGTTTTTCACCCGGGCGCTAAAGCCCGGCATCCGGCCGATTGCCGAGGGCGAGAAAACCCTTGTCAGCCCGGTAGACGGCAAGATTTCCCAGCTGGGCCAGGTGACTGGTGATCGGGTGTTCCAGGCCAAGGGTCAGTCTTTCAGCCTCAATGAGCTGTTGGGGGATAACCTGCAGCGCACCGAGGCGTTTTCCGAAGGCGAATTTGCCACTATTTATCTCGCCCCCAGCGACTACCACCGCATCCACATGCCCATGGCGGGCAAGCTGCGGGAGATGGTGCATATTCCCGGCAAGCTGTTTTCTGTGAATCCGGTGACGGCGGAGAACGTGCCGAACCTGTTTGCCCGCAACGAGCGGGTGGTATGCATTTTCGATACCGACGCCGGCCCCATGGCGATGGTGCTGGTGGGCGCGATGATTGTCGGCAGCGTCGAGACAGTCTGGTCCGGCGTTGTGGTGCCCGGCAACGGCCTGGTGACGGATTTCCAGTATGAGGGTGAGCAGGCCCGGGAATTTGCCAAGGGCGAGGAGATGGGGCGGTTCCGGCTCGGCTCCACGGTGATCATGGTGATGCCAAAGGGTGCTGTCAGCTGGAACGAGGATCAGGTTGCCGGCAAGACCGTACGCATGGGCGAGGCCTTTGGCGAACTGGCCTGACTTCAGGCGCGCTCGAACGGGAAGGCCAGCACCTCGGAGATATCGGTCACCCCCAACTTGAGCATCAACAGTCGGTCCAGTCCCAGGGCGACGCCGGCGCAATCCGGCAGGCCCTGCTCCAGCGCGGCCAGGAAGGCATCGTCGATGGGCATTTCCGGTTTGCCGGATAATCGGCGTTGCTGGTTATCCGCCTCGAAGCGGCGCCGCTGCTCGACCGGATCGGTCAGTTCCCAGTAGCCGTTGCACAGCTCAATGCCCTGAATGTATAACTCGAAGCGATGCGCGACTCGGTGCCCCTGATGCTCCGATACCCGGGCCAGTGACGCCTGGGACGCCGGATAGCCGGTGATAAACACGGGGCGTTCAATGCCCAGATTGGGCTCCACCGCAAAGCTCATCAGAAGGTCGAGGCAACCATCCCGACCCAGTCCCGCCAGCTGTTCGGGCTCCAGCCATTCCTCGCATCGGCGCAGCAGCTCCCGCTCCGCGGACTCGAACGGATCCACGTGCGCCCAGGTTTTCACGGCATCGCGGTAATGCAACACCTCCGGTCGTTTGCAGCCCAGCCAGCCGCAGACCAGGTCGGAGACCTCCGCCATCAACTCGCGGTCATCGAAGCCAGGCCAGTACCACTCCAGCATCGAGAACTCGGGGTTGTGGCGCCTGCCCCGTTCGCCATTCCGGAAGACCTTCGACACCTGATAGATCGGGCCGGACCCTGCAGCCAGCAGGCGTTTCATGTGGTATTCCGGGGAGGTTTGCAGCCACCCACCCTCGATGCCGGAGGCGGATACCTGTGCCGGTATGCCGTCCAGGTTCACGTCGGTCACGCCGCAGCGCCCCAGCACCGGGGTTTCAACTTCCATCACCCCTCTTTGCGCAAAAAAGCCGCGCACAAACGCCAGTTGTTGTGCACGGCTTTTCAGGGCAGCCTGCGAGGCAGCGGGCTGCCAGACAGGTTGATCGGTCATTACCGGATCAGCTGCTCTTGACGCGGCTGACGTACTCGCCGGTCCGGGTATCGACCTTCAGCACTTCGCCGATGGTGATGAACAGGGGCACGTTGACCACGGCACCGGTGGACAGGGTCGCCGGCTTTGAACCGCCCTGGGCGGTGTCACCCTTCATGCCCGGATCGGTATCCACCACTTCCAGCTCGACAAAATTCGGCGGGGTCACGGTCAGGGGCGCACCGTTGTACAGGGTTACGGTGTAAACGTCCTGTTCCTTGAGCCACTTGACGGTATCGCCCACGGCCTTGGCATCAGCCGGGTATTGTTCGAAGGAACCGTCGGTCTTCATGAAGTGCCAGAACTCACCGTCGGTATACAGGTATTCCATGTCCTGGTCGATAACGTCGGCCGCCTCCAGGCTTTCACCGGACTTGAAGGTCCGCTCCCAGACGCGGTTGGTCATCAGGTTGCGCAGTTTTACCCGGTTGAAGGCCTGGCCCTTGCCCGGCTTTACGAACTCATTCTCGAGAATGATACAGGGGTCGCCATCCAGCAAAACCTTAAGACCGCCGCGGAATTCGTTGGTAGAATATGAAGCCATGAAATGTCCACCTGACACAATGTCGTTAAAATTTCAAAGGTCGCTATGATACAGCGAACCCCCGCCCGTATAGAAGCCCACATCTGTGAACAGGATTCCCGTAGCTGGCAGGAGCTGCTGTCAGGCTCGGTCACCACGCCCGAGGCCCTGCTGGAGCGGCTGACTCTGCCTTCCGAATCCTGGCTGGAGGGCGCGCGGGCCGGCCACCGGCTGTTTCCGATCCGGGTACCGGAGCCTTTTATCGCCCGCATGACGCCCGGAGACCCCGACGACCCGCTGCTGCGCCAGGTGCTGCCGCGACTGGAGGAGACGGCCGAGGTGTCCGGTTTCATCCGGGATCCTCTGCAGGAGGACGGCGCCATCCAGACCACCGGGCTGATCCGAAAATATCGTAGCCGGGCGCTGCTGATGGTCACCGGCCAGTGTGCCGTCAATTGCCGCTATTGTTTCCGCCGGCATTTCCCCTATGAAGAGCAGCGCCTCACCCCGGAGGACCGGGAGCAGGTGCTGCGCACGCTCGCAGACAGCCCGGAGATCAATGAGGTCATATTCAGCGGGGGCGATCCGCTGGCGGTCAATGACAGGCTGCTTGCCCGCTGGGCAGAGGATATCGCCAAGGTGCCCCACATCCGGAGGATCCGGCTGCATACCCGGCTTCCGGTGGTGATTCCCCAGCGTGTGTGCGACGCCCTGCTCAAGTGGATCAGCAGCTCGCCGCTGCAGGTGGTCATTGTGCTGCATATCAACCACCCGGCCGAGATCGATACACCGACCCGCCGGGCC
Organism: Marinobacter sp.; assembly: GCA_014762755.1. GTDB lineage: Bacteria > Pseudomonadota > Gammaproteobacteria > Pseudomonadales > Oleiphilaceae > Marinobacter. The sequence goes on from JABURI010000015.1 coordinate 3,490, forward strand.
CTTGGTTACCTGCGCGCGGCCGGAGCCACACTGCTGAACCAGAGCGTTATCCTCAGGGGCGTCAACGATACGGCGGACATCCTTGAAGACCTGAGTGAAACCCTGTTTGCGGCCGGAGTCATGCCCTACTACCTGCATGCCTTCGACCCTGTTGCCGGCGCACATCACTTCGACGTGGGCGATAATGAGGCCCGCGAACTGGTGCGGCAGCTGCTCAAACGGCTACCCGGCTTCCTGGTTCCGAAACTGGTCAGAGAGGTTCCGGGCGAAGAAAGCAAGACACCTCTGGACCTGTGGCCGTGAGCGAGATCACAAACCTGGACGCCAATCACTTGCAAAAGTTTGTTAACTCGTGATCTTCTCGCTTTTCGTCGACCGTTTGCTATTTTACAGTCGACTATGGGTTACAAATAAA
>JABURI010000146.1 GCA_014762755.1 Marinobacter sp.
TAGAAGCGGATGCTTCGCGTTGTGACATCGAACTCCTGCGAGAGCTCGCTGATGCTGAAGGTTCTTTTTTCGACCATGACGATTTCCTTTTTCGACTAAGGTTAGATAAAGTTTACGTAAACGTAAAGTGGTTTTCTGGTCCGATTTCACACAAGCGGATTACAAGAAGAGGAGTGAACGATGGAATTCAATAATGTACCGGCCATTGTAACAGGTGGGGCCTCGGGTCTTGGTGAGGCGTCTGCCCGCGCGCTGGCCGCCGCTGGCTGCAAGGTTGCTGTTCTGGACCTGAATAAGGAGCAGGGTGAGAAAGTCGCCTCTGATATCGGTGGCATCTTTGTGGAATGTGATGTGACGTCGCCGGAGAGTGTCGAGGCAGCCCTGGGTGCGGCCCGCGATGCCCACGGTCCCTGTGGCATTGCCGTCAACTGTGCCGGTATCGCGCCGGCGGCGAAGATTCTCGGGCGCGAGGGTGTCATGCCTCTGGAAAAGTTCAGCAAGGTCATTCAGGTCAACCTGATTGGCACATTCAATGTCCTTCGGCTGGCGGCGGCAGACATGGCTCAGCGCGAGCCCAATGCCGACGGCGAACGGGGTGTGATCATCAATACCGCATCGGTGGCGGCGTTTGAAGGTCAGATCGGGCAGTCAGCCTACAGCGCCTCCAAGGGCGGCGTCGTGGCTCTGACCCTGCAGGCCGCCCGTGAGCTGGCCCGGGAAGGTATTCGTGTGAATACCATCGCACCGGGCATTTTCATGACGCCAATGATGGCGGGAATGCCCCAGGACGTTCAGGACAGCCTGGCTGCCACCCTGCCGTTCCCGAAGCGTCTTGGCAAGCCCGAGGAATTTGGCATGATGGTGGATCAGATGGTCCGCAATCCGATTCTCAATGGTGAGGTGATCCGTCTGGACTGCGCACTGCGCATGGCACCCAAGTAATCTGACGAACAGGGTCTGCCACAAGCAGGCCCTCAACACCCACGTGATCTGCCACAAGCGATCTCATAGATACAGGTGAGCGACATGACCAACGCTGTCGATCAAGAAGAACTGGCGCTGTTCCGGGATTCCGTTATCAAGGCCCTGGAAACCGAGGTGGCGCCCCATTACGAAGCCTGGGAGAAATCCGGCATTGTCCCCCGGGAACTCTGGAACACGCTCGGCAACGCCGGCATGTTGTGCGTGGACGTGCCCGAGGAGTGCGGCGGCTGTGGCGCACCGTTCCAATATTCCGTTGTGGTCGGTGAGGAGTTGGCCCGCATGGGGTTCGGGGCGCTGTCCACCAATGTCATGGTGCACTCCGACATCGTCGCGCCTTATCTCAGCCATATCGGCAACGAGGAGCAAAAGCAGCAGTGGCTGCCGAAGATGGTCTCCGGCGAAGCGGTCGGCGCCATCGCGATGACCGAACCGGGCGCCGGCAGTGATCTCCAGGCCATCCGCACCAGTGCGGTGCGGGACGGGGATGAGTACATCCTCAATGGCTCCAAGACCTTCATCACCAATGGCCAGCATGCCGACATGGTGATCGTTGCCGCCAAGACCGATCCGAATGCCGGTGCAAGGGGCATCAGCCTGTTCCTGGTGGATACCTCCCTGCCGGGCTACAGCAAGGGCCGCAATCTGGACAAGATCGGTCAGCACTCGGGCGACACCTCGGAACTGTTCTTCTCGGATATGCGCATCCCTGCCTCCGCGTTGCTTGGTGAAGAAGGGCAGGGCTTCGTCTACCTGATGCGTGAGCTGCCGCGGGAGCGCCTGGTTATCGGTGCCTTGGGTGTTGCCGCTGCCCGTGGCTCGCTCGACATGACCATTACCTATACCCAGGAACGGGAACTGTTCGGCCAGAAGCTGGCCCAACTGCAGAACACCCGCTTCGAAATTGCCCGTATGGAAACCGACTATCGGGTGAACAAGGCGTTCGTGGATCAATGCATCCGGGAGTATGAGGAGGGCAAACTCGACGCCCCCACTGCCTCCATGGCCAAGTACAGCGCCACCGAGATGCAGTGCCGGGTGGCCGACGGCTGTCTCCAGCTGTTTGGCGGCTACGGCTATACCACGGAATACCCGATCTCCCGGAACTTTATCGATGCCCGGGTGCAGCGTATCTATGGCGGCACCTCGGAAGTCATGAAAGAAATTATTGCCCGCTCTGTGCTGGGCAAAGCCTGATCAAGTGAGGACAGCAATGAGCAATAACGACGTAGTAATCGCAGGATCCGCAAGAACCCCCATGGGCGGCATGATGGGCTCCCTGAGTTCCGTCCGCTCCCCGCAACTGGGCGCCATCTCCATCAAGGCGGCCATCGAACGTTCCGGCCTTCAGCCGGCGGACATCCAGGAAGTCATCATGGGTTGCGTACTGCCCGCCGGCCTTGGGCAGGCGCCTGCGCGCCAGGCGTCCCGTGCTTCCGGCATTCCTGACAGCTCCGGCTGCACCACCATTAACAAGATGTGTGGCTCCGGCATGCAGGCCGTGATCATGGCTCACGACCAGATCAAGGCCGGTACCAACAACATCATGATTGCCGGCGGCATGGAAAACATGAGCCAGGCGCCGTACCTGCTGCCCAAGGCCCGGGCTGGCATGCGCATGGGCCACGGCCAGGTGCTGGACAGCATGTTCCTGGACGGTCTGGAAGACGCCTATGAGGGTGGTTTGATGGGTGTGTTTGCCCAGCGTACTGCTGACAAGTTCGATATCAGCCGCCAGGCCATGGACGAGTTTGCCATCGGTTCCCTGCAGAAATCCCTGGCGGCTATCGAAAACGGCTGGTTCAAGGATGAGATTTGTCCGGTGACCGTGTCCGGTCGAGGTGGTGATACCGAAGTGGATACCGACGAGCAGCCGGGCAATGCCAAGCCGGAGAAGATCCCGCAGCTGAAGCCGGCGTTTGCGAAAGACGGCTCGGTGACTGCGGCGAACTCCAGCTCCATCAGTGACGGTGCCTCGGCCCTGGTGCTGGCCTCGGCCGCCGAGGCCGACGCCCGTGGCCTGACACCCCAGGCCCGGATCGTGGCCCATGCTACCCATGCACGGCTGCCGTCCGAGTTTACCCTGGCGCCGATCGGCTCCATCGAGAAGGTGCTCAAGAAGGCTGGCTGGACCGTGGGCGATGTTGATCTGTTCGAGATCAACGAGGCTTTTGCTGTGGTCACCCTGGCTGCGATCAATGAGCTGAAGCTGCCGGCGGAGAAGGTGAACGTTCATGGTGGTGCCTGTGCCCTTGGTCACCCGATTGGCTCGTCCGGCTCCCGGATCATCGTTACCCTGATCAATGCCCTGAAGCAGCGTGGGCTCAAGCGTGGTGTCGCCTCGCTTTGTATCGGTGGTGGCGAGGGTACCGCCGTTGCTATTGAGTTGATCTGATTCGGTCGGCTTATCGTCCCCCTCTGTAGCCTGTTAATTCGGGGGCGGGCTTGCGGGGTGGCCGGTGGATTTTTCTTGGAAAAAGAACTCGCTTCGCTCAGACACCTTTTTCCGGCGAAAAATCCACCGGCCACCCCGCGCCGAGATACCCTGGCGGGTTCACAGAGTTAATGATCCGTTGCCTGGAACTGTCGCGGTTCGATTTTCAGTTTTTTCAGGCGTGAGGTGAGGGTGGTTGGTTTGATTCCAAGTAGCGCCGCCGCCCCATCGTCACCGAACACCCGTCCCCTACTCATCTCCAGCGCCCGGGCCAGGTTCTGTTTCTCCAGTTCCCGGAGTTCACTTTCAGTCATCAGGTGACCGTCGAAATGCCTGGTCGGTGGTGTCGATACCGATGAGGAACCGGCTGCCGAATCCTGCGCCGGCAGGTCCAGGTCGAGCCGTCCTTCGGCGGTGATCACCTGGCGTTCGATGACATTCTCCAGTTCCCGCACGTTGCCCGGCCAGTGGTAGGCCTTGAGGGTTTCCACATCTCGCTCTCTTAAAACCAGGACCGGCCGGTTGAACTTCTGGCAGGCCCGGTTCAGGAATTCCCGGGCAAGAATCGGAATGTCCTCCAGTCGCCGGCGCAGCGGCACGGATTCGATGGGGAACACGTTCAGGCGGAAGTAGAGATCCTCCCGAAAGGTCTTTTCCTGAACTTCCGCTTTCAGGTCCCGATTGGTGGCCGCAATAACGCGCACATCCACCGCCCGGGTTCGGTTCTCACCCACGCGCTCGAACTGCTGGTCCTGCAGAACCCGCAGTAATTTGCCCTGCAGCTCCAGGGGGATCTCACCCACTTCGTCCAGAAACAGGGTGCCGCCGTCGGCTAGTTCGAACCGGCCGACGCGATCGCTGACGGCGCCAGTGAAAGCCCCCTTGATATGACCGAAGAACTCGCTTTCGAACAGGTCCTTGGGAATTGCGGCGCAATTCACCCGGATCAGCGGCCGATCCCGTCGGGTGCTGGATTGGTGGATGGCGCGGGCGATCAGCTCCTTGCCGGTGCCGGACTCACCGGTGATCAGCACGTTGGCATCGGTGGGAGCGACCATGCCGATCCGCCGGACAATGGCCTTGATGGCATCACTCTGCCCCAGGATTTCATGGAAGTGGTATTCCGCGCTGAGTTCCTCCTGCAGGTAGGCGTTTTCCATTTCCAGTCGGTGCTTCAGGTTCTCCACCTCCTCCAGGGCCTGCTGCAGTTCCTTTTGTGCCTGCAGGCGGGGGGAGATGTCCCGGAACACCACCACGGCACCTACCGGATGGCCGTTATCCAGGATTGGTGTGCTGGTGTACTCCACCGGAAATCCGGTCCCATCCTTGCGCCAGAACCAGTCTTCGCCCACCCGCTTCACGCTGGCGTCCCGGAAGGCGGCGTAGATCGGGCACTCTTTCAGCGGGTAGAGGCTGCCGTCCTCGTGGGAGTGGTGCACCACCCGGTGAATGACCCGGCCCATGAGCTCATCAATACGCCAGCCCAGCATCCGTTCGGCTGCGGGGTTGGCGAAGGTAGTGCGGCCCTCGGCATCCACACCGTAAATGCCTTCCCCCACGGCGTGCAGAATGAGCTGGTTTTCGCGCTCCATGTCCTTGAACAATTCCTCGACCCGTCGCCATTCCAGCAAACCGCCCCGGTGATAGTGGTTGGCGTCGTGTCGTTCGCGCAGAGTGCGCAACAGGCGCCGGTCCCGAAGCAACAGCAGTAAATTCTGGGATTCCGCCTGACCCACCCGGGACGAGGAGATTTCCAGCTCGATGGTGTGGCCGTCCCGGTGCCTGATCACGAAATCCCGGCTCCAGCCATGGCTTCGGAACAGGGTTTCCTCGGTGAAAGCAATCAATTGTGGTCTCTGGTCCGCGAACAGGTGGGTGCAGGGGGTATCGGTCAGGGATTGACGATCGGTGCCAATCATCCGGCCCATGGCGCTGTTTGCGGCGAGGATCAGATCCCGGCCGGCATCCACAAGTAGCGCCGCTTCCGGGAGGTGGTCAACCCAGCAGGTGGCTTCTTCTGCGGTACGGATAGTGTCGGTGGTCATGGGGTTGTCCTGTGGTGTTTGAAATCAACAGAACAAACCGTGTGCCAACTACGAAGAATCGCAGTCGTCGCTACGAAAAATCGTTAATTACGAAATATCGTGGCCATGCCGGATCAGGGCTTGGTCGAGAAAGGTCATTATAAACAATGTGTTAAATGTTTTATGGGACTTGGCACGAACCCTGCGATAGCTCTCCCAGGAATCGCAACCGGTCCGCTGTTGTTTCAGCTCCGGGCCCGAGATGCACCTTTGTTGCACCGATTAAGTGCAAAAACCATCCGAGAGTAGGGAGAGTGCCCCATGACCACGAAAAGCCTTGGCAATCCGTTTGACGGTGACCAGTCACTGATCCACGCCAAAACCTGCGGTTGTCCGGAGTGTAAGTCCGGGCAGGAAACGCCGTCGGTGTCACTGAATCTACAACAAGCGCCGAGCCAGGACAGCTCTGCCTCCGACAGTGCCATGGATTCCGAGGCTATGATGGACCGGGCGATCGAGAGCGCCGTGGTCCGCTCGGTGTTCGGCCATAACGACCACAGCCGCCGGAGCTTCATGAAAATGATGGGCGCGGGCACGGCAGCGGCCCTGCTGGGCAGCGTATTCCCCATGGACAAGGCCAAGGCGGCGGTGAAGGAGTCCCTCGGCAAGCTGGAGAAGACCAAACTCAATGTTGGCTTTGTGCCGATCACCTGTGCCACACCCATCATCATGGCGCATCCCATGGGCTTCTATGAGCGCTACGGCCTGGATGTAACCGTCACCAAGACCGCCGGCTGGGCGGTGGCCCGGGACAAATCCCTGGCGGGCGAGTACGACGCTTCTCACATGCTCACCCCGATGCCCCTGGCCATGACCATGGGCGCGGGCTCCACACCGGAACCGTTCATCATGCCGGCGGTTGAGAATATCAACGGCCAGGCCATCGTTCTGCACGTGGACCACAAGGACAAGCGGGATCCCAAGCAATGGAAAGGCTTCAAGTTCGGGGTGCCGTTCGAGTACTCCATGCACAACTTCCTGTTGCGCTATTACCTGGCCGAGAACGGCATCGACCCGGACAAGGACGTGCAGATCCGTGTGGTTCCGCCACCTGAGATGGTCGCCAACCTGCGGGCCGGTAACCTGGATGGCTACCTGTCGCCGGATCCGTTCAACCAGCGGGCCGTCTGGGAGAAGGTGGGCTTCATCCACATGCTCACCAAGGACATCTGGGAAGGCCACCCGTGCTGTGCCTTTGCCTGTAGCCAGCAGTTCGCCACTGAGAATCCGAACACTTACGGTGCCCTGTTGCGCGCCATCATCGACGCAACCCAGTACTCCAACAACCCGGAGAACCGCAAGGAAATCTCCGAGGCGATTGCGCCGAAGAACTACCTGAACCAGCCGGTGCCGGTGATCCAGCAGGTACTGACCGGCTACTACGCCGACGGTCTGGGCGAGGTGAAGAACGTGCCGGATCGCATCGACTTCGACCCGTTCCCCTGGCACTCCATGGGAGTCTGGATCCTCACCCAGATGAAGCGCTGGGGCTACATCGAAGGGGATGTGGATTACAAGGCCATCACCGAGCAGGTCTACCTGGCCGGTGAAACCGGCAAGCTCATGGAGGAAATGGGCTACACCGCGCCGGACAAGACCTACAAGACCCACACCATCATGGGCAAAACCTTCGATCCGGAAAGCCCGGAAGAGTATGCCCGCAGCTTCGCGATCGGGAGGGTGTAACCATGGCTTCCCTGAACGTTCGGGCAGCACTGCTGTCGGTGTCGTTCCTGGTTCTGGCGCTGGGTCTCTGGGAAATGGCTACCCAGCCGCCGGAAGCCGACGCTGCCATGACCGAGTACGAGCGCCTGATGGGCGGTGCGGACCAGGAATCCCGGGTTCCGCCGCCCTCGGAAGTAATCAAGCTGGCCTGGGCCGAGCTGTCCAACCCCTTCTATGACGCCGGCGCCAACGACAAGGGTATCGGTATCCAGCTGGCCTATTCGGTATACCGCGTGCTGACCGGTTACCTGGCGGCCATGGCCGTCGCGCTGCCCATCGGTTTCCTGATCGGCATGTCGCCGCTGATGTACAAGGCCCTGAACCCCTACATCCAGGTGCTGCGGCCGATCTCGCCGCTGGCCTGGATGCCGCTGGCGCTGTTCATCATCCAGGATTCCGACGCGTCGGCCATTTTCGTGATCTTCATCTGCTCGATCTGGCCGATGCTGCTCAACACCGCGTTCGGTGTGGCCAACGTCCGGGAGGACTGGGTGAACGTGGCCCGCACCCACGAACTGAGCCCGGTGAAAACCGCATTGACGGTGATCCTGCCGGCGGCCGCACCCACCATCCTGACCGGCATGCGCATCTCCATCGGTATTGCCTGGCTGGTCATCGTGGCGGCGGAAATGCTCGTGGGTGGTACCGGCATTGGCTACTACGTGTGGAACGAATGGAACAACCTGGATCTGGCCAGTGTGATCTTCTCCATCCTGATGATCGGGGTGGTGGGCATGCTGCTGGACCTGGCCCTGGGCAAGGCCCAGAAACTGGTGGAATACAAAGAATGAGCCGTCCGGCACCGGTGACCGGTGCCGGCCTCAACCCTCCGAATGGAGACCTGTTATGACTAAATCATTCCTGGAAGTAGATGGCCTGTCCAAAGTCTACCCGGACGGCCTGGGCGGCGAGCTGACCGTCTTCGAGGATATCCGCTTTGCGCTGGAGAAAGGTGAATTCGTCTGCATCGTCGGCCACTCCGGCTGCGGCAAGTCCACCATCCTGAACGTGCTAGCTGGCCTGGACGAAGCCAGTGCCGGCAACGTGGTAATGAACGGCAAGGAAGTGAAAGGGCCTGGCCTTGAGCGTGGCGTGGTGTTCCAGAACTACAGCCTGCTGCCCTGGAAAACGGCCCTGAACAACATCGTGTTTGCCGTTCAGGCCCGCTGGCCCAAGTGGTCGAAGGAAAAGGTGAAGGAGCACAGTGAGCGCTACCTGAAAATGGTGGGCCTCGACCATGCGTTGAACAGAAAGCCCTCACAGCTGTCCGGGGGCATGCGCCAACGGGTCAGTATCGCCCGGGCCTTCGCCACCCAGCCGGAACTCCTGCTGCTGGACGAGCCCTTCGGGGCGCTGGATGCGCTCACCCGGGGCGTGATCCAGGACGAGCTGGTGAAAATCTGGGAAGAAACCCGCCAGACCGTGTTCATGATCACCCACGATGTGGACGAAGCCATCCTGCTCTCCGACCGCATCTTCCTGATGTCCAACGGCCCCAATGCCCGCATCGCCGAGAGCGTAAAAGTGGACATCCCGCACCCGCGGGCCCGGGCCACCATCTTCCAGAACCCGGCCTACCACAAGACCCGGGACTACCTGGTGGACTTCCTGGTTAACCGAAGCGGCTCGGCCCTGCCGGAAAAAGACGGCAGCCCGAAAGTCGCCGAACCTGCCAAAGGCGTTGCCCAGCCAGAGCCGGCGACTGCCCAATCTGAAACCGAATCCGAAACAGCCGCTCGCGCGGTGAATGCCTGACGTTAAAAGCGAAGAGAGGAACCAGCCATGATGAACAAAGAACTGATGACCGCCAAAATCCTGGAAGCCAAAGTCTCCAAGGGCATGACCTGGGAGGCGATTGCCGAAGCGATCGGCATGTCCCCGGTGTTCACCACCTCGGCGGCCCTGGGCATGAACAGTCTTAGCGAAGACAAGGCCTTCGCATTATGCGAAACCCTCGGCCTCGACAAGCCGGTAGCGGAAGCGCTGCAGGTGTGTCCGAAGAAAGCCTGGGACGGTGCGGTTCCGCAGGATCCGCTGATCTACCGTCTATACGAGGTAGTCGGCGTGTACGGCGACACCATGAAGGAACTGATTCACGAGAAGTTCGGTGACGGCATCATGAGCGCCATTGATTTCACCATGGATATCGAGAAGGAGGAGAACCCGAAGGGCGACCGCGTTGTGGTTACCATGAACGGGAAGTTCCTGCCTTATAAGGCCTGGTAACCTCAGAGTTCCCGCCTTTGTAGCCTGTTGATTTGGGGGCGGGCTTGCGGGGTGGCAGGTGGAGTTTTTCTTGGAAAAAGAACTCGCTTTGCTCAGACACCTTTTTCCGGCGAAAAATCCACCTACCACCCCGCGCCGACGTACCAAGCGGGTTCACCAAGTTAAAGACTATTCTCTACTTGTCTTGCTCTTCAGAGATATCGTTTCTGCCCGTCGGTAGGGGGTGGGGGTGTCTTTTCTGGCAGGGAAAATTGTCTGAGCGCAGCGAGTTGTTTTTCCCGAAGAAAAGATGCCCCCACCCCCGTACCTGCCCGCCAAACCACAGGCTAGAGAGAACATAACTCCTAAGTCAGGCCAAACGAGACCGAGCCACAGATCCAGAAGCGAGGACAACCTCGGCAACCGTATGAAGCTTCTCAAGCTGCGACTGCAACATGGCGATCGGTCGTGTGCCCTCCAGGGTAAGAGCAATATCCAGATGCTCGCCGGCGGTTTCCACGGCCATGGTGGCGATTCTGAACCCGCGAATTCGAACAACCTGACAGAGCCGCTCCAGGGCCGCGGCCTCCTGGGTCATCCGGCAGTTGATGGTATAGCTTGGTATTGATGGCTGGCTTTGCGGGTTCATGCTACTTGCTCCTTGCTGGCTTTGGACGGGCGTCGGGTTTCGTCGATCATTTCACGGTTGCTGGCGCCGGGTTTGACGATGGGCCAGACGTTTTCTTCACGGCTGATGGCCACGTGCAGCAGCATCGGGCCGTTGTAGGCGATGATGGTTTCGATGCCGCGGCGGATCTGGTCGGTGCGTTCGATATGCAGGGCCGGGATGTCAAACGCCCGGGCCATCGCAACGAAGTCCGGGTTGTCGTCCAGGTTTATCTGGCTTTCCCGGTTGTTGTAGAACAGCTCCTGCTGCTGGCGGACCATACCCAGGCACTGGTTGTCCAGCACGATCAGTTTCACCGGCAGGTTGTAGCGGCGGATGGTGGCCAGTTCCTGGGCGTTCATCATGAACGAGCCGTCGCCGGTGACGTTGATCACCGTGCTGTTGCGGTCGGCAAACTGGGCGCCGATGGCGGCGGGCAGTCCGAAGCCCATGGTGCCCAGGCCACCGCTGGTGAGGTGGTGGCGCGGGTGGTCGAAGTCGTAGTGCTGGGCGACCCACATCTGGTGCTGGCCAACGTCGCAGGCGATGACGGTATCGTCCGGGGCGATGCGGGAGAGCTGGCGGATGAAGGCCGGGCCTGTGATGGGCGCCAGGGGCTCTTCGTTGTCTGCCGCTTGGAAGCCGCCGGTGGTATGCCAGGTGCGGCACTGCTTCTGCCAGTCGCTGATGGCCAGCGGTTTGTCCTGCAACGTTTCGGTCAGACCATTGAGGATGGCGTTCAGGTCCCCTTGGATGGCGAGATCGGCCGGGCGCAGCTTGTTGATTTCGGCGGCATCGGCGTCGATGTGGATCATCTTTGCGTTGGGGGCGAAGCCGTCCAGTTTGCCAGTGGCACGGTCGTCCAGGCGGGCGCCGATGACCAGAAGCAGATCGCACTCGTCCACGGCTTTGTTGGCGGCGCGGGAGCCGTGCATGCCCAGCATGCCGAGGTTGTATGGATTGTGTTTTCCCGGATTGCCGATGCCCTTCAGGGTTACAACCGCCGGCAAGGCGGAGGATTCGGCAAAGCGGCGGAAACTGTCCTCTGAGTGGGCCAGGCTGACGCCGCCGCCACTGTAGAGCAGGGGCTTACGAGCGGATCGCAGCATCGCGAGGGCTTGAGAGAGGTCCGGACATTCGGCTTGCTGGGGCCCAGGCTGCAGAGAAGGCACATCGGCAACCTCGGTCAGCAACAGGTCTTTGGGAATATCAATCCACACCGGCCCCGGCCGACCACTCTGGGCCAGTTCGATGGCTTCTTCCATGATGGCGGGCAGGGCGTTCGCGTCGTCCACCAGGTAACTGTGCTTTACGATGCCCAGGGTCATGCCCAGCACATCGGTTTCCTGGAAAGCATCGGTGCCGATCAGGCCGGAGGGCACCTGGCCGGTGATCACGAGCATGGGGATGGAGTCCCGGTGGGCATTGGCAACGCCGGTGATCAGGTTGGTGGCTCCGGGGCCGGAGGTGGCAATGCAGACCCCCAGCCTGCCGCTGGCCCGGGCATAGCCGTCGGCGGCCAGGGCGCAGGCCTGTTCGTGGCGACACAGCACGTGCTCCACACCCACATCGTCCACCAGCGCGTCGTATAGCGGCATGATGCAGCCGCCCGGATACCCGAAAACCGTGCTGATGTTGTGGCGGTGGAACGCTTCAAGAATGTGCTGTGCGCCGTTCATGGTCGTTTTTTCCTTTTTCTTTGCCGCAAAAAAGAAGCCCCCGGGACCTTGCGGTGCCGGGGGCTTCTGGTGTCTTGTCAGGTTTGTCGCTATCTCACCCGCTTGTCCACGCAAAAGCCCCCGGACGGTACCACGACCACCAGGACAAGCTTCACAAGGACAATCACTGCGTTGAGATTCATGAAATCGACAGTCTGCTCTGAATTCGTAAAAGGATTCTGTGTAGAATCTACCCCACGTTTTTAATCGGGTGCAACCGTTAATTGCCGGTTTTTTCTTCAGGCTGGCATAAGGTTTCACATTCCGTATACCGATTCACCGTATTCAGGCACAGCGAGCATTCAATGACGAAAGCAAGATGGGGATCCCTGGGCTTATCCCTGCTGGTGGTGGTTCTCCTGGTTATCTGGATGATGACTGGCGAGATAAAAGTGTCATCGGATCAGGCCCCTGAACGGCAACAGGATCCGGAAGCCGGACTCACCAGTGTGGAAGTGGCCACACTCGAGGCACGCCTGCACGAGCCGGGAATCCAGCTTCAGGGTCAGCTCGAGCCCTGGTTATCTGTCAGTCTGGGCGCTCGGGTGCCCGGAACGGTTGAAGAAGTTGCCGCCGATCTCGGGGAACGCGTGACGAAAGGGCAGGTCCTGGTTCGTCTTTCCGATGACGGCCGCACGGCCCTGGTGGAGCGCTGGAATGCCCGGGTGAAGCAGCTGGAGGCGGACCTGGCGGCGGCTCGCCGACTAAGTACCGAAAATTTTGCGTCCCGGTCGCAGTTGCTGGACCTGGAGAGCGAGCTTGCTGCCGCCCGTGCCGAGCTCACCTCAGCCCGCCTGGCCGTACAGCATCTGACGCCGACTGCGCCATTCAACGGCATCATCAACGCCCGTCATGTGGACCCGGGTTCCCTGGTGCAGGTTGGTTCACCGTTGTTTGAACTGGTGCGAATCGACCGCCTGAAAGCCACCGGTCAGGTTCCGCAGCAGTCGGTCAGCCAGGTATCGGTGGGCCAGCGGGTCCGGATTGACCTGCTGGATGGCGGGCAGCTTCAGGGGGTGGTGACCTTCGTTGCCAGTGCAGCCAACCCCCAGACCCGCAGTTTTGCCGTGGAGATTGCCGTGGAGAACCCCGATCTGAAACGGGTTGCCGGCGGCAGCGCCAGCCTCAGGATCTCGCTGCCGGAAGTCAAAGCCATGTTCATCTCTCCGGCCTACCTCAGTCTTGGCGATGACGGCCGGCCAGGTATCAAGTATGTGGGCGCCAATAACCGGGTGGTCTTCGAAACCGTCCGGTTACTGAGCGTGTCCACCGAGGGCGCCTGGGTAACGGGACTCCCTGATGAGATCCGTCTGATCACCCGGGGCGGGGGCTTCGTGAGCGAAGGCGAGGAAGTGATTCCTGTCGACCGTTCGGGCAACAGGGGCTGATTCGTATGCGGAACCTGATCTTTGCTGCCATGGATCGGAGCAGGACGACGCTGCTGACCCTGTTGTTCCTGATAGTCGGCGGCATTGCGGCGTTCAACACCATTCCCAAGGAAGCCAATCCGGATGTCACCATTCCGATTATCTATGTCTCCATGACCCTGGACGGCATCAGCCCGGAAGACGCCGAGCGCCTGTTGGTGCGACCGATGGAGCAGGAATTGCGCTCCCTCGAAGGCATCAAGGAAATGCGCAGTACGGCCTCCGAGGGCCATGCATCGGTGATGCTGGAGTTCGATGCCGGCTTTGATCCGGACATGGCACTCCAGGACGTTCGGGAAAAGGTGGATACCGCACGGACCAAGCTGCCGGAGGAGGCGGACGAGCCTCGGGTGAACGAGATCAACGTGTCCCTGTTCCCGGTGCTGTCGGTGGGTCTGTCCGGACCGCTGTCCGAACGGGAACTGATCACCATCGCCCGGCGGCTCCAGGACGCCATCGAGGCCATTCCCGAGGTGCTGGAGGTGGAGATTGGCGGTGACCGGGAAGATCAGCTGGAAGTCGTGGTGGATCCCCAGGTGCTGGAAAGCTACGGCATCGACTTTGACCGGCTTGCCTCCCTGGTGGCCCGCAATAACCAGCTGGTGGCCGCGGGTTCCCTGGATACCGGTAACGGTCGCATGGCCCTGAAGGTGCCGGGCGTGATCGAGAACATCGAGGATGTCATGTCCATGCCGGTGAAAGTGGATGGTGATACCGTGGTGACCTTCGGTGATGTCGCCATGCTCCAGCGCACGTTCAAGGATCCCACCGGATTTGCCCGCATCAATGGTGAGCCTGCGCTGGTGCTGGAAGTGTCCAAACGCTCCGGCGCCAACATCATCGAAACCGTGGACCAGGTTCGGGAACTGATCGAGCAGGCCCGCCCTCGGCTGCCGGAGAGCCTCGATATCCGTTACATCATGGATCAGTCGGACGAGGTCCAGGACATTCTCTCGGATCTTCTCAATAACGTGCTGACGGCCATCGTCCTGGTGATCATCGTGGTGATCGCTGCCATGGGTCCGCGCTCGGCCTTGCTGGTCGGACTCACTATTCCCGGCGCCTTCCTCACCGGGATTCTGGTGATCTGGGGTATGGGCCTCACCCTGAACATCGTTGTGTTGTTCAGCCTGATTCTGGTGGCCGGCATGCTGGTGGACGGCGCGATTGTGGTGTCCGAGCTGGCGGACCGAAACCTCTCTGAGGGTGGCACCGTGCGTTCCGCCTGGGCCGAGGCAGCGAGCGGCATGGCCTGGCCGATTATCGCCTCCACCGCGACCACCCTGGCGGTGTTCGTGCCGCTGTTGTTCTGGCCGGGCGTTGTCGGTGAGTTCATGAAGTTCCTGCCGATCACCGTGATCATCTGCCTGAGTGCGTCCCTGGCTATGGCCCTGGTCTTCCTGCCGGTGCTCGGTGGCGTCAGTGGCGGTCGCCGGGCCCGGGCGTCCCATGCCGATGGGCGCATGATGGCCGGGTACCAGCTGGTATTGTCCCGCCTGCTGCAGTTCCCGGGATTCACCCTCGTGGGCGTGCTGTTGGTGATCGTGGTGATCTACGCGGCCTACGCCCGCTTCAACCATGGCGTGGAGTTCTTCCCCAGTGTGGAGCCGGATTCGGCCCAGGTTCAGGTCCGGGCCCGGGGCGATCTGTCGGTCTGGGAGCGTGATGCCATTGTCCGGGAGGTAGAGCAGCGTCTGCAGGGGATGCCTGAGGTGAAGGCGCTCTACGCCCGGTCCATGCTCAATAACAACACCCGGATGGCGCCGGATGTCATCGGGGTGCTGCAGTTCCAGTTCACCGACTGGTTCACTCGCCGACCTGCCAGCGCGATTCTGGAGGACTTCCGGGAACGGACGGCCGATATCCCCGGCATCGAGCTGGAATTCCGCAAACAGGAGGGCGGGCCGGCCGAGGGCAAGCCAATCGAGATCCAGGTGAGCAGTCGCGATAACGGCCAGCTCAATGGCTTTGTGGACGCTGTTCAGGCGCGCATGCGCGCCCTCGACGGGTTCTTGGAAATCGAGGACGACCGCAGCCTGCCGGGCATTGAGTGGCAGCTCAAGGTCGACCGGGAAGCGGCGGCGCGCTTCGGCACCGACGTGCTCAGTATCGGCAGTGCAGTGCGCCTGGTGACCAACGGCCTGGTGCTGGCCTCCTATCGGCCGGAGGATGTCCGGGACGAGGTGGACATCGCCGTGCGGGTTCCCAACAACTGGCGGGAGCTGGATCAGTTGGAGCGTCAGACCATCAATACCTCCCGGGGGCAGGTGCCACTCTCCGAGTTCGTCAGTCTCGAGCCCGGAGACAAGACCGGCAGCATCGTGCGGGTTGATGGTCAGCGCACGGTAACCATCAAGTCGGATCTGGCACCGGGCCGGCAGGTGGAAGAAATGCTGCGGGTGCTGCAGGACCAAATGCCGGAACCGCCGGAGGACGTCACCGTTGCGTTCGCGGGGGAGAGCGAGGATCAGCAGCAGGCGGCATCGTTCCTGACCACCGCGTTCCTGGTCGCCATCGGCCTGATGCTGCTGATTCTGGTGACCCAGTTCAACTCGCTGTACCAGACCTTTCTGATTCTCTCGGCCATCGTGTTGTCCACCGCTGGTGTGCTGATCGGGCTGTTGCTCAACGGCCAACCCTTCGGCATCGTGATGGTCGGCATGGGGATCATTGCCCTGGCGGGCATTGTAGTGAACAACAACATCATCCTGATCGACACCTACAATCAGATGCGCCGGGACGGGCTGGCGCCCTATGAAGCGGCACTGGAAACCGGGTGCCTGCGTTTGCGGCCGGTGCTGCTGACGGCAATCACGACAGTTCTAGGGCTGATGCCGATGGTCCTGGGCATCAATGTCGATCTGCTCAGTCCGTCTTTGGGCCTTGGTGCGCCCTCCACCCAATGGTGGACCCAGCTCTCCAGCGCCATTGCCGGTGGTCTGGGTTTTGCGACCATCCTGACCTTGCTGCTGACGCCGTCCTTGCTGGTGCTGGGTGAGAAGACCGGGCGGAAAGTGCGGCAGCTCACCGGCCGGTTGCAGCCGGAGGCGGGGTAGTGTCATGACGACAGAGAACCCACTGCTGGAGCTGTACCGGGACGAACAGTTGTTGGTGGTCCACAAACCCGCCGGGCTTCTGGTGCACCGCAGCCCCATCGACAAGCATGAAACCGAGTTCGCCCTGCAGTACGCCCGCTCGCTTAACGGTGGCGAACATGTTTACCCGGTGCACCGTCTGGATCGGCCCACCTCAGGGATTCTGGTGTTCGCCCGGGATCCGGAAACCGCCCGCCGCCTCGGTCTGGCCATGATGTCTGGTGAAGTACACAAAACCTACCTGGCGATGGTCCGCGGCTGGCCGCCCGGTGAGGGTGAGATCGATCACCCATTGCGGGAGGAGCCGGACGACCGGCGGTTGAAAGGGCAGGAACAGCCCGTCCGGGAGGCACGGACCCGGTACCGCACCCTGGCCACCACCGAGATTCAGGTGGCCATCGAGAAATACCCGACCAGCCGCTACGCCATAGTCGAGCTGTACCCGGAAACCGGTCGAAAACATCAGCTGCGCCGTCACATGAAACACATCAGTCATCCCATCATTGGCGATGCCAATCACGGGCGCGGGCGGCATAACCGTTACTTTGCCGAACGCTTCGGGGAAGGGCGGCTGATGCTGGCCGCCACACGGATGGCTTTTGTCCACCCGGTGACCGGCAACCTGATGACCTTCGAGGCTCCGCTGGAGCAGAGTTTTCTGCAGGTGATGTCGACGGTATTCGCGGGCTTCCGTTACCCGCCGGCCGGAGCGGTTCCCTCGGTCTGAACCGACTGTCTCTGTTGCCACAGCCCGGGCCAGGGCTGCTCCGACTCAAGGGCAAAGGCGAGGTCCAGCAAGGTAGATTCCCCTCCGTGCTTGCCCATCAACTGGACCGACACCGGCAGATTATCCTCTGACAGTCCTGCCGGCAGCGAAATGGCCGGCGCGCCAGTGGCGTTGGCGAGTGGGGTGAAATTGACATATCGGGTGAGCCGATCGAACAGGGTCTCGAAGGGCACATCGGGGCTCAGATGGCCCAGGGGTGGGGTGGTGTGGCCCAGCACCGGGGTCAGTACCGCGTCGTAGCCGGCCATGGCCCGGGCATAATCCCTCGCCGAGCGCCTGAGTCGCCACAGGGCTCCGGGCAGGCGCCAGAAGTTGTGTTTGAACATCTTCGCCAGGCCGTTGGTGAGGCCGTCCACCTGGCGTTTGTCGAACGCGGGATTGAGTAGTTTGTGGCCGTTGGCCTTCACACCAAAGGCGAGCAGGGCCCAGTACAGGGCAAAATCATCGGGGAAGGTTTCCGGCACGGGTACCGCAACAGGTTCGATCTGATGACCGAGACGTTCGAGCCGCCGGGCAGTAGTCTCCACAGTTTTTCGGGTCGCATCGTCGGTCCGGTGGCCGTTGATCGAGTCGAGCACCAGCCCGATCCGGAGGTTGTTGCCTGAAGCGCCCTCGACCCGGCCGACAGCCGGCAGCTTCGGGTTGCTGAACCAGAGTTCCGCCTCTGCCAGGAAGTTCGCCGTGTCCCTTACCGAACGACTGACGACGCCATCGCTGATGATGTTGATGGGCAGGGAATGAACCGCATCGTTGTCCACCAAGCGGCCGCGAGTGGATTTCAGTCCGACCAGACCACAACAGGCGGCAGGAATGCGGATCGAACCGCCACCATCGTTGGCGTGGGCAACCGGCACCACACCGGCCGCCACCAGGGCCGCTGAACCACCGGAAGATGCGCCCGTGGAATAGGCCAGGTTCCACGGATTGCAGGTCGGTTCGGCGTGCGCCGGCTCGGTGGTGGCGTTAAAGCCGAACTCGGGCATCGAGCTCTTGCCCAGACACACGTAACCCTGCACCAGCATTTGCTGGGCAAAGGGGCTGGTGTCCCGCGCGGTGTTGCCCGGGATAGCGGCCGAACCATGTCGGGTCGGCAACCCGGCCACATTGAGGTTGTCCTTGATGAACGTGGGAACACCCCGGAAGAACCCGGGGTTGCCGCCAGGGCGCTCACTGTCCAGACGTCTTGCCGCCTCCAGGGCCTGGTCATAGCTTTCCGCCACCACACCATGCAGCTGTGGCTCGACCCTCCGCGCTCGCCGGATCGACGCTTCCGCTACCTCGGTATTGGAGACCTCCCGGCGGCGGAGTCGTTGTGCCAGTCCGGTGGCATCATCGTGGCCCAGGGCGTCATCGGAAAAGGCGTGGACGGTCTGCGGCAGGTCTTGGCTGGACATCGGATCAGCTCCTTCAGAATTCTCCTGCAACTCTATCCCATTCCATAACGTGACGATATGTCATTTCAGGAAGTAAAAAGACTCTTTTCATGAGTGGTTTCAGATAATAAGCTTGCAGATCAACTTCGCAGTAAGCGCACCTGATGGATCTTATCGAACCGCTTGTCCGGCATTTCCTGGGTATCTTTTTCCTGATGATCGGCCTGCAATTTGCCGGCCGGACGCTCGGGCTCTATGACCGGCTCAGGTTTTCCCACATCAACTACGGCAAGCGCGGCTCCGCCTCCTGGTGGCACCGCCATACCTTCAATCTGTTCCGGGCGGCCATTCTCGGCGTTTGCGTGGTTCGGATATTTGCCGACATCGATCCATGGCTCGGGGTATTCGGCCCGCTGTATCACTGGCCGATCCTGCTGGCAGGCATGCTGTTGCTGCTGGGTTCCTTTGCGGTTGTGAACTACCTGCAGGCCTATATGCATGAGGACTGGCGCTCCGGCATTGACGCCGGGGAACGACGCCAGAAACTGCTGACGGAAGGCCCGTTCGCCCGCAGCCGCAATCCGCTGTTCATGGCCGTCATCGCCGGTCAGCTGGGTTTCTTCCTGGCAGTGCCCAGCGTATTTTCTCTGGTGTGCCTGGTTACCGGGGTGACCGTGATTGTGCGGCAGGCGCGGGAGGAGGAGAAAGCGCTGGCACGTCAGTTCGGTGAGGCTTACGAGCAATACCGGAACCGGGTGCCGCGCTGGCTGTGAGGATTATCCAGCTTTCTTACGGGCGTCCTTGATGACGTCGTAGGCGTGACTGATCTCGCGAGTGCGCTCCTCGGCCATTTCCCGCATGCTCTCGGGCAGGCCCTTGCCGGCCAGTTTGTCCGGGTGGTTTTCACTCATCAGTTTGCGGTAGGCCTTCTTGATTTCCTCGTCACTGGCGGACGGTGAGACGCCCAGTGCCTTGTAGGCATCGTCGAGCTGATCCCTGGTGGAGCGCTGTCCGGCACCCGCCTGACCGGTATGGGCGCCACGCAGCATGGCTTCGAGCTGGTCGACCTGGCTTTCCGGCAGCCCCAGCCGGCGGGCAATGCGCACCAGCATCTGGTGTTCTTCCGGATGGACGACGCCGTCGGCGGCAACGGCGGACACCTGCACCTGAAGGAACATCTGCAGCAGGGCCGGCTGGCGGGCACTCAGCCGCATGAACCGGTCCAGTTCCGCGTCCAGGTCAAAATCCGCTGATTTGCCCCGGTTGAAAGCCTGTTTGGCGGCTTCCCGCTGCTTATGATTGAGCCGGAAGCGCGCAAACATGGATTCGGCCATCTGGATTTCATCCCGGGTGACCACCCCGTCCGCCTTGCACAGTGCGCCCATCACCGCGAACACCGATTCGAGGAATCCGCTCTGGATATTCTGGAGCTTGCCAATCAGGCGGGCTTTGGCGCGATTGAACAGAAATGCGCCGAGGGCGGCACCGATGAGAAATCCGGTGAATTTTCCGAATGCATAGCCGATCAGGCCGCCGATAATGATTGCAAACAGCATCAGGTTGTCCTTGGTCCAGCAAAAATACGACTTGAGAATATACGGGTTTTTCAGTTCCGATTCATGAACTGGCTTTCATCCACCTCATCGATCTGTTCCGGCTGAAGGTGTTGCTCTGCATAACGCCGGTAAGTGCCGGAGCGGACAAACAGCTCAAACGTGTCACGATCAATGTGGCCGTTATCGACCATGCCGGCCATGATTGTCAGTGCCTGGGTCAGCGTCTTGCCTTCCTTGTAGGGCCGGTCGACGGCGGTCAGGGCTTCGAACACATCGGCCACGGCCATGATGCGCTCCGGGATGCCCATCTGCTCGGCGGTCAGCCCGCAGGGATAACCCTGGCCATCCATCCGTTCATGGTGAGTGCCGGCCAGGCGGGGCACATTGGCCAGACGGTCGGGCAGTGGCAGGGCATCGAGCATGCAGATGGTCTGGACGATGTGCTCGTTGATCTTGAACCGCTCCTCTTCGGTGAGGGTGCCTTTGGCGACGATCAGGTTGTGGACCTCGCCGCGGTTGTAGGCATGTTCGGGCAGTTTCATGTCAAAGCCCCAGACGTTTCGGGGATCATCTTTCTCCACCGGCGGGCGGTGATCTCCCCAGGGTTGGAGATGTTCGGGCTTGTCGGCCAGCAGACTTTCGGTGGTTGGCAGATCAGGTTCGGGAACACCGGCCAGTCTTTGCTGTTCGTCCGAGGACAGACCCAGACGGTCGCTGAAATGTCTTTGCCAGGTTTGTTGGGCAATGGCCCTGATGCGATCGATATCCTGATCACTCATGGACTCTCCGCCCCGGTTGGCCTGCGCGAGGAAGGCAAACTCTTCCTGCAGTCGGGACCGGGTGCGATCACGCTGTTCCCGGGCAAAGGCTTCATCTTCACCCTCAAGGACAGCCTGGAGATAGGTGACCTCGGCATCCCGGTATAGCACCTCGAAGCGGGTGCGGATCTCATGAATGCGGTTGTGCAGTGTTTCCAGCTTCACCGCTTTGTCCACCACGTATTCCGGGCTGGTGATCTTGCCGCAGTCATGGAGCCAGGCGGCCAGTTCGAACTCATGGCGGTCGTCCTCGTTCATCGAGAAGCTGGCAAACCGGCCTTCATTGCTGGCCTCGGCTTCCGCCAGGATCATCTGTGCCAGTTTGGGGACCCGCTCGCAGTGCCCGCCGGTGTAGGGTGATTTGGCGTCGATGGCGTTGGCCACCAGCCGGATGATGCCCTCCAGCAGCGCCTGCTGGCTTTCCAGCAATTCCCGCGTCTCGATGGCAACGGCAGCGGAGCCCGCGATTTCATCGACAAAGACAATGAGGTCGTCGCTGAGGTGGGTGTGTTCGCCGAGTTCCATTTCGATCACCAGTACACCCACCAGTTTTTTCCTGCGGTTGCGGAGAATCGCGAACACCGGGTGCCCGCCGATGTGGTGCCGCAGCTCCCGGATAAGGTCGCTGTCATCGATAGTGCTGTTGATGCCGGCGATGCATTCAGTAAGCCCGGAGTGCTGGTCCACCGCCAGGCGCAGCTCCTGTTCCTGCGTGCTGAACAGGTAGATGCCCCCGCGCTCCTGGCCCACGATGTGGACAATCTGCTCCAGGATGTCCCGCAACAGCTGGTTCAGGTCCTGCCCGCGATTGAGAACCGAGGCAATGCTCTGAAAACTGCGGATGGTGCTGGACATATCGTCGAGGGCCACGCCCAGCTGATGGGCTTCCCGGATATGGGAATCCGAGCGGATCTGGGTGTCGAACCGGAAGCGGGACAGCCTGCCAACCTGTTCCGTCAGCCTCTCCAGGGGCCGGCCTACACGCCGCCCGAGGAACCAGGCGACTACCAGCAGGGCGATACCGATGCCACCGGCGATCAGGGTTTGCCGGGTCAGCGCAGCCCAGACATCGGCAAGCAGTTCGTCCGAGGGGATGGCCACGGCCACCTGAAGCTGTTCGTCTGCCAGTGCGTCCAGGGGTTCGCGGATGCCATACCAGCTTCTGTTCTGTGCATTGAACAGGGAAACCGGGGCGTCAGCGGCCTCCTTGCTGGCCTGGTTCAGGACCGCGGTAATGACTTCGCCGGCTTCGGTCCGGCCGGAAGAATCCGCGAGGATCCGCCCTTGCTGGTTGACGATGGCAATCCGGGTCCCCGGGGTCTGGCGTAACTCGTTCAGGTGGGCGCCCAGATCGGTGACGGTGACATCGATGCCAAAGACCGCTGAGCCGGCTCCGGAGTCGAAACCCGTGCCGCGGCGAGAGAGCGTGAGACCGGTTTCCTGTGTGGTGAAGAACACATAGGGGGCAGACAATTCCGTCCTGGGGGAGGTTGCGGCCGCCTCGAACCAGGGCCGGGTTCTCGGGTCGAAGGTGTAGTCGGGCACCTGTCTTCGGCTGATCAGTTTCATCCCGGCATCGTAGAACTGCCATTCGCCGGAAATGCTGCCGGCGTCCCGGTTCACGGTTTGCAGCAGAAAGTGGGTACCGGCAGGCGCATCGGGAAATTGAAGGGTGCCGGAGCTGCGGACCTTGCGCAGCAGGAAGAAATCGCCGTCGCCCCAGCCGGCATAGACAGCACTGACAATATCGCTGCTCTGAAGTATGTCCGTGAGTACGCCGAGGCGTTCAATCCGCTCCTCGTTGGTCTGGCTTGTGGCGAGGGGATCATGGCTCAGAACGGCGAGGGCTGTGGAGGGCGGGGCGGTGATGGCATTGATGCGGTCGTCAACGCTCACGGCCAGTTGCCGTGCCGTTGCGCCGGCGGCCGAGACCTTGGCGCTCTCCATGCCATGGAAGCTTTGCCCGAGCAGGACCATGGCAAGCACCAGCATGCCGGAGGTAATAGCCGAGGCAATCAGTAAAGCCAGGGAAATCTGGGCCGACTGGCTCTTGAGGTGCATTGTTCATCCTTACTTGAAAACCCGGTTTAAGGGTAGACTGTTCAGCCGGGATATGCCGGTTTTCCCATACAAAGTCGTAAGTTATGACCTTTGATCTGTTTGACAACGAGACTACTGAGCCGGCTCGGGAAGTAATTGCCGAAGGCGCTGTGGTGCTCAGGGGCTTTGCAGCAGAGGCCGCACCGGTCCTGTTGGCGGCTATTGATGAGGTTGCCTCCCGTTCGCCGTTCCGCCATATGGAAACTCCCGGTGGTCATGCCATGTCCGCGGCGATGACCTGTTGTGGCGAGATGGGTTGGATCACCGATCGCCGGGGATATCGCTACGAAGCCCGGGATCCGGTCACCGGCCAACCCTGGCCGGCCATGCCGGAGCGGTTTCTGGCCCTGGCGAAAGAGGCCGCTTTGGAAGCCGGGTTCGAGGACTTTGTCCCCGATGCCTGTCTGATCAACCGTTATCGACCAGGCGCAAAGATGGGGTTGCATCAGGATCGGGATGAGCAGGACTTCAGCCAGCCCATTGTGTCCGTGTCATTGGGCCTGCCCATTGTTTTCCAGTTTGGCGGGCCGCGTCGCAGTGACCGGCCGTTGCGAGTGCCACTCGGGCATGGCGATGTGGTGGTCTGGGGTGGCCCGGTGCGGCGCAATTACCACGGAGTTCTGACCCTCAAGGCCGGTGATCATCCCTTGACCGGCAACTGCCGCTACAACCTTACCTTCAGGAAGGCCGGTTAGCCTCTGTCGGGTTACTGAAACCAGGCAATGGCCAGGCCGGCCACCAGAGAGACCACCATTGGTCCGCCCACCAACAACCCCATCCGGCGGTTGCCAATGCCCCAGGCCATGCCCGATTTCACCAGGTTGTTCACGGCGGCGGCCAGGACAATTCCCACCACCGCCGTACCCATGGCCAGGGAGTCGTTGGACATGCGGGTGAGCGAGAGGGTGATGGCATCGACATCGGCGACACCGGAGCTGGCCGCCAACAGATAAATGCCGGCATCGCCCAGCCAGTTCTTCAGGAATTCTCCGAGCAGGAGAATGGCGGTCAGCAGCAGGCCGAACACCAGCGCTGAGGTGAGGTCCAGCGGGTTCTGATTCAGGGTAGGCTGGGAGACTCTCAGTTTTTCCGAGTTGCGGCGCCAGATCAGCAGTGCCGGGCCATAGAGCAGCGCTGTCATGACCACAACCGGCCAGATCAGCAGGGGAAGCAGGTCCCGGTTGATTACGAAACAGTAGACCAGGATGCGGGGAAACATGGTGCCGCAGGCGATCAGGATGCCGCTGGCGAACTGCGGGCTCAGTTCCGGGGTGCGGGCCGACTGCCTGGCAAAGTGTAATGTCAGCGCGGTGGACGAACTGAGACCGGCAAACAGGCTGGTGAAAAGGATCCCCTTGCGGGTCCCGGCTACCCGGATCGCGAAATAGCCGACAAATGAGATGGAGGCAATCATCACCACCATCCACCAGATTTCACGGGGATTGAGCACACCACCGGGGCCCATTGCTTCGTCCGGCAGCAGAGGCAGCATCACCACGGAAATCAGCAGCAGTTTGAGGGCCGCGTCCAGCTCGTGGGCCTTGAGTTTGTTGACCCAGCCGTGAATCTCTTCCTTGTTGTCCAGGATGATGGCAGTCACCACCGCAGCCGCTGTCGCCATCACCGGATCGACGACCACCGCGATGGTGCCGAAGCAGAACGTCAGCACCATGCCCACCATGCCCGTGATGCTGAAGTTGCGGATGTGCTCCAGGCGCTCGCTGTAGGCAACAATGCCCATGGCCACGACACAGATCAGCAGGACCGGAAAAGCCCATTCGGTAATCTCCCGTGCCAGTACACCGGATACGCCGCCAAGCAAACCGATAAGGGCAAAGGTACGGATGCCGGCAATGCGCTCCCCGGCTTTTTGCTCGCGGGCATCCCAGCCCCGTTCCAGGCCGATGATGGCCCCCAGCAATAACGCCACGGCCAGGTTGATGATGGTTTGATTGGACGTGATGAACTGGCTTGCTACATCATCCATGTGTCAAAAGGAGCTCCGGGCTTTGCATTCGAACGGCAATTTGATCCAATCTGTTCTTAATGTTGGATTTTACGAGTTTTACTTTAATGGCAGGTGTTTGCAAACCTTCAGTGCGCTGCTGTTGATCGCTTGGCCTGATTTTGAAAGATCATCTGGAAGACGAGGTAAAGATGTTGAACGTTGTTGCCTGTATTGATGGCTCTCGCGCGGCTCCGGCAGTGTGCGATTACGCCGCCTGGGCGGGCCGGCACATGGAAGCGCCCCTGATGCTCCTGCATGTTCTGGATCAGGAGCGTTACCCGGCAGAGCCGGACCTTGCGGGCAGCATCGGCCTTGGCAGCCGGGAGCACCTGCTGGACGAGCTGGCAGAGCTGGATCGCAAACGGGCAAAACTCGCGCTGGAACACGGGCACCATCTGCTGGATGAAGCGGAGCAGCGCGTGAAACAGGCCGGCATTACCGATGTGACCAAGCGCCAGCGTCATGACGAGCTCACCGAATCCTTGCTGGCACTGGAAAACCAGACCCGGTTGCTGGTCATGGGCCTGCACGGTGAAAGCAGTTCGGACCGGGACGTTCACATCGGCAGCCAGCTGGAGACCGTGATCCGAAGCGTCCATCGGCCCATTCTGCTGGTGCCGGACGAATACGCCGAGCCCCAAAGTGCCATGCTGGCGTTCGATGGCAGCGCGACCGCCTTCAAGGGTGTCGAACTGCTGGCGGGCAGCCCGGTATTGAAGGGCATGCCGTTGCACCTGGTGATGGTCGGCCCCGATACCAGTGACCGCTGGGAGCAGCTGAAAAAGGCGGAAAGCATGCTTTCCGGACTCGAAGGCGAGATTACCCTTGCGATTCGCGCGGGTGACGTTGAACCTGTTCTGCACCAATACCAGGAAGAACAGGATATCGACATCCTGGTCATGGGCGCTTATGGCCATTCCCGTATCCGTCAATTCCTGGTGGGCAGCACCACCACAACCATGCTCAAGACCGCGCAGAAGCCCCTGGTTATCCTCCGCTGATTCCGCACCTTTTGTATTCTGATGCCGGGGCAGACCGCTCCGGCTATTGTTCTGATTGAGAAATTCAAACCCCGCCCTCCCGATTTTTGGCTATGTTTACCAGTAATGGAGCTATCTATTTCTCGGCAACCGTATTGGTGCGTTTGTTGGGGATCTGCAAGGAGGGAGTGGAATTGCCTCAAATTGCATCGAACCAGCGTCTGGGCAACCTGCGGGAACGGAGAATGCCCGCGTCCGAGCGGTACATGGCGGAACTGCTGACCGAGGCAGGTATACGCCTGAACGGGCAGTCCCCATCGGACATGCGGTTGAATGTGTCCGGCGTCGCCGACCGGGTTTTTGCCCGGGGCAACCTGGGACTCGGCGAAAGCTACATGGATGGCGACTGGGACTGTGACCGGCTCGACGAGTTCTTCCACCGCCTGCTCCGGGCGCGCCTGCATCACAAGGTGCGTCCTTCCCGCGTCATGTTTCATGCCCTCAAGGCGAGACTGCTCAACCGCCAGGATTCACGGCGGTCCTGGCAGGTAGGCGAACAGCACTACGATCTGGGCAACGCGTTCTACGGCGCCATGCTCGACTCCCGAATGACCTACACCTGTGGCTACTGGAAGAATGCCAGCGACCTGGAAGAGGCGCAGGCAGCAAAGCTGGACCTGATCTGCCAGAAGCTCAAGCTTGAGCCCGGAATGCGGGTGCTCGACATTGGCTGCGGCTGGGGCAGCTTCATGAGCTATGCCGCCGAGCATTACGGTGTGGAGTGTGTCGGGGTGACCATCTCCAAGGAGCAGACGGTCTGGGCCCGTGACCGGTATCCGGACCTGCCGCTGGAATTCCGGCTGCAGGACTACCGGGAAGTGCATGAGAAGTTTGACCGGGTAGTGAGTGTCGGTATGTTCGAACACGTCGGGCGCAAGAACTACCGGACCTACATGGAGGTGGCTCACCGCTGCCTGAAAGACGACGGCCTGTTCTTGCTGCATACCATTGGCAGCAACGACCGGTTAGGAGGCTCCGACCCCTGGATCGACAAGTACATCTTCCCCAACGGCGAGCTGCCCTCGCTGAGTCAGGTCAGCGACGCTGTCGATAAACTGTTCGTGGTGGAAGACCTGCACAACTTCGGCGCCGACTATGACCGGACCCTGATGGCCTGGTACGAAAACTTCAAGGCTGCCTGGCCACAGTTCCGGGAGCAGCTCGGCAAACGCTTCTACCGCATGTGGGAGTATTACCTGCTGTCCTGTGCCGGGGCTTTCCGGGCCCGCGATATTCAGCTGTGGCAGTGGGTGTTGTCGAAAAACGGGCTGGAAGGTGGTTATTGCCGGGTCAGTTGATGACGGCTCTCAGACTACATTGCCGGCAGCAACGCCGGACGCCCAGGCCCACTGGAAATTGTGGCCGCCGAGGTGGCCGGTGACATCCACCACTTCCCCGATGAAGTACAGGTTGGGCCGCTCCAGAACCGCCATGGTCTTTGACGAGAGCTGTCGGGTATCGACGCCGCCAAGGGTGACCTCGGCGGTGCGGTAACCCTCGGTGCCCGCTGGCTTGATGGTCCAGTGTCCCAGGGTGTTGGCGACACTTTCGATATCGGCGTTCTTGTATTCCTGCAGCGGGCCGGTCCAGCCGTGAAGGTCGTTGAAGGCGCCGGCGAAGCGTTTGGGCAGGAACTCCGCCAGATACTGAGCGACTGTGGTGCGCGGCTTCTGCTTGCGCAGGCTCATCAGGTCGTCTTCGATCTTCCGCGCCGGCAGCAGATTGATGCGGATGTCATCGCCCGGAGTCCAGTAACTGGAAATCTGCAGCATGGCCGGGCCGCTCAGCCCCCGATGGGTGACCAGCATGGGTTCGCGAAAGTGCTGGCGGTTGCATTCGGCGTCCACCGGGCAGCTGATCCCGGACAGCGGAGCCAGCTGGGTTTTCAGCTCCGGCTGGAGCGTTAAGGGCACAAGCCCGGCTCGAGTGGGAAGTACCTCCAGGCCGAATTGCCGGGCGATCTCGTACCCGAAGCCGGTGGCGCCCATGGTCGGGATCGAGAGCCCGCCGGTGGCAATCACCAGGGCTTCGCAGGTGAGTGTGCCACTGTTGGTAGCCAGCCGGTAGCCGTCCGCTCCGATTTCACTGACGCCGGTAACGCTGGTTTTCAGCCGGATTTCCGCACCCGCCCAGTCGCACTCGGTCAGCAGCATGTTCAGGATGTCCTTGGCACTGTCCCGGCAGAACAGCTGACCCGGGGCTTTCTCCTCGTGCTCGATACCGTGGCGATCCACCAGCTCCAGGAAATCCTGAGGGGTGTAACGCTTCAGTGCGGAAATGCAGTAATGGGGATTATCGGACAGGAAATTGGCCGGCGTACTGTTCAGGTTGGTGAAATTGCAGCGCCCGCCGCCGGACATCAGAATCTTTTTCCCGGGCTTGTTGGCGTGGTCAATCACCAGTACCCGGCGCCCCCGGTAGCCCGCAGTGGCGGCACACATGAGCCCGGCGGCACCGGCGCCGATGATGATTACGTCGTAGTGGGATGCCGAGGATGCTGTCATGACTGCCCGCCGGTGTGAGTGAACGGCGGGCAGTATACCAGCCTCAGGGCAGGTGTACGGAACCTTCCATGTAGAACGCGGCCTGGCCGGCGATATCGACCCGGTCGCCCTTGAGTTCACAGCGCAGCCGGCCGCCGCGGGCTGACAGCTGCCTCGCGTCTAGCGCAGACTTGCCGAGTTGTTGTGCCCAGTAGGGCACGAGTACGCTGTGGATGGAGCCGGTCACCGGGTCTTCGTCGATGCCGGCACCCGGCGCAAAATAGCGGCTGACAAAGTCGCAGTCCTCGCCCCGGGCGGTCACGATCAACCCCTGGTTGCCCAGGCTCTTGAGCTTGCGTTGATCGGGCTGCGCCGACCGGACCGCCGCTTCGTTCTCCAGCACCACCATGTAGTTGGTATCGTTCGGTACATAGAAAGCGGTGTCCGGCGCGCCCTCGAGGGCTTCATGGATGATAGCCGGTGTCTGGCGCTCCTCGAAGGCCAGATTCGGGAAGTCGAGTACCAGCCAGTCGTTTTCCCTGCGAACGCCCAGATGGCCGCTTTTTGACTGCAGGGTGATCGTCTCTCCCGCCCAGTCGAGCTTGTTGAAGATGATCCAGGCACTGGCGAGAGTGGCGTGTCCGCACAGGGGCACCTCCACCGTGGGTGTGAACCAGCGGATGTGGAAGTCGGCCTCATCTGACTCCGGTAGCCGGACCAGGAAGGCGGTTTCGGAAAGGTTGTTCTCCATGGCCAGGGCCCGGAGGGTGTCATCCGGCAACCAGCTCTCCAGGGGCATGACTGCGGCGGGGTTGCCGCCAAAAACGCGGTCGGTGAAGGCGTCAACCTGAAAAATCGGATGCATCATGGTTTTGTCTCCTTGAGTGGCGTTGAGCTTCTCACCATTCTCCTGCTTAAATGACAGGCATAACAGAATCAGTTAACCTGTTTTTGAACCGGTACAGATCGTCGGGTGTGGCGTCTGTACTGTTTCTTTTCCTGCCGGTCTGTACCGCCCCTTGCCGGGCTGATCTGATGCAACAGGATAAAGGGTTGAAAAGCTTTGGGGGAGAGAGCATGGGTGTTCTATACAGCCAGGTGGCGGATCAGTTGCAGGCGCTGATCCAGGAAGGGGTGTACCGGGAAGGCGACCGGTTACCCGGTGTGCGAGTACTGAGCCGTCAGTTCGGGGTGTCGATTTCGACGGTATTGCAGGCCCATCAGACCCTGGAGGCGAGGGGGTATCTCCAAGCCCGGGAGCGCAGCGGTTACTTTGTTCGCCTGCCGGTACAGGATGTGCCCGAGCCCAGGATGCCCAAACACCGAAGCCGGCCGGTTCCGGTGACCGCGCGGGAGATGACGCTGGATCTCTGTGCCGACGAACAGAAACGTATGGTGCCTCTGGCCACCGCCATTCCCCACCCGGATTACCTGCCTCTACGCCAGATCCAGCAAAGCACGCTTTGGGCCGCACGCCGGGGGCTGGAAACCCTGGATTACGCCTTTCCCGGCAAGGAATCCTTCCGGCGCCAGATCGCCCAGCGCATGGCCGCCATCGGCGTGCCGGTGACGCCGGACGATATCCTGGCCACCAACGGCGCGCAGGAGGCGATCATTCTGGCCCTGCGGGCCGTGACCCAGCCCGGCGACATCGTTGCGGTCGAGTCGCCCTCGTTCCCGGGTATCCTCCAGGCGCTGGAGGTGGTGGGCCTGCGGGTGATTGAAATCCCCACCCAC
>JABURI010000077.1 GCA_014762755.1 Marinobacter sp.
AGGCAATCGGTAAAAAAGGGGTCAGAAGAACGAGTTCTTCAGACCCCGGAAGTGGCAAAGGGGTCTGATGAACTTGTTCATCTGACCCCAACTTCGCCCCCACCTCCCAACGCCCCGGCAAGGCAATCCGTTGAACAAGCCCGCGAAACCGCCTCCCGCTCCGGCCTGCTGGCCATGAAGGACCGGCTGGCGTCACTCCGGGAACCGTCATCCGATCGGGCTCCGGCTCCGGAAGTGGTTGCCAATGTCGGACAGGAGTCACGACCGGCGGTCACGGAACCTGCCCCCTCGGAAGCCCTGAAGGGCAGTGGCGGCGTCGAGGCAGGGGAGAACCCAGCAACCGAGGTTGCAGTCGCTGACCACCAGGTCAAGAAGCTCGAGGCCAGAACCGAACCGGCGGCACAAACCACCGCCCGCGTGGATCCAGCTTCCGGGAAGCCTTCTGCCGGAGAGCGGGCCATGAGCAACATCCGCAAGGTGTTCGATGCCCAGAAAACCGCGCTTTATTCCCTCTACAAGCGAGAGCTGCGCCAGGACCCGACATTGGCAGGCAAGGTTCTGCTGGAGCTGGTGATCGAGCCGGATGGTTCGGTGTCTGCTTGCGAGGTGGTCAGTTCGGAGCTTGAGAATCCGACCCTGGAGCAGCGTATCGCCATGCGCGTGCGCATGTTTGATTTTGGCGCGGACAGTGTCGAGCGGCGAAAGGTGAGATTTCCAGTGGATTTCCTGCCGGGTTGAGTCCCGGCAGGAGACCTGATTCGCCCTGGCGGGCAGGGCACCCGACTGGCGGTCAACGGTCGATGGTGATTTCGGGCAGGTTCGGCTTGTTCAGCTTTACCTTGTCTTTTGGAGCAATCACCTTGGCTTCGCCGACAACCACCTGCTGATCATTCTGGTTGCGCACATCGCATTCGACAACGACCCGGTTTTTTGGCTCCTTTCGCAGCACTTTCAGTTTCACCGTGATAGTGTCATCCAGCTTGACCGGCCGTTTGAAGGCCAGGTTCTGTTCCAGGTAGATGGTTCCCGGACCCGGCATCACGGTGGCCAGCGCCGCCGAAACCAGTGAACCGCTCCACATGCCATGGGCAATGCGTTCCTTGAACATGGTAATGGCGGCAAACTCGGCGTCCAGGTGTACCGGATTTACATCACCGGATACCGCGGCAAACAGGTAAAGGTCATCCTCGGTGAGGGTCCGGGTGAACGTGGCGGTATCGCCCTCGTTGAGTTCGTCATAGGTGACGTTTTCCAGTGTATCCAGGGTGTCGTTCATGGTGTGCTCCGCACGTTATTGAAAGCAAAACAGTTGTTCGGTGTGATGCCTGAAACCTACCTCATCGATTACAAAACTGCTATTCTCTCTCCACTTTTTTTCGGCTGATACTTTTGTCGGGTTGATTTTTTGATCAGTCTGGCATTGGTCGACCATTACAATCAGAAGCGCCAAACAGGAGATGGTGATGGATTTTGAGCAGTTTTATCAGGACAAATACCCCGCGGGCGTGCCGCGCGAGGTAGACCTGGATAAATACCAGAGCATGGTGGATGTATTCGAGCAGGCCGTGAAGAAATACGCGGACCGCCCCGCATTCAGTGCTGTTGGCGCAACTCTCACTTACCGTGACCTCGACACCCAAAGCCGTAATTTTGCAGCCTGGTTGCAGAACAAGACCGACCTAAAACCCGGGGATCGCATTGCAGTCCAGATGCCCAACCTTCCCCAGTATCCTGTAGTGGTTTTCGGCGCGATGCGTGCCGGCCTGATTGTGGTCAACACCAACCCGCTCTACACCCAGCGGGAAATGGAACACCAGTTCAACGACTCCGGCGCGAAGGCGCTGGTGGTGCTGGCCAACATGGCAGACAACGCCGAGAAGGTGGTGCCCCAGACCGGCATCGAGCATGTCATTATTACCGAAATTGCCGACATGCACTCGCCGATCAAGCGCACTCTGATGAATGCGGTGGTCAAGCACGTCAAGAAGATGGTGCCAGCCTTCAATATTCCCGGTGCCCACAAGCTCCCGGCGGTTCTCGGCGCTGGCGCCCGTGAAAAGTTCAGCCCGGTTGAGACCAAGAAGGACGATATCGCCGTTCTGCAATACACCGGCGGTACTACCGGTGTGGCCAAGGGTGCCATGCTGACGCACAGTAACCTGGTGGCCAACCTGCTTCAGGTGCGACCGATGATGGAAGACACCGTGGAAGAGGGTAAGGAAGTGGTTATCGCACCCCTGCCGCTGTACCACATCTATTCCTTCACCCTGAACTGCGGGATCATGCTGGAAGCCGGCGCGCACAACGTGCTGATCCCGAATCCGCGGGACATTCCGGGTTTTGTGAAAGAACTGAAGAACCACAAGTTCACCGCCTTCCTTGGTCTGAACACTCTGTTCGTTGCCCTGTGCAACAATGAAGAGTTCCAGGATCTGGATTTCAGTTCCCTGAAACTCACCTCCTCTGGCGGTATGGCGCTGACCAGCGACACCGCCAAGATGTGGCAGCGGGTGACCGGTTGTGAAATCTCCGAGGGTTACGGCATGACCGAGACCTCGCCGGTCGTCACCTTCAACCCTCACAGTGCCATCCAGATCGGCACCATTGGTCTGCCGGTTCCGTCCACCATCGTCAAGACCATTGATGATGAGGGCAACGAAACCCCGCTGGGCGAACCCGGCGAGCTGTGCGTCAAGGGTCCGCAGGTCATGCGCGGCTACTGGCAGCGTCCGGAGGACACCCAGAAGTCCTTCACCGAGGACGGCTTCCTGAAAACCGGGGACATTGCCCTGATTCAGGAAGACGGCTATATCCGCATCGTGGACCGCAAAAAGGACATGATCATTGTGTCCGGCTTCAACGTGTTCCCGAACGAGGTGGAGGATGTGGTGAGCGCCCATCCGAAAGTGGTTGAGTGTGCCGCCGTCGGCATCCCGGATGCCAAAAGCGGCGAGGCGGTCAAGGTCTACCTGGTGCCTACCGCGGAAGGTGTGACCGAGAACGAGCTGAAGGAGTTCTGCCGCGAGCGTCTCACCGCCTATAAGGTGCCCAAGCACTTCGAGTTCCGGGACGAGCTGCCCAAGACCAATGTGGGCAAGATCCTGCGTCGTGAGCTGCGGGACGAAGCCGGCAAGTAATCCGGTTAGTACCCTGAAGACCCCGCTCCGGCGGGGTTTTTCATTTTTAAGGCAGCGACTTTCCGCTAGACTGTGCTGCTCGAATCAACCCGACTGAGCACGACACCGGTTCTCCTTTTCAATGCCAAAAACCACGTCAGATAGCCCCGTAGCACCTTCCCCGCGCCCCGACTCCCAGGCTGCCGTCAAGGCCATGATGGAGCAGCTGGACGCCTGCAATCAGCAGGAGGCTGCCCGCATCGTCAAGACCGTTGCCCGCACCAAGGGCAAGCCGGGTCAGAAGGATCTGGAGAAAATGGCGGGCTGGCTGGAGCGGGGGCTGGAGAAAGTGCGGCAACGCCAGGCTCTGCACAAACCGGCGAGCTTTCCTGAATCCCTGCCGGTGTCCGATCGGGTCGATGACATTCGCGAGGCCATTGAACAAAACCAGGTGGTGATCATCGCTGGTGAGACCGGTTCGGGCAAAACCACCCAGATCCCGAAGATCTGCATGAACAGTGGTCGTGGCATCCGCGGCCTGGTCGGCCACACCCAGCCCCGCCGAATTGCCGCCCGCAGCGTCGCTGCCCGGATCGCAGAGGAACTGGGGGAGCAGGTTGGAGAACAGATCGGCTACCAGGTCCGCTTTACGGACCAGACTTCTGAGCAGTCCCGGGTCAAGGT
>JABURI010000127.1:0-24067 GCA_014762755.1 Marinobacter sp.
TGGATTTTCTGGCCGGTGCCGGTTCCCTGAACTACGGCCACAACAACGACATCCTGAAGAAGGCGCTGCTCGAGTACATCGAGGCGGACGGTGTGAGCCAGGGCCTGGACCTGTTCACCACCGCCAAGCACGACTTCATGGAGTCGTACAAGAAGTACATCCTTGACCCCCGTGGTCTGGACTACAAGATGCAGTTCACCGGCCCCACTGGCACCAACTGTGTGGAAGCGGCCATGAAGCTGGCCCGCAAGGTGAAGGGTCGTACCAACATCATCTCCTTTACCAACGGTTTCCACGGTGTGACCGCCGGTGCGGTTGCCGCGACCGGTAACGAGCATCACCGCGGTGGTGTCGGTGTACCTCTCGGCCATGTCGATTTCATGTTCTATGACGGCTACCTGGGCGAAGACGTGGACACACTGGACATCATGGACAAGGTGCTGTCTGACAGCTCCTCCGGTGTTGAATTGCCGGCGGCCGTGATCGTCGAGGCGGTCCAGGGTGAAGGTGGTCTGAACGCGGCCCGCGCCGAGTGGCTCAAAGGTCTGTCCGAGCTGTGCAAGAAGCACGACATCCTGCTGATCCTGGACGATATCCAGGCCGGTAACGGCCGGACCGGTGAGTTCTTCAGCTTTGAATTCGCCGGCATCAAGCCGGACATCGTGACCGTGTCCAAGTCCCTGAGCGGCTACGGCCTGCCGATGGCACTGGTGCTGTTCAAGCCGGAACTGGACGTCTGGGATCCGGGCGAGCACAACGGTACCTTCCGTGGTAACAACATGGCGTTCATCACTGCCCGTACCGCGATCGAGACCTACTGGAAGGACGACGCCTTTGCCAACGAAGTGAAGGCGAAGACCAAGGTCCTGGGCGATGCCCTGCAGGCGATCTGCGACAAGTACCCGGGCGAGTTCAAGATGAAGGGTCGGGGTCTGATGCGCGGCATCGAGGCGAAGGATGCGGATCTGACCGGTCCGATCACCAAGCGTGCCTTCGAGCGCGGCCTGATTATCGAGACCAGTGGTCCGAACGACGAAGTCATCAAGTGTCTGATGCCGCTCACCACCAGTGAGGACGACCTGCGCAAGGGTGCTGCCCTGCTGGCGGAAAGTGTCGACGAGATCATGCAGGAAGGAGTCAGCGAGGCGTCGTAAGGCGCCCGCACTTCCGGGACATTCATTCTGCAGGATAGCGAAGGCGACTTTATGACCACTGCACAACATACCGTCGAGAAAATCGGCGGTACTTCCATGAGCAATTACGAGGCCGTTCGCGACAATATCATCATTGGTAATCGCAGCAAGGACGACCTGTACCAGCGCATCTTCGTGGTGTCCGCCTATGGCGGCGTGACCAACGAGTTGCTTGAACACAAGAAGACCGGCGAGCCGGGGGTCTATGCCCTGTTTGCGGACGCCGAGTCGGACTGGGCCTGGGGCGACGATCTCACCAAGCTGGTGAAGTTCCTCACCGACATCAACGGTGAGCTGTTTGAAGATCCCATGCTCAAGCAGCAGGCGGACCAGTTCATCACCGACCGCATCGAGGGTGTTCGCGGTTGCCTGATCGATCTGCAGCGGCTGTGCTCCTATGGCCAGTTCCAGCTGGAAGAGCACCTGCTGACCGTCCGCGAGATGCTGGCCGGCATCGGCGAGGCCCACAGTGCCTTCAACACCGCGCTGAAACTCCAGCAGGAGGGCATCAACGCCCGCTTTGTGGACCTGACCGGCTGGCGCGACAGCGAGTTGCTGCCGCTGGACCAGAAGCTGAAACAGGCTTTCGATGCCGTTGACCTGAGCCGCGAGCTGCCCATCGTGACCGGCTATGCCCAGTGCAAGGAAGGTCTGATGCGGACCTTCGACCGGGGCTACAGCGAGATGACCTTCAGCCGGGTGGCGGTGATTACCAACGCCCGGGAAGCCATCATCCACAAGGAATACCATCTGAGTTCCGCCGACCCGAACATCGTCGGCGAGGACAAGGTGGTGCCCTTGGGTCGCACCAACTACGACGTGGCGGATCAGCTGGCCAACCTGGGTATGGAAGCGATCCACCCCCGTGCCGGCAAGGGTCTGCGTCAGAACGAGATTCCGCTGCGGGTGATGAATACCTTCGAGCCGGAGCACACCGGTACCCTGATCACCGGTGATTACATCAGCGAGACCCCGCAGGTGGAAATCATTGCCGGTGCCAAGGGCGTGTTCGCCATCGAGGTGTTCGATCAGGACATGCAGGGCGAGCCGGGTTCCGACCGCCGGATCCTGGACGTGCTGAGCCGATTCAAGGTGCGGTTCATGTCCAAGGACACCAACGCCAACACCATCACCCATTACGTGGACAGCACGCTGAAGCACGTCAAGCGGGTGGTCAAGGCGCTGAAGGAGGAGTTCCCGAACGCCGAGATCAATACCCGTAAGGTGGCGCTGGTATCGGCCATCGGCAGCGACATGAAAGTGCCGGGTATCCTGGCGCGCTCCGTCAAGTCGCTCGCGGATGAGGACATCAGTGTACTGGCGATTCACCAGTGCATGCGCCAGGTGGATATCCAGTTCGTGGTAGATGAGGACAACTACAAGAAGGCGATCAGTGCCCTGCACGCGAGCCTGATTGAGCCTCATAACCACGAGTACGCCATCGTGGCGGCATCCATCGAGTAATACAGGATTACCGGTGGGCGGAACCGGTCGCTCCGCCCACGGGTAATGGAGGACGTCTTGCCTCCAGATCGGGCGCCCGGTCGGCCGGCTCACCTGAGGTGAGTTCTTATGGCCGGGCGCGGCCGATCCCCTGCATCCCCGCGTCATTCCCCCGGTGTCTCTGACCGGAACCCAGCCTCCGAATTTGCCCTTACCGGGCCAATCTGACCGCGCCCTCCAGACGTATTCTTTCACGAACATTCTGACCCAGACCGGTACCATAGCCATGCGAAAAGATGACAGGCTGGGACCGTCTCCGACTCCGCCCAACGATGGTGAAAGGGATTCCCTGGTCGGGCTGTACTTCAGGGATGCGTCCCGTTACCACATACTCTCGGACGATCAGGAGCGTCGTCTGTCCCGGAAACTATCCCTGTGCTTCCGGATTGTAAGCACCGAACTGGGATTGCCGGAATCGACGCCGCAGACCTTTCGCGAGGTGATCGGCAGTCTCGGCGATGCCTGTGCCTTCTCTACCCGATGCCGTCGGGCCTACCACCTGGCCATGGCCTGCCGGCGCAAGCTGATCCAGAGCAATTTGCGCCTGGCCGTGCACATCGCGCGGAGATACAACCAGCATGGTATTCCCATGTCAGATCTGATCCAGGACGCCAACGTCGGGCTGATCAAGGCAGTGGAACGGTTCGATCCGATCAAGGGATTTCGTTTTTCCACCTACGCCTATTGGTGGATCAGCGAGGAAGTGAAACGTTGCCTGCAACGGGGCACCCGGGTGGTGCATACGCCCGAGAATGTCGTGGAGGAGATTCGTCAGCTCCAGAAAGTGTCGCTGCGGCTGCATCAGCAACTCGGGCGCACGCCGTCACAGTCCGAGCTGGCCAGTGCCATGGAGGCGACGCCGTCGAGAATTGGTGAACTGCGGGCTCTGGCGTCCCGGGAAGTGTCTACCGACGTTCCGATTCTGGACGACGGTTCGGCGACCCTGGCGGATGCCTTGCCAGCTGCCGAACAGGTGACGCCGGACCACCCCATGTCCCAGCGGGACCGGCGCAGCGAGCTGCGGATGATGTTGGACGAACTGACCGAGCGGGAGCGGGATATCCTCTCCCGCAGGTTCGGATTGGGCCTGCCCGATGCGGAGACCCTGCAGGTCATTTCCGATGCGCTCGGTATCAGCCGGGAACGGGTCCGCCAGATTGAGAAAGGCGCCTTGCGGAAGCTGCAAAGCCGGTTCGGCTCCTCCGTGGATGAAACCGGCGCCTGAGGTCAGGCGCCATGGAGAAGGAAGAACCAGGCGCCCACGGCTACCTGGCACACCAGGACCACTGTCGTGAGTGCCAGGCGCATCTTGCGGTACCAGGCCGGCCAGTAGACTTTCATCCAGCGGGCGTCCACCAGGTACAGCGCCATGTAGGCCAGGGTATAGACCACAACCTGGACGGTTGTGGGCAGTAAAAGACCAATGCCCGCGGTAACGAAAAAGGCCTGGCTCAGCAGCATCGTCACCAACGGCGACAGCGGATAGCAGCGGTTCTCCAGTTGCATGGAGATGGGCCAGTAGATGCCCGCCATAAACGCCAGGATGCCTGCACTGTAGAGGTAGAAATAGGCCAGTATCGCCACACTGTTTTCCGGCATCAGAAACAGGCCGGCAGCACCGGCAATGAAGGGGATCAGCCCGGCGATACCCACCAGGACCGCAAGTCGTGCTACAGAAATCACTGACGCTGCCTCTGAAGCCGGACTCTCATGGGTTCGATGTCGGCCGGCGCCATGCCGACCATCTCGTGATAGGCAGAGGGGTGCACCACCTGGGTTTCACGGATATTGAATGAGCCGAGGGTGTCCTGGATCTGCCAGGCGCTGCGGAACAGGGCGGTCTTGCCCCGGGCGTCGGACAGCAGAAGGATCTTGTCGCCGATAACCAGCCTGGCCATATATTGCTGCCCTTCCAGCGAGAGGATTTCCAGCAGGTCAACGACCAGGCCTTTGGTGTCCCTGAGTTCTTCGAGGGTGATTCTCACAGTGAATCTCCGGAATTGGTGTTACCCCGGTATTTACGCACTCCCGGTGCGACAGGATCATCGTGCCAGCTGCGCACATTCGTGATGTTGCGGGCAACCGGCCAGATGATCATTGACCATCCCGGTTGCCTGCATGAAGGCATAGACAATCGTGGGACCGACGAAGGTGAAGCCCTGTTTCTTCAGTGCCCGCGACATGGCTTCGGATTCGCTGGTGGTGACGGGTACCTCGTCGAGCGTGTGCCACCGGTTCTGGATGGGTTGACCATCCACAAAGGACCACAGGAAGTCCGCAAACCCCTGGCCACTCTCCTGCAGTGCCAGATAGCCCCGGGCATTGCGGATGATCGACTGGACTTTCAGACGGTTACGGATAATGCCGGGATTGGCCAACAGTTCGGCCACCTTGTCGTCGCCATAGCGGACAATCCTTTCAGGATCGAAGCCGTCGTAGGCGCTCCGGTAGCTGTGTTGTTTGCGCAGAATGGTGATCCAGCTCAGGCCTGCCTGTTGGCCATCGAGGCAGAGTTTTTCGAACAGGGCCAGGTCATCATACTCGGGCCTGCCCCAGACGGTGTCGTGATAATGCACGTACAGCGGGTCGGTGCCGCACCATGGACAGCGTCCGGATTCGGTCATATCAGCTCTCACTCTGTCTCCGTTGACGGGTGAATGGTGCGCTGGATCCGGGGCTCCCACGAGGTGTCCAGATTTTCCGCCTCGCTCAGGCTGAAGTCTTCGGCCGGGGGTTGCAGCAACTGGATGGCGGGCCAGCCGGGCTGAATGGCGGCATCGGATTGCCGGCAGACCAGGGTTACCAGAAAACCCTCGCACTCATAGCAGTAGGCCGACCAGTGGCTGTCCTGCTGGTCGCCATACAGTTCAAAACCCTCCAGCACCTCCAGGGTTTGCAGGTTATTGGCGATACCGCGGCCGGTGGCTTTCAGCCAGGCTTCCTTGATCGTCCATGTGACCAGGAAATTGCCCGGGTCATCGGTGCGGAACAGCCATTCCTGCTCTCTTGGTGTGAACCAGCGTTTGACCACCTTGTGCCATTGAGGATGCCGCTGCAAGGGCTCGATGTCGATCCCCAGTCCCTGCACCGGGCTGGCTGCACAGGCCGACAGGCCATGGCTGTGGCTGAGCGACAGGTGCCACCCCGGCGGTGCCTCGGAGCGATTTGGTCGACCGGGTACCGGGCGGCAGAGGGCCAGGGGCTCGCCGCTGGACCGGCTGATGGCCTGCCTGATCAGCCAGCGGCTGGTCAGGTATTCCCGTTTGCGGGGGCCGCCGAATTTCGCAACGGTCTTCCGTTCATAGTCGGTCAGCCACTCCGGAACCTCAGGATCGCCGCCCGGCGTCTCATGGCAGAGCCAGATCTGCGGCATCACGCCTGATATTTGTTCAGGGTTGTAGTCTTTGGATGAGCCAGCCATCGCCTTCCCTCACATACTCGAAGCGATCGTGTAGCCGGCTGGGTCGCCCCTGCCAGAATTCGATCCGTTCTGGAACCACCCGGTAACCGCCCCAGAAACTCGGCAGCGGGACTTCACCCTCGGAAAACTTGCGCTTGAGTTCGGCGACCTTCTGTTCCAGCAGACCGCGGGAGGTAATGGCCTTACTTTGCTCGGAGACCCAGGCGCCAATCTGGCTACCCCGGGGCCGAGAGGCGAAATAACGCAGGGATTCGGCCTTGCTGACCTTCTCTACCGCGCCCTGGATGCGTACCTGGCGGTTCAGGCCGATCCAGGGAAACAGCAGTGCCGCACGGGGATTCTCCTCGATCTCGCGAGCCTTGCGGCTGCCGTAATTGGTGTAGAACACGAAACCCTGTTCATCGAAGTACTTGAGCAGAACCGTGCGAAGATCCGGCATGCTGTCCTTGCCGGTGGTCGCCAGGGACATGGCGTTCGGCTCCAGTATGCCGGCTGTCCGGGCATCCTCGAACCAGTGCTGGAACTGCCGCACCGGATTGTCGTCCAGGTGCTCCCGATCCAGACCCTCACTCTCAAAATCACGACGCATGTCGCCGATGTCCATCCACTTCTCCTCGTCTTGCTCAACCGCCCCGGTAACTGTGTACAGGTACGGCCTCCGAGCATAGCGGGTTCACAACCCCGTGTCAGTTGCCAGTAGGGATATGACCTGTTGCTGCTGGTTACATATCTCTACATTTTTTTGAGAGCCAGTTCACACCTTCGGCGTAAATCTCCGGGCTTGCAGGCAGCCTTTACCCACAACAATCGATGAGTACAGAAAATGATGACCCGTTACGATCTATCGCTTGTAATAGCTTCATACGTGGTGGCTGTACTGGCCGCATACACGGCACTCTTTTTCGGGGCGCGGCTCGGCTCCGCTGGCGACGGCAAACGCTTGCCCTGGCTCGTGACCGGGGGCCTGGCTATGGGCACCGGTGTCTGGACCATGCATTTTGTCGGCATGCGGGCCATGCCCATGGACATGGCGATGACCTTCGATACCGGCATGACCGTCATTTCCTGGATGGCCGCGGTGCTCGCCTCCGGGATTGCCCTGCACATCATCGGGCGGGAGAAGATCGGCGCGGGACCGTTCGCGGCTGCTGCGCTGATGATGTCCGGGGGTATTGTTGTCATGCATTACCTCGGGATGTATGCGATGCGTATGTCAGCGCCGCCGGTGTTTGACGGCGTCTGGCTGGCCGTCTCGATCGCCATTGCCGTTGGTGCCTCCGCCGCAGCGCTGGGTGTTTCCCGCAAGATCCGGTCCTTGCAGGGTGGTCGCGTTACGGTGGCCCGGTTCGGCGCGGCCCTGGTAATGGCAGCCGCCATCTGCGGCATGCATTATACCGGTATGCTCGCCATGACCTTCCCCGACGGTGCCATGCCCGCGGCTGACAACGGCCTGCGCGGTGACTGGATGGGGATCCCGTTGGCGTTGTTCTGTGTCGCGCTGCTGGCCGTGAGCGTGTTCATTGCCGCTTTTGATATCCGTCAGCAAGGTCAGCTGGTCCGGCAGAAAGCGGAGGAAGACGCCCGGGTGGCCCGCATGGCCTTTCTGGATGCGGCAACCGGCTTGCCCAACCGCTCTGCCCTGGAGCAACGGCTGCTCGACACTCTCGCCCGCGAGGATGCCCGGGAGCATCCCTTCGCCCTGATCTATCTGGACATCGCCAATTATCGGGAGCTGTCCGGAAGCCTGGGTTCGGACTCCATGAATGCCGTTCTCCGGGAAATCACGCTGGCGATCAGGGATCTGACCCCGGAGCCGGTGTACATGGCCCGGTATTCCGCGAGTACATTCTTCCTGATGGTGCCGGATTATTCCGATCCCGAGTATGGTTTCATGT
Organism: Marinobacter sp.; assembly: GCA_014762755.1. GTDB lineage: Bacteria > Pseudomonadota > Gammaproteobacteria > Pseudomonadales > Oleiphilaceae > Marinobacter. The sequence goes on from JABURI010000127.1 coordinate 8,013, forward strand.
ACAAGCGCCTGAGGGAACTGGACCAGCGCATCGGCACCTCAGCCATGCCGGTGACCTGGCGTGCCGGTCAGTCGGTGTTCCCGCTCACGGGTAACTCCAGTCGTAAACTGGTCCGGGCCGCAATGGTTCCCCGGGATCTGGCACAAATTGGCCGGTTCAACAATGTGAAGGCTGACCCGGACCTCGTTTTGCCGGGTCAGAACGCTGCGAGCTGACAAACAGGCACCGGGCCGACTATCCTTGTGTCAGGCAGGGGGCTGATCCAGCCCCGGTTGTCCGCCGATCACAAAGGAGAGTTTCGTGGCCCGGAGCCGTCAAAGCAGTCGTCTACCGAGGAATCTGACAATTGCAGTCCTCGTTCTGGTTGTTCTTTATGCCCTGGCAGGATTCCTGCTTTTGCCCTGGTGGCTCAAGCGCACCATCCCGGAACAGCTGGACCAGCAGATGGGCTGGCAGGGCCAGGTGACAGACCTTTCCGTCAATCCGTTTGCCCTGACGGTGGAAGCGACGCAACTGTCTGCCAACGACAGTGAAGGCGAGAGGGTCCTGGGCTTCGACCGGCTGTTCGTGAACCTTAGTTTTTTCCAGCTGTTCCGGGGCATCGTCGGCTTCCAGGAAATCCGCCTGCAGGAGCCGTATATCCGGGTAGACCTGCTCGAAGACTACGGCATCAATTTTGCCCGTGACTGGCAGGCGGCCCACCCTGCATCCCGGCAGGCCGCCAATCCAGAGCCCCAGGCGTCCGGTGAGGACAGTGGGCCTCCGAAGCTGTTTTTCCAAAAGCTCGCCATTGATGGGGGCGAACTCCTGTTCCGGGATTTCAGCCAGGCGGAGCCGGCGGAATTCCGGATCACACCCCTGGATCTGTCCCTTAATGAACTGGCCACTTGGCCGAGGGAGGCGGGTGACAGCAACTACTACCTGTTGGCGGCCATCGGCAGCCAGACGGTGGAGTGGCAGGGCGACCTGAGTGTGACACCGCTCTATTCCCGGGGCAGCCTGCGTATTGCCGACATCAGTTATGAAACCCTCGAACATTTCCTGGCACCCTATCTGCCCTACGACCTGCGTGGGGGCAATGTCACCGTCCGATCCGACTATGAGCTCCAGGCCGGTGAAGTGTTTTACCTGGCTACCGAGAATGGTGAGGTGTCGCTGGCGGACCTGGCGGTCGCTCTCGATGAAGAGTCGGAGGCCACCAGGCTCACCACCGGGCGTATCGGTGTTGACCAGATCGGTTTTGATCTGACCGCCCGGGAGGCGCGGGTCGGCCAGGTCACGGTCGATAACCTGGATCTGGCCGTGGCCCGGGATGGTGACGGAACGATCGACTGGCTGGCGCCGCTGGCGGATGGCAATGCCGGCGCAGAGGCTGAGGAACCGGTGCCCGAATCAGCTGCCGACACTCGGCCGTTCCGCTGGTCGGTGGACGGTATCCGGGTCGCCCGCTCGGCGGTTCGCTGGCAGGATCGGGTACCTGCCAGCGAGGCAGATCTCCAGCTGCAGGAAATCTCCCTCTCCACAGGCATGGTGAGCCATCAGCTGGAGGAGCCGATCAGTTATGATTTCAGTGCCACCCTGGCCAGCGGTGGCCGGCTGGCTCTCCACGGCCAGGTAACGCCGGCGCCCTTCACCTTCGAGGCGGCGGTGTCCGGGTCAGGGGTTACGCTGTCCGCCTTCGAGCCTTACCTGCAGCAGGGCGCCAACCTGAGCGTGGCCAACGGTCAACTGGGTTTTGACGGCAACCTCGACCTGGACAGTCAGCAGGAACCGATGACCGGAACCTTCAGTGGCACCGCAGAGGTCAGCAACCTGAATCTCCGCCTGGCCGGCCAGCAGGACCGGCTGTTGTCCTGGCAGACGTTGCGCCTCGCGCCCATTGAGTACAACGTCAGCCCCGCGCGCCTGGAAATCGGCACCATCAGCGTGGTGCAGCCGGTGGCCAACATTGTGCGCGGGACCGATGCGGTGCATAACGTCGAGCGGATTCCGGTCTCCGGCGCTGGCGCCCCCGCAGATACCGGAGCCGACCAGGCTGAAGATTCCGGAAACGAACAACCTTCGTTTATTTTCCGGATCGGCGAGCTGGCCATCGAGAACGGTTCCGTGGCCTACACGGACCGTACCCTGAGCCCGGCTTTTACCACGTCCTTTGATGAGCTTTCCGGCTCGGTCATCGGGATCAGCAATATCCCTCCCCAGCAGGGCAAGGTCTCCCTCAAGGGTCGGGTCGGCCAGGTCGGTGACCTGGATTTCCAGGGGACCCTAGGCACCCTGGGCACCGACGATGTCAGTGATCTCACCCTGACCATGGCCAACCTGTCCCTGCCCGAACTGTCGCCCTATTTTGGACGTTACCTGGGTTATGGCGTCGACAGCGGCAAACTCAATCTGGACCTGGATTACGAGATAGCCGGCAGTCGGATTGACGCGTCCAACGTCGTCCTGATGGACCGGTTGCAGCTGGGACAGGCGGTGGCCAGTGAAGAGGCTGTGAATGCGCCGGTAAAACTGGGGCTGGCACTGCTCCGGGACCGGGACGGTGTTATCGAGGTTGACCTTCCGATCAGCGGTGACCTGTCGGATCCGGAGTTCAGTGTTGGCCAGGTGGTTATGCGAGCGTTCGTGAACCTGCTGGTGAAAGCCGCCGCCTCGCCGTTCAGCATGCTCGGCTCGATTGCCGAGATGGCGGGGCTGACCGGTGAGGATCTCGGCCAGGTCAGTTTTGTGCCTGGCAGTGTTGAGCTGGCGGAAGGTGAGGCGGCCAAGCTCTCGGCACTGGCCGATGCCCTGCGGGAACGTCCCGATTTGCTGCTGAATGTGCGTGGCGCGGTATCACCGGAGACAGACGGCCTGGCGCTCTTGCGGGATGAACTGACCGATGGCGGCCAGAAGGAACTGTCGGAAGAGGCCTGGGCACAGGCCCGCGAGGCGTATCTCGCGGGTGAGCGGACGCTGTCGCCGGAAGCACTCAACAACCTGGCCCGGGATCGTGGCCTGGCGGTTCGCCAGTTGCTGACCGATACCCAAGAGGTTCCGGGTGATCAGCTGTTCCTGCTGGACCCGGCGCGGAATGCGCAGGTGGGTTCCGAAGGTAACGTCGTGGTTCCCTTTACCCTGGATGTCCGATGAGGATGCAATCAGTTGTCCGGTAAAGCCGGTAGGAGGGAAGGCGGCAGGCCCAGCCCCCACTTCCGTACCAGGCTCTGGTAACGTCCGGTCTCGATCAGTGGCGTCAGGAGATTCATCATGTCCCGGGCGGTGACGGGCCCTTCGGGGTGGGTAATGATGCTCAGCTGGTAGGTCTGGTCGGGCTGTTCCGAAATCAGGAAAAGGTCCCGGTCCTCGGGGTGCTGGTCCAGATGCATCTGCAGATAGGACTCGTTGATGATCGCTACCTGTGCGACCGATGGCCGGTCCGCCTTGATCAGGTTCAGGTTACGTTGGTGACTGTCTGAAAACTCGATGCTGAAACGCCGTTCCATTTCCTGAGGATTGGTTTCCAGCCCCGCAAAGCCGTAGTGATAGCCGGATAGCGCGACAATGTTGCGCTGCTCCAGGTCGTCGAAGAAACTCGCATCGCGGCCCGGTTTGTTGAGGGCAATGTAGAGATCTTCGTCCATGAGTAACGGGGGGCTGATCAGCGCCTGCTTGTCTTGCCATTCCCAGCTCGGACTTTCAAAGAAAATGACGTCGTACAGGTGTGCGTCGAAATCCAGATAGCGGCGTTTGGGCGAGGTGTGGAAGATCCGGAAATCAATATCCGGATGGAGGGTTTCCAGCTCCTCGAGCAGGTCTCCCACAAGTCCCTCAACCTTTCTGTTTTCAGTGATCTGGGCGACCGGCGGAAAATCGTAGACACCGACCACAATTTCCTTGTCTGCATGGGCGCTTGGCGTGGCTACCGGTGAGACCAGCGCAAGAAAGAGCAACTTGCAAAGACATCGGATTCGGCGCACGTATAATTCACCTGCTGATGGTGCAAAAAAATCATCTGGTTTAAAGCTAACACGCAAATACCTGAAATTAGTTTCACGCTTTTAAATTTAATGTAAAAAGGAGTCGGGTATGGCGGCGATCGTGAGTCACTTCTTTGCCTATGTGTCACGCCTGCGCTGGATCAAGCGTTGGGGCCTGATGCGCAATGCCATCGAGGAAAACGTGGCCACCCACTCCTGGGAAGTGGCTACCCTGGCCCATGCCCTGGCGATCATTCGCAACCACCGGTTCAACGGTGACGTCAATGCGGATCGCGTTGCCGCCGCGGCCTTATACCACGACGCCACGGAGGTGATTACCGGGGACATGCCGACACCGGTGAAGTATCACTCAAGGGTCATGCGCGAGGCCTTTGGCGACATAGAGCACAAGGCCGAGGCGGAGTTATTGGCCTTGCTGCCGGACGAACTGCAGGGGCCGTTTTCGTCGTATCTGCGGGAGTCGCAACTGGCCAAGGAGGAAAAGGAGCTGATCAAGGCCGCCGATCGCCTTTCGGCGTGGCTCAAGTGCCAGGCGGAGATCCGCGCGGGCAACCAGGAGTTCGGGCCTGCTGCCAACCAGATCCGGCAACGGCTGGAGCAGGACGGGCTGCCGGAGGTTCAGTATTTCCTGGAGGTTTTCGCCCCCAGCTATGACCAGCCGCTGGATAACCTGCTGGGCGACTGACCACACTGCCTTTCGCGGGGTGCACGTGCTGCCATAGGCTCGACTGCCCCCGGGGCATAGAGTGGTTTTCCACAGCAGTTCTGCTATACAAGGAAAACCACTACAAGAGGCTCCCGCCATGAAGGATCTGAACAACAAAGTCGCCGTTGTCACCGGGGCAGGCTCCGGTATCGGACGGTCCCTTGCCAAGTCCCTGGCGGCCCGTGGCTGCCGACTGGCCATTTCCGACGTAAATGAAGCCGGCCTCGCGGAAACCGTCGTCGAGCTCAGGGACAAGGACGTGCGCAGCTACCTGCTCGATGTGTCCGACCGTGATGCCATCTATGCCCATGCGGATGAGGTGGCCCGGGATTTCGGGCAGGTCAATCTCGTGATCAATAACGCCGGTGTGGCGCTGTCGGCCTCGGTCCGGGAAATGACCGACGAGGACTTCAAATGGGTCATGGACATTGATTTCTGGGGCGTGGCCCACGGCACCCGGGCCTTCCTGCCCCATCTGATTGCCTCCGGCGATGGCCACGTGGTCAATATTTCCAGCGTGTTCGGCCTGATCGGCGTGCCCAAGCAGAGTGCCTACAACGCCGCGAAGTTCGCAGTACGGGGCTTCACCGAGTCACTGCGCCAGGAAATGAAACTTGAGGGCCAGCCTGTATCGGTGAGCTGCGTTCATCCTGGCGGAATCCGGACCAACATCGCCAACTCCGCCCGCATGGGCAAGTCCGAGAACGGCGAGGCCCAGCGCAAGGGTTTCGACAAGCTGGCCATGACCACCCCCGACAAGGCGGCGGAGATCATCGTGAAGGGCATCCTCCGGGACGAATCCCGGATCCTGGTCGGCCCGGACGCCTGGGGTATAGACGCCATCAACCGCCTGCTGGGCTCTGCCTACCAGCCGCTGGTGGAACGTTTCTCCCGCAAGAATCTTTACGTCTGAGACCTCACGCCGGTATTCTTTGAAGACATTCCGAACCAGCAGGAATCCTTCAGGTCCATGTGCGAATTGCTGGCCATGAGCGCCAACACCCCCACCGATCTGTGCTTCAGCTTTACCGGCCTGACCCGGCGTGGCGGTGATACCGGCCCGCATAAGGACGGTTGGGGTGTGGCGTTCTACGAAGGCAAGGGCGTCCGCGCTTTCCACGACGCTGACGCCAGCGCGAATTCCCGCATTGCCGAGGTGGTGCAGACCCATCCCATCAAAAGTGAAGTGGCGATCTGCCACATCCGGCAAGCCAACGTCGGTTCCATCTGCCTGGCCAATACCCATCCGTTCATGCGGGAGCTATGGGGCCGATACTGGGTCTTTGCCCATAACGGGCAGTTGAGTGACTTCCATGGTAACGCTGGCTTCTACGAACCGGTAGGCACCACCGACAGTGAGTCGCTGTTCTGCGACATCCTCAACCACCTGCGCGCCCACTGTGACCGGGATTGCCCGACCGAAGACATTGTCGAGCGTCTGGTCCGGTTATCGAGCCGTTACGCCGGCCAGGGCGTGTTCAACCTGCTGTTGAGCAACGGAGACTGGCTGTTCACCTACTGCACCACGAAGATGGCCAGCATTACCCGGCGGGCACCCTTTGGCCCCGCGCGATTGAAGGACGCCGATGTGACGGTGGATTTCGAGGCGGAAACCACGCCCAACGACATCGTCAGCGTAATCGTGACCGAGCCGCTGACCACCGATGAAACCTGGGATATCTACCAGCCCGGTGAATGGCGGCTCTGGCGGAAGGGCGAGGTGGTACAGTCGGGCCTGGCGCCTGCCCGGCCCGACTGACCCCGTTTTACTGCAGCGTGCGACGGTTACCGTTGCGGTACTGGGGAGCAATGTGATCCCGGATCTGTTCCTTGAACTGCGCGATCAGCTCGCTGTTATCGTGATCCCAAGGATGGAAGCTGGGCTTGAAGTACTCCAGCCAGGTAGGAATCAGGCTGGAGAAAGTGCCGTTCTTACCCCACATGCGCCACAGGCCTTTGCCGGTGTCCTTCAATGAAAAGCCCTTTCGGTCGTTCAGCATCATCCGCGTGGTGAAGTAGGTGGCCATCACCCCCAGGGCGGCGGTACTGAACGCTAGGTAGAAAGAACGCTCGGCGTAGGTGCCGCCGACCTGCTGGAACACATCGTAGGTAACCGCCTTGTGCTCGGTCTCCTCGATCGCGTGCCACACCCACAGCGGACGCATGGACTCATGCATGTCCTCACGGACGTCATCCCGCGCCAGCAGCATGTCCGCCATCATTGCCGTCATGTGCTCAAGGGCACAGGTGATGGCCAGCTGGTGGCGTTTGGGCAGTTTACCGGCGATGCCCAGGACAACCTCCAGGTGTTTCTCCAATTCCTCCACCGGCATGCCCTGATCGCGCACGTGCTGGTTCATGGCGTCGTGTTCCAGGGAATGCATCGCCTCCTGTCCGATGAAACCACGAACCTCTTCCTTGAGTTTCGGATCGGTGATCTGGTCGCGGAACTGACGGACCGAATCCACAAAAAACTGCTCGCCCTGGGGAAACAACACCGACAGTGCGTTCATCATGTGACTGAGCAGGTAGTTGTCATTGAGCCAGTAACGGGGGACTTGCTCGCCGAACTCGAAGCCCATCCGTTGTGGTTTGATGGCAACGTGGTCCGGGGTCTGGGAAACCGGAGCGGTGGTTCCGGCAGTCTTGGTATTCAGCATGGTGCTACTCCTCTGCGCTTACGCACTTTGGCTGATGTCATAGATCCAGTGTGCGCCGGTCAACGGCAAGGCTGAATGCTCGAACGGGACGGCCATCATTCAGGATGGGACAGCCACCGGGCTTGGCATTGACTCCGTTGACGCTGCAGAGGGTGTGTGTGGCCCCACTGTCCGGGCCAGTCGCTTCTGATAGAGTCAGGAAACAATAACCTCAGGAATCAGGCATCCCTATGGCAACCAGCACCCCGGACAAAGAGCGGCAGATGCTCGGTTTTTTCCTGGTACCCGGCGTGTATCTCCGGGTACTGGCGGAGACGGTCCGGAAACTGGGCCACAATGACCGCCAGCTGTATGAAGGGCTGTCATTCACCGCCAGTGACCTGAAAGCCAACGACAGCCGGGTGTTTGTCACCGACGCCACCATCATGGCCCAGCGGGCCCGGGAGCTGGCCGGCCACGACGGACTGAGCTTCGCCCTCGCCCGGGAACTGCGCCTGACCATCCACGGAACCCTTGGCTTTGCCGCACTCACCAGCCCCACCTTTGAAGGGGCTCTGGACTCTGTGCGCCGCTACCTGCAATTGCGCGCCCCGTTCCTGACCATGAACCAGTCCCTGGCCGGCGACCAGGTGCTGGTTCAGATGTGCACCGAATTCGACGTGCCGGAACTCTATGCCTTCCTCGCCGAAACCGTCAGCGCCACGCTGATCCTGTTGACCGAACAGCTGCTCGACCGGGAAGATGCCGCAACCAGGGGGTTCGCACTGGAGGACGGGAAGTTACCCGGCGTATCCGTCCACCTGAGCGCACAGGAACCGCCCTATTACCGAAAGTTTGCGGATCAACTGCCGGTGCGCTTCGAGTACGGTCAACCGGAAGAAATGATGATCTTCCCGAAGACCATGCTCGACGTCCGCATGCGCCTGGCCGACGCCGACGCCTCCGCCATGGCCCGGGAACAATGCGAGTTCGAACTGCAAAAGGCCCTGAAAGAACAGGGCGACATCGCCCTCGCCGTTCGCAACATGCTGCGCATGACCCCCGGCCCTTTGCCATCCCTCGAGGCCATGGCGGAACGCTTCTGTGTTTCCTCCCGAACCCTGAAACGGCGGCTGGCGGACAAAGACACCAGCTACCGGGAAATTCTGGAGGGAGTTTTAAAAGACCGGGCAATCCAATTGCTGCGTTACACCAACCAGTCCGTCAGCGAAATCGCCTACGAACTGGGCTACGCTGACCTTTCCAATTTCAGCCGTGCGTTCCGCAAATGGACCGGTAAATCGGCGAGTGAATTCCGCGAAGGCGGCCCCGACCCGGCGCCAGAGGTCGGGCCCTGAAAAACGTGTCAAACAGGCGCTATCGCGAGGTTCGGCAGGACGGAGGGTGGGGGCTTTTCTCCGCCGGGAAAATTGTCTGAGCGCAGCGAGTTGTTTTTACCGGCGGAGAAAAGCCCCCGCCCTCCGGCCCAGCACCAAACCATCAGACCCTTGCTAAACTGAAGTCTGGCTACCATATAACTCCCTGAATCCAAAAACTCACCAGGACGTGTAAATGACCGACAGACCCAACACCCACAGCAAAATCTTTGGCTACCTCCTCTGGATCTTCGGATTCCTGGGCTCACACCGCTTCTACTACGGCAAACCGGTGACGGGAACCATCTGGTTCTTCACCCTCGGCCTGTTCTTCATCGGCTGGATCATCGACCTGTTCCTGATCCCGTCCATGGACCGCGAGGCTGATCTGCGCTTCCGCCAGGGCGAAATCAGCTACAACATCGCCTGGATCCTGCTCACCTTCCTGGGCGTCTTCGGCGTGCACCGCATGTACATGGGCAAGTGGATAACCGGCATCATCTACCTGCTCACTGGTGGTCTGTTCCTGATCGGTATCCTCTACGACTTCTGGACCCTCAACGACCAGATCTCAGTGCGCAACGAAGAACGCCGCTTCGGCTGATCACAGTCCGGCGGCGGCCTCCAGCTCGGCCAGACCCTCGTCCAGGTAATCCAGCATGCGCTGGAGACTGGGCAGGGTGCGCCGGCAACCGATCAAACCGAATTCCACCTGATCGTTATAGCTGGTCAACGTCATGTTCAGCGCGAGCCGGTCCATGGCGATCGAGACCGGATACATGCCTTCCATTTTCGCACCGTTCCAATAGCGGGTTTCGCCCGGCCCCGGAACGTTGGAAATCACCACATTGAACGTCTGCCAGTTGGGGGCCATCCCGGTGAGCAGGTGGAACGCGGCAGGAGCCAGGGTCAGCGCGGTGTAGTTGGTAATCTCCTCCGGGGACATGTGGGCATAGCGCTCCTTGGCTTCCCGCATGCCCTCGTGGATCTTCACCAGCCGCTCGGCCGGATCCGGCTCGTCGGTATGCAGGTTGGCCAGGATCACCCCCACCTGATTGCCACCGGAGCTGTCGTCCCGGCGCAGGGACACCGGCACCATGGCAATCAGCGGCTTGGCCGGAAGCGCTTCCTGGTTCCTCAGGTAGCCCCGCAACGCGGTGGCGCACATGGCCGTGACCACGTCATTCACCGTCGTGCCATAGGCCTGACACACCGCCTTGATCCGCTTCAGACAGAACGACTGGGCCGCGAACCGCCGGGAGCCGGTGATCCGCTGGTTCAGCACGCTGCGGGGCGCGTGGAAGATGGAGTGGTAGGCCGGATCCTTGCGGGCCTCGTTGATGGTCCTCAGCAATTCCCTGGCCACGGTGGGTAACGTACCGAGTTGCTTGCCGGATTCCCCCAGCAGGTGCCCGACACTGCGCCACAGCGAAGCGCCCTCACCTGATGCCTCCCGGACTCTGGGTGGCAAGGCCCAGATCGGCGGCATGCCCCGTTGTTCCGGATCCTCGGACAGGGTACGGGAGACCATGCGCATCGCCGAGACACCGTCCACCAGCGAGTGATGCACCTTGGTGTACAGGGCGAATTGCCGCTCGCCGAGCCCCTCGATCAGGTGCACCTCCCACATGGGCCGCTCCCGATCCATCAGGTGCGAATGCTCCGCCGACACAAACGTCAGCAGTTCGCGAACCCGTCCCGGCGTGGGCAGCGCCTCGAAGCGGAAATGGTGTTCCAGAACCAGGTGCTCGTCCTCCACCCATACCGGCTGGCCCAGGCGGTAGCTGAGCCGCTGGTTGAAGGGCGGTGTGACCAGCGTGTGTTCCCGGAGCTGATCAGCGAGTCGGGCCACATAGTCATCCGGTGCGTTATCTGGAAAGGAAAACAGCTGCAGGCCGCCCACGTGCATGGGTTGCTGGCGTTTCTCAAGCCAGAGGAACAGTTGGTCGGTGGGGCTCAGGGGCTTCACGGGGGCATCCTTGTCGCTTTGTTTTCCGTGATCTTACCAGACTTGGTCAGGCCGCCTGCGTTTGTTGCTGTGTTGCCGGGATTTCCAGGCGGATCCGGTTTCCGTCCAGGAGGACCGGGTAGGTTTTCAATCGGACCGACTCGTCTTCAAGGCAGATGCCGGTGCGCAGACTGAAATGCTGCTTATACAGCGGAGAGGCAACGACGGGCTCGCCTTTCAGGTCCCCGGTGATCCCCCGCGCCAGCACATTGGCGCCGCTGAACGGATCAGTGTGACTGACCGCAAACAGGGCCGGCAGCCGGTGTGGCAGGTAGAACACCGCCACCGGGCCGTCTTCTGTCCATACCGCAATACCCGATTCCGGCACCAGATCCTCAACCATACAAACCACATCCCAACGAGTCCGTGCTTTCATTTTTAAGCTCCCAAATACCTTCAAGTCATTTTGCGCTTTTTGGCTCGCGGCGTTCTTTTCTGAGGTCTGCGAGCGCGGTGGTGCGGGGGATGTCTTTCTGCCGGGAACAATTGTCTGAGCGCAGCGAGTTCTTTGTTCCCAGAAGAAAGACATCCCCCGCGCCGCCGTGCTCCACCCCCAAACCGTCAGGCAGACTCCAAAACAGGCCGCCGCTGATCCCGCTCCGTCGTCCACTGCTGAACCGGATCGGCCTTTTCGGGTGCATTCACAAACTCCCGGAACCGCTTGCGCTTCTCCGGATCCTCCACCGCCGTCTTCCACTCGCACTGGTAAGTACCGACAAGGCCTTCCATGTGCTCCTCGAGTTCCGCGCCAATCCCGAGGCTGTCCTCCAGTACCACCTCCTTGAGGTAATCGAGGCCGCCTTCCAGGTTCTCCATCCAGACACTGGTGCGCTGCAACCGGTCGGCGGTACGCACGTAGAACATCAGCACCCGGTCAATGGTGCGGATCAGCTCCTCGTCCGAGAGATCGGTTACGAACAGATCGGCGTGGCGCGGACGCATGCCGCCGTTGCCGCACACGTACAGGTTCCAGCCGTTCTCCGTGGCGATCACGCCGATGTCCTTGCTTTGCGCCTCGGCGCACTCGCGGGTGCAGCCGGAAACGGCCATCTTGACCTTGTGGGGCGCGCGCAGGCCCTTGTAGCGATTCTCCAGGAAGATCGCCATGCCCACGCTGTCCTGCACGCCATAGCGGCACCAGGTGCTGCCGACGCAGGATTTCACCGTGCGCAGGGACTTGCCGTAGGCATGGCCGGTTTCGAATCCGGCGGCGATAAGCTTCTCCCAGATCTCCGGCAGCTGGCTCAGGGTCGCACCGAACAGGTCCACCCGCTGACCACCGGTGATCTTGGTGTAGAGATCGTACTCCTTGGCCACCTGACCCAGCACAATCAGCTTGTCCGGGGTAATCTCGCCGCCGGGAATGCGTGGCACGATGGAGTAGGTGCCGTTTTTCTGCATGTTGGCCATGAAGGTGTCGTTGGTGTCCTGCAGGGGAACATGATCGGTGGCCAGTATGTGCTCGTTCCAGCAGGTGGCGAGGATGGAGCCGACCGTTGGCTTGCAGATGTCGCAGCCGTGGCCCTTGCCATACTGGCTGATCAGCGTGCGGAAGGTACGGATGCCGTTGACCTTGACCAGGTGGAACAGCTCCTGACGGCTGTACGGGAAGTGCTCGCAGATGTCCTTGCTGACCTCAACGCCCCGCTTCTCGAGTTCACTGTCCACCACGTTCTTCAGCAGCGCGGCGCAACCACCACAGCCGGTGCTGGCCTTGGTTTCGGCCTTGATACCCCCGAGGTCGCTGCAGCCGGCGTCGATCGCACCGCAGATATCGCCCTTGGTGACGTTATGGCAGGAACAGATCGAAGCGGTATCGGGCAGGGCATCGGCACCCAGTGCCGGCGCGCCACCCTGACTTTCCGGGAGGATCAGGCTTTCTGCACTTTCCGGAAGATCGATGCCGTTCAGGGCATATTGCAACAAAGTATCGTAATAACTGTTGTCGCCAACCAGGATGGCCCCCAACAGTTTCTTGCCGTCACTGCTGACTACCATGCGGCGGTAGTGGCCTGCCTGTTCGTCGTTGTAGCGGATATTCCGGGCCCCGGCGGTCTGGCCATGGGCGTCGCCGATGGAGCCGACGTCCACACCCAGTAACTTGAGCTTGGTACTCATGTCGGCGCCAGTGAAGGCGGCGTCACCGTCACCGTTGAGCACCGCCGACAGGGTCCGGGCCATGGTGTAGCCGGGGGCGACGAGGCCAAAGATTCTCTGGTTCCAAAGGGCGCATTCGCCAATGGCGTGGATGTGGGGATCGGAGGTGGTGCACTGGTTGTTGACGACGATGCCGCCACGCTCGCCCACCTCCAGCTCGCTCTCGCGCGCCAGCGTGTCCTGGGGTCTTATCCCGGCGGAGAATACGATCAGGTCGGTTTCCAGAAACTCACCGTCACTGAAATTCATACGCAGCCGGGCAGTCTCGCCGTCAACGATGGCGGTGGTCGCTTTTTCGGTGTGGACCCGGACACCCAGTTCCTCGATCTTTCCGCGCAACACGGCACCGCCGTCGGCATCCAGCTGCACCGGCATCAAACGCGGTGCGAACTCCACCACGTGCGCTTCCAGCCCCAGGCTTTTCAGGGCGTTGGCCGCTTCCAGGCCCAGCAGCCCGCCACCGACAACCACGCCGGTTTTGGCATTGCTGGCGCTGGCACGGATGGCGTCCAGATCGTCGAGGGTCCGGTAGACAAAGCAATGTTCGTTGTCGTTGCCCTCGATGGGCGGAACGAAGGGGTAGGAGCCGGTCGCCAGCACCAGTTCGTCGTAGGGGTATTGGCCCGCGGGTGTGGTGACCGTCTTCCCGTCACGATCGATGGTAAGGACCGGCTCACCGAGTTTCAGTGTGATGTGATGGTCGGTGTACCAGTCAGCGGTGCCCATGGCCAGATCCGCGTGGGTGGAGCCCGAGAAGTATTCGGACAGATGGACCCGGTCGTAGGCCAGTTGCTTCTCCTCGCCGAAGACAAGGACGTCATACTCGGTTGCGGCGGGACTGGCCGCGAACTGCTCCAGGAAATGGTGACCCACCATACCGTTGCCGATAACGATCAGGGTTTTCTTGCTCATGGTGATTTCCTCTCTCATGGGGCACGCGGGCTCAGGCCGCGGCCTCGCAAAACTGTTGTCCGAAGGGCAGCTGGCTCCGGAAGCGGGCAATGTTGTCAGCGGTGACAATCCGCTCCTGGTACCAGGGGCCGTCGGCGGTGTTGCCAATCAGGATGGCGCCGACCAGCCGATCGCAACGGATCAGCAGGTGGCAGTAATGACCGGTGTCCGTGTCTCGCCAGATCAGGGACTCGGTGGTGTCATCAGGGGCATGCTGGCCACAGGAGAACAGAGGCAGGCCGCTGATCTTGAGGCGGGTCGGGGTAGCGGTCGGCTGATAACGGACGGAACGGCTTTCGCTGGTCAGTATCCTTGCCAGAGCCTGTGCCTGCTGGAACCCCGGCTCCACCAGTCCGAAGGTGTGGTCGCCTAACTGACAGCATTCGCCCAGGGCATGGATGGCCGGATCACTGGTCTGTAGCTGTGAGTTGACGAGAACGCCCCGGTCGCAACTCAGGCCGCCCGCCTCGGCGAGCTCCCGGTTGGGCGTGATGCCGGTGGCCACCACCACGAGGTCGGTACTGATCAGGGTTTCGTCGGTCAGCTGGACGGCCCGCACCGAATCACGGCCCAGAAAGCGCACCGGAGCGACACCGGTGAGAATATTGAGACCCCGCTGGGTCAGTCTTTCCGCCAGTATCTGGCTGCCGGTCGGATCCAGCTGGCGATTGAGCACATGCCCGCCCCGGTGTAGTACGGTGACTTCCATACCCCGTTGGCGAAGTCCCTCGGCCGCCTCGAGTCCCAGAAAACCGCCACCGACGACAACGGCCCGGCGATGTTGCTGGCTGAGCTCGATCAGCGTCCGGGTATCCCGGAGATCCCGGAAGCCGAATACGCCCGGTAATTGCTCGCCTGGAAGCCCGAGCTGGCTGGGTCGGGATCCGGTGGCCAGCACCAGGGAGTCGTATGGCTGAACCCGACCGGTGGCGGTGGTGACGGTCCGGGCGCGCCGGTCAATGGCGACCACCGGTTCCCGGTCATGGACCCGGATGCCATGTTCCCGGAACCATCGTTCCGGCTTCAGAGTCAGACTTTCCTCTGTGGTATCACCGGCGAGCAGGGCCGACAGCTGGATGCGGTTGTAGGCCGGAACCGGCTCGCCGTTGAAAACAATGATGTTCCGGTATCGCCGGTCCTCCCGGTTGACCAGTTCTTCGAGAAACCGCTGGGCCACCATGCCGTGGCCACACACCACCAGAGTGTCCTTCGGGGTCCGGGTCATGGCTCTGTCTCCGTGTTTTCTTTTGCCCAACAAAAAAAGCCGGAGCCTCGCATCCCGAGAGGGATTTGAGGGTCCGGCGCCAATGCCAACAACAATGATCTGATGGTCCGGCCGTATCCTTGGCCGGGACGTTCGTCCTTGACTTTGGCTAAAGCGATCTTCGTGCCAATTTTGATTTTTCATTGAAAACAGGAGGTTGCGTGTTTTCGGCGGCGTTAAGACTCTTGCCGTCTACAAATTGCTGCCCTCTGGTGGGGCGCGTTGCACGAGATTGAAGCCAGGCGGAAAGGCAATGGCGTGGTAATTGCTGTGTTTATTCAAGACAGTCTGAAATTGCGGCGCCCCGTCGGCGCTGCCCGGAGTAGAGTCATGAACACGAAACGCCATCCAAACGCCCCTGCCGCGCCCTCCGCAGCGGACTATCTGATTGCTTCCAAACAATGCGAACTGAAGCATCTGCAGCATTTTCTGCAGCTGGGCAAGCTGATCCAGAGTATCTCCAACCTCGTCCACGGACTGCAGCAGGAACGGGGAGCCTCCAACATGTTCCTGGGCTCCGGAGGGGAAAAATTCGGCGCCGAGCGAAAGGCGATGGTCAAGGAGGCCGAGCGCCTGCGGGTTACGTTCAATCAGGCGCTGGCGGAGGTGCATGACTCCCTGACCGCGCACCCGGTCAGCACCCAGCTTCTCAACCATATTGCCAGTGCCGTACACGGTCTGGAGGACCTGTCGGCATTACGTCGGCAGGTCGAGCGCCAGACCCTCACTGCCACCGAGGCGACAGAGGCGTACAGCCGGCTGATCCAGAACCTGATCACGGTGGTCTTCGAAGCGGCGGATACGGCGGTGGACCCGTCCATCGCCGGTTTGCTCGTGGCCATGGTGCACCTTATGAATGGCAAGGAGTTTTGCGGCCAGGAGCGGGCCGTGGGCTCTGCCGGGTTTTCCAGTGGCCACTTCGATACTGCACTGTCCCAGCGCATGATGCACCTTGTTGAAGCGCAGGAACGGTG
>JABURI010000127.1:24351-29966 GCA_014762755.1 Marinobacter sp.
CGCTGCGTGGATCGCTTTGGCGAGGCCCGAAACTCGCTGGCCCACCAGGAAACGCTGATTGGCTCGCTGGATGAACGGGGTCAGGGCACTCAGCCCATGCTGGTGCTCTGTGATTCCGGCAACGAGGGCCAGTCCGGGGAAGCTTGGGGCAGTGATGGCGTGGGCCAACAGTTCGGACGCTCGATCTTTGATCTGGTGCAGGAACAGACCCGGCGGCTCCAGCAGATGACCGATGAGCTTCAGAGTGCCAAGGAAGCGCTGGAAGATCGGAAAACCCAGGAGAAAGCGGTG
This sequence comes from Marinobacter sp., assembly GCA_014762755.1. Taxonomy (GTDB): domain Bacteria; phylum Pseudomonadota; class Gammaproteobacteria; order Pseudomonadales; family Oleiphilaceae; genus Marinobacter. The sequence goes on from JABURI010000127.1 coordinate 24,643, forward strand.
CTGCTGTTGATGGAGCACCGGAAAATCGGTAACGACGAGGCCCATCGGGTGCTAAGAAAGCTGGCCATGGACCAGGGCAAGAAACTGCCGGACGTTGCCCGGGCCCTGGTCTCCATGGCGGATGTCCTGAAGTGAAAGTCTGACTCAGGCACGGGCGGCCTGAGTCAGACGGTCTTTCTCCCCGGTGGCACTGGCTGCCTCCCTGGTAGAGGCAGCTCGGGGCGTGATTTTCTCCAGCTTGCGCTGCTTTTCGTACAGGAATCGCAGGACTTCCTGGCGGTAGTGCACGTAGGTGGGATCATCGGCCAGGGTCACCCGGTTCCGGGGCCGTGGCAGGTCGATGCGAAGATCCTCACCCACGGTGGCCGCCGGGCCGTTGGTCATCATGATGATGCGGTCCGAGAGCAACACGGCTTCGTCGACATCGTGGGTAATCATGATCACGGTGTTGTTGAGGTCCTGCTGGATTTCCATCAGCGAATCCTGCAGGTGGGCCCGGGTCAGAGCGTCGAGGGCCCCGAACGGCTCGTCCATCAGCAGCACGCTGGGCTTCATGGCCAGTGCCCTGGCAATTCCCACCCTCTGCGCCATACCCCCGGAGATCTCCCCCGGCCGCTTATTGGCGGCGTGGGCCATGTTCACCAGTTCCAGGTTGTGGTTAATCCAGTCTTTGCGCTCCTGTTTGGCCATGGACCTTCGAAAGACCTGCTGGACCGCCAGTTCCACATTCTCGTAAACCGTCAGCCATGGCATCAGGGCGTGGTTCTGGAACACCACGGCCCGCTCCGGCCCCGGTGAGTTGACCTCGTGCCCATCCAGAACACAGCCACCCCTGGTGGCCTGGAGCAGGCCCGCCACGATATTGAGGACTGTGGATTTGCCGCAGCCGGAATGGCCGATCAGGGAGACAAACTCGCCTTTCCGGATTTTCAGGTTGATGTTGTCGAGAGCGATGAAGGAGCCCTTCGGGGTATCGAAGGCCATTTCGACGCCGGTAAGTTCCAGGTGTGATTTGGTCATTGCGTAATCTCCAGGGTCGTTTTACTGGTTCCAGGCGACTTTCTTCTGGATCAGCAGCATGATCCGGTCGAGCAGAAAGCCGATAAAGCCGATGGTCAGTACCGCCACCATGATCCGGCTCAGGGATTGACTGCTGCCGTTCTGGAACTCGTCCCAAACGAATTTTCCGAGTCCCGGGCTCTGGGCAAGCATCTCCGCAGCAATCAGGACCATCCAGGCGATCCCCAGTGAAACGCGAAGGCCGGTGAAGATCATCGGTACCGACGAGGGCAGTACCACCTTGCGGACATGGGTCCAGAAAGACAGGCGCAGCACCCGCGAGACGTTCACGAGGTCGGGATTGACGGCCGCCACGCCCACGCTGGTATTGATCAGCGTGGGCCAGAGACTGCACAGGGTGACTGTGATCATCGAGGTCAGGAACGATTTTTCGAACATCGGATCGTCACTGACATAGGTGGCGGAAACCACCATGGTCACCAGGGGCAGCCAGGCCAGCGGCGATACCGGTTTGAAAATCTGGATCAGCGGATTGACTGCCGCCTGGAAATACCGGTTCAGGCCGAACACGATGCCCAACGGCACGGCAATAATGGTGGCCAGGATAAATCCGGCCAACACGGTTCCGAGGCTGGTCACGATCTGGTCGAGGAATGTCGGGGCACCCGGATAGGGCCTGATTTTGACCTCGGCGTCCGGGTTGTCCGCCAGGATCCGCTCGTTGCGCGCTTCCTGCATGGCAATGAACTTGTCTGCCTTTTCCCGCTGAGCGGTGTGCTCCTGCCAGAGCTGTCCGCCCTGCTCCCAGACCTGAGCCGGCCCCGGAAAACTGCCCAGCGAGGTGTTCACCTGGGGCGCAGCGAGGTGCCAGAACCCCAGGAAGAGCAGGATGCCGATCATCGGCAGCAAGAGCTGCCGTCCTGTGGCCAGCAGGGCTGGACCGCTGAACCGCTCTGCCAGGGCTTTCAGCCATGCCGGTGTCGACGGCGTGGTTGGTTTGGATGTGGTCAGGGTAGTCATCGTTTCCTCCTCGGATCTTCGGCTCAGGGGGTATCCGAGCCTTTCAGACCGATCTCAAAGCTGTCGATATAAGCGTTGGGCTGGCGGGGCATGAAGGGGACGCCGTCGATCAGCTTGCCCTGTTCGGGCCGCGCGAAGTTCTCCTGACTGAAGTCCGGGAAATCGGATGCCTGCATCAGGCCCTCGACGATGAGGGATTGCGCCGCCTTGGCGTAAATGTCGCCGCGGTAAACCTTCGCCGCCGTCTTCATGTACCAGTCATCGGACTTGGCCTCCGGAATCTGGCCCCAGCGTCGCATCTGGCTCAGATACCAGATTGCGTCAGAGGGGTACGGGTAGGTGGCGTGGTAGCGGAAGAACACGTTGAAGTCCGGTACCTGGCGCACGTCGCCTTTCTCGTACTCGAAGGTGCCGGTCATGGAGTTGGCAATCACCTCGGCATCGGCGCCGACATAACTGGGCTGGGCCAACAGTTCCACGGCAGCCTCACGGTTGGCGTTGTTGTTCTCATCCAGCCAGTGCGCGGCGCGGATCAGGGCCCGCAGCAGACGCAGATGGGTATTCGGATTCTGCTCCGCCCAGCTTTCGGTCACGCCGAAGACCTTTTCCGGGTTGTTGGGCCAGATCTCGTAGTCGGTAATGACCGGAACTCCGATGCCCTTGAAAACAGCCTGCTGGTTCCAGGGCTCGCCCACGCAGTAACCCTGGATGGTGCCGGCTTCCATGGTGGCGGGCATTTGCGGAGGCGGCGTCACCGACAGGTGCACGTCGGCCCTGAGGGTACCGCTGGTGTCCCCGCGCTGGGGGGCATAGAAGCCGGGGTTCAGCCCGCCGGCGGCGAGCCAGTAACGAAGCTCGTAGTTGTGGGTGGAGACCGGAAACACCATGCCCATGCGGAACCGCTCGCCCTTGGCGAGGGACGCCTCAACCACCGGCTTCAGGGCGCCGGCGCTGATCGGGTGTACCGGCTTGCCGTCCTCGCTGGGGATCTGTGGCCGCATCTGCTCCCAGACATCGTTGGAAACGGTAATGCCATTACCGTTCAGGTCCATGCTGAAGGCGGTAATGATGTTGGCCTGGGTGCCATAGCCGATGGTGGCCCCCAGGGGCTGACCGGCCAGCATGTGGGCACCGTCCAGCTCCCCGGTGATGACCCGGTCCAGCAGCACCTTCCAGTTGGCCTGGGCTTCCAGTTCCACAAACAGGCCCTCATCCATGAAGAAGCCCTGTTCCCAGGCGACCGCCAGGGGGGCCATGTCGGTGAGCTTGATGAAGCCCAGTTTCAGGTCCGGTTTTTCCGCCGGCCCGATCTCGGCCCGGGCGGTACTGGCGCCAGCCAGCAGGGCGACCAGGATGGCAGCCATAAGAAGCAGGAACAGGTCCCGGGTGATGTGCACTGGTGGAGTCTTCATAATTGCTTGCCTCGCCACTTTCCTTTAACGCAAAAAAAAGCGCCCGCCTCCCTTTGTCGGGAAGCAGGCGCCGATGCCTGATGTAGATCGTCAATGTGAGAAATGTTCAGTGTGGACGCTGCACAGCCCGTGCCAGGTCGGGAAATCGATTTAAAACAGAGGGTTGGCGGGTTGGCTTGCACTGGCGAGGATCGGCGACCCGTGCTGGCGCGATTCGTTTTAGTGCGAGTTGGCGAAAACTTGCACCATCGTGTGCCCCTCACTTGAGCGCCCGGAGGTGGTTTTTGCCGCCCGTTGGCGAGCATGAGTCCGACGGGGGCCCCCTACGGCCGGATTTTGCCCGGGTTTCATGGATGGGCGGATTGACTGGCCCTTTATTTGCAGCATTCCCGTTATTGTTGACAGAAAACTGATTGCAGGCGACGAAGCCCGCCGGTCCGAACCTCTAGCAGGTGTACGGACCGGCGGGCTTTTTTGTCCCATGAAAAGAGGAACCGCTGTGGAACCCACACCTGACACGATCGCGGTCGACACCACCTGCCCCTACTGTGGCGTCGGCTGCGGTGTAAAAGCCCGTCCTGCCCTGGTGGAGGGCGACTCGTCCCACCCCGCCAATTCTGGTCGCTTGTGTGTAAAGGGGGCAGCCTTGCACGAAACCCTGGTGCCGGCCGGCCGGTTACTGAGGCCCCGGGTGCAGGGCCGGGAGGTCGACTGGCCAGTGGCCACGGGAGCGGTGGCAGGCGCGATCCGGGAGGCCGTCGAAAAATACGGTCCCGGCTCGGTTGGCTTCTATTTGTCCGGCCAGTTGCTGACCGAGGACTATTACATCGCCAACAAGCTGGCAAAGGGCTTTATCGGGACTCCTCATGTGGATACCAACTCGCGGCTTTGCATGTCTTCGGCGGTGGCGGCTCATAAAAGGGCGTTCGGGGAGGACTGCGTACCCGGCTGTTATGAGGACCTTGAGTTGGCGGACTTGCTGGTGCTCGCGGGCAGCAATGCTGCCTGGGCCCATCCGGTGCTGTACCAGCGCATGAAAGCTGCGTCCCGTAGCGGACGCAAGGTCGTGGTGATTGATCCGAGAAAGACGGCCACGACCGAGCTGGCGGACCTTCACCTCGCCCTGAAGCCGGGTACCGACACTATCCTGTTCAATGGTTTGCTGGTTTGGCTCGCTGACCAGGGCCTGCTCGACGACGAGTACCTTGAGAAGAATTGCCGGGGGCTGGACGAAACACTGGCCACTGCCCGTAAGGCCGCGCCCTCGGTAGCTGTGGTCGCACGGCAATGCGATCTTGAGTGCGGCGAGGTGGAGCGCTTTTTCCGATGGTATGGCGAGACACCCCGAACGGTGACGGCGTTTTCCCAGGGTATCAACCAGTCTGTGGCAGGGACCGACAAGGGCAATAGCATCATCAACTGCCACCTCGCCACAGGCCGCGTAGGACTGCCCGGTGCGGGCCCTTTCTCCCTGACCGGTCAACCGAATGCCATGGGCGGCCGGGAAGTCGGCGGCCTCGCCAATACCCTGGCGTGTCATCTGGACTATGACAGTCCCGGCGCCCGGGAGTTGGTGGCTGGGTTCTGGGACACCGACCGACTTCCCGAACAACCGGGCCTGAAGGCGGTTGATCTGTTCGACGCGGCGCACAGGGGCGAGATCCGGGTGCTCTGGATCATGGGGACAAACCCCGCCGTCAGCCTCCCGCAAAGTGAACGGATCCGGGAAGCGCTGGCCCGTTGTCCCACCGTCATCGTGTCCGATTGTGTGGCCGATACTGACACCACCGCCTTCGCCGATATCCTGCTGCCCGCGGCGGGATGGGGCGAAAAGGACGGCACGGTGACCAATTCCGAGCGGCGGATTTCCCG
>JABURI010000216.1 GCA_014762755.1 Marinobacter sp.
GATGCCACTTTCAGTTCCGGTGAGCTCTGTTTTGTTCTTGCCATAATGGGGCGTCCTCCAACCGCGTCGCCTGCTCCGGTGTCCGGGATATCAATCTGATGAATGACCAAAGATGCGCCATTTTAATCGCTGAACAAATCAAGTACCAGAAAGTCTTTTCAAAACCCGTGCCAAATGTGAAACACTCTGCGGTTATGTATCAAAACAAAACTCGCAGGGCGATACCCAGTACCGCCTTTACCAGACCTGATCGATATTTTATTCTGCATTGCAAAACAAGATAGCAGTGTAAATTGCCAGTTACGACCCGGGAGGCTGAATGAAGGTTCTTTTTGTCGCAGGTGACCCCAAGCCGGAACGCTGGACGGTTCCGATCAAGGAACTGTTGCCGGAGGCGGAGGTCCACGTATGGGACCCCGAGGGCCCGGCTGTCGATGCGGACTATGCCATCGTCTGGCAACCGCCGGCGGCACTGTTTGAGCGTGAGAAGCATCTCAAAGCGGTGTTCAATCTCGGCGCCGGCATCGACGGCCTGCTGAAAGTCCCGAACCTCCCCGAGGACCTGACCGTTGTGAGGCTTGAGGACGCTGGGATGTCCGTGCAGATGGCCGAGTACGTGCTGCACCAGCTGCTGGAAGCCAGCCGGGAGATGGAAACCTACCGGGAGCAGCAACGGCAGGGTGTCTGGAAGATTCATCGTCCGATCAAGCGCAGCGAATGGCCGGTGGGTGTCATGGGGCTCGGACACATCGGCAAGCGCGTGGCCCGAACCCTGGCGGACCTGGACTATCGGGTGAATGGCTGGGCGCGGGGCGAACACGAGCTGGACGGCGTCCAAACGTATGCCGGCCGAGAGCAGCTCGGCGAGTTTCTGGAGTCCACCCGGGTACTGATCAACACCCTGCCCCTTACCGACGAGACCCGTGACATCATCGACTATGAATTACTGAGCCAACTCCAACCCGGCGCGGTACTTATCAATGTCGGGCGGGGCGAGCATCTGGTCGAGGACGATCTGCTCAGGGCCCTGGACGAGGGCAAACTGGTGCGCGCTTCCCTGGATGTGTTCCGCAAGGAACCGCTGCCCGAAGATCATCCCTTCTGGCAACGCAAGGAAATCACTATCACGCCCCACATTTCCGCGAGGACCCTGCGGGATGCCACCCTGGAACAGATCACCGGCAAGATCCGGGATCACGCGCAGGGCCGCGCCATCACCGGGATTGTCGATACCAACCGGGGCTATTGACCCCGGCGCACCAGGCACCGATCACGCCACGGTCGGTGCCAGCCAGGCCACCAGGGCTGTCAGGACCAGCAGCAGCGGAATGGCAATCAACACGAACCGTCCGTTCCAGCGAAACGCTACCACCCACCGCGACACCTGCCCGAACCGGGAAAGCAGCATCACCGAGGGCCCAAAGGGCGACAGCATCATGGCGAGGGAGAACCCGATCACCAGGGCCACGGCAACCGGCAGCGGGTTCAGGCCAGCGGCCACCAGCTGCGGCAAAAAGCCGGCCTGAACGCTCAGGACCGTGATGGGGATGACCCCGATCATGGAAAACAGGGGCATCATCAGCATGCCCAGCATCGCCAGCAGGAACACCCCGCCACCACTGGTCACCAGCCCGGTCAGTGCATCGGCCGGAATCACCGCAGACAACGCCACACCCAGAATCGCCGACGCGGCGAAGATCGCCATTTCATTGTTCATGGTCCAGATCTGACCGGCCCCTTCCGTCAAAACCGGCATCAGGCGCCGCGCCTGCCACAGCATGTACAGCAGGGTCACCGAGGGTACCGCCAGCATGGCCGCCACGGAGACCTTGATCCCCATAGCCCCGACCAGCGCCGCCATGACCGCAAAGACCACCACGATGATCAGCAACAGACGGCCGGTACCGGCCGGCCAGCCCTCCAGAGCCATCCGCTCACTGCTGACTTTGCGGAAACGACGCTGCTCGAGCACCCAGCCCACCAGTATCAGCAAACCGGCGGCGATCAGGCCGAAAGGCAACAGCAGCGACCAGCTCAACTGCGGCAGCTCCCGGGTCAGGATCGCAACAGCCACACTGGTCGGCGCCACCAGTGGCACCAGGGCAAACCCCCTGAGCGCGCTGATCAGAACACTGCGCAACCACTGGAGACGAGACTCTCCGGTAATGCCCCGTTCCCGGAGGGTTTCCGAAAGGGATCCGCACAGCAGACTCATCATGCCGAAACTGAGCACCGAAGCGATGCCGCAGCTCACCACCGCGTACTTGGGGTATAGCCACAGAGGCCGGCCAGCGAGCAGAACATCGTGAATCCGGCGCAACACCTCGAACCGGCGCACGAGACACTGCATCATCCCGAGGCTTCCCAGGAACGCCGAATAGAACGCCGCATCCGACGCCACTTTCACCAGCTGCCCGACATCCAGGGCGCCATAGGCCGCCAGCCCGCCAAGCACAGCAAGGGAGAGCAGAAAAAGCATGCGGGCGTAGGCCTGCAGACCGCCCGCGCCGGCAATGAAGACCGCAACAAAGAGGCATCCGGCAAACGCGCTCAACCACTGATGACCAAGGCAGATGGCAACCAGCTCAGTCAGTACCGCGAGCGATACAAAACCTTGCAGAATGCCGCTCATAACCGGCCTGACCCACGACGATTGATCACCGCTTGCATTTCCATAACACCCGGATTAGTCTTTTGCCATTCATTTACAAAACTGTGTTTCGCTCAACGAAACTATACTAACACACATTACCGGGAAATCTCATGATCGGGCTTCCCGCTCATTGCCTGCAGGAGAATACGAATGGCTTCCGCACCCTGGAATGACCTGCTGAACTTCGACTCACAACTGGACGAGACCGAACGCCAGGTCCGCGACAGCATCCGCAGTTTCTGTGACCAGCAATTGATGCCTGGCATCATCGAAGCCAACCGTCACGAGAAATTCGACCGCAACATTTTCAATCAGATGGGTGAACTGGGCATGCTCGGCGCCACCCTGCCGGAAGAATACGGCGGACCAGGGCTGAACCATGTCTGCTACGGCCTGATCGCCCGGGAAGTGGAACGGGTGGATTCGGCCTATCGCTCGGCGCTGAGCGTGCAGTCGTCCCTGGTCATGTACCCGATCTTTTCCTACGGCAAGGAAGCGCTGAAACAACGCATCCTGCCGAAACTCGCCTCCGGAGAATACGTGGGCTGCTTTGGCCTGACCGAGCCCAACCACGGTTCCGATCCCGGTGGCATGGAAACCCGCGCGAAAAAGGTTGACGGCGGTTACCTGCTGAGCGGCTCCAAGACCTGGATCACCAATTCCCCGATCGCGGATATCTGCGTGGTCTGGGCCAAGCTGGACGGCAAGGTGAACGGCTTCGTCATCGAGCGTGAGGGAGCCAAAGGACTGGATACCCCGAAGATTCAGGGCAAGTTCTCCCTGCGCGCCTCGGATACCGGCTCCATCTTTATGGACGAGGTATTCGTGCCCGAGGAGAACCGTCTGGAAGTGGAAGGTCTGAAAGGTCCGCTGAGCTGTCTGAACAAGGCCCGCTTCGGCATCAGCTGGGGCGCCCTGGGCGCGGCGGAGTTCTGCTGGCACGCGGCCCGCAACTACACCTTGGAGCGCAAACAGTTCGGCAAGCCCCTGGCCGCCAACCAGCTGATCCAGAAGAAACTGGTGGATATGCAGACCGAAATCACCATCGGCCTGCAATCCGTACTTCAGCTCGGTCGGATGATGGATGCCGGCATTGCCACTCCGGATGCGGTGTCACTGCTCAAGCGCAACAACTGCGGCAAGGCCCTGGACATTGCCCGGGTGGCGCGTGACATGCACGGCGGCAACGGCATTGCCGACGAGTACCACGTGATCCGCCACGTGATGAATCTGGAGGCCGTGAATACCTACGAGGGTACCCACGACGTTCACGCCCTGATTCTCGGCCGCGGCCAGACCGGCATTCAGGCGTTCAGCTGAATCGCGGTCTCGACCGGAAGCACTGCCAGCAGGTCCGCGCATAGGTCGCAGGCCGGCTGGCAGCATTTCTGAACCGAGTGCTGCATGAACGCCGCGGCTTCCTCTTGGTCGCAATGACTGAGCCTGCCGGTGCAGATGGCGACATGGCGGTATAACCCCTCTACTGCTTCCAGGCGGGTGTCGTAGGGACCCCGTTCGGGGATTTCACGGGTTCTTACGAACCACTTGCCTTGCCGGTACACCAGTCGGTTGTCGATCTCGAGCAATCCTATCTGGGTCAGAACATCAATCATCTGAAGGCCCTCTCGATAAGGCTCCCCTGCATTGGCCCGGGGAGCCATGTCTGGCTGTTTACGAGTCAGAATCAGCGGACGCCCGCACGCCGAAGTGCTGCCGGTGTGTATTCCCGGGAACTGCGCTCGGTACCGTACTCGTACGGGTTTTCCTCTTCGTTGGTCAGGCCCATCACCAGATAGCGACCGGACAGCAGGTCATAGAGGGTTTCGAAGGCATAAGCCGGGATTTTGGCATCGTAGATCTGCATGGCGTGGGCCTCGGCCACCCGCCAGAGGTTGCCCTTGCCGTCATAATGGTCGACCACGGCGATCTGCCAGGTGTCCTCATCAATGTAGAAATCGCGTTTCTGGTAGATGTGGCGCTCGCCGTCCTTGAGGGTGGCGCGAACGTGCCAGACGCGGTGCAGCTCGTAACGGGCCAGGTTCTGGTCCACATGCCCGGGCTTGATGATGTCGGTGTAGCTCAGATCAGCACTGGCCATGCGATAGGAGTTATAAGGAATATAGAGCTCCTTCTTGCCCACCAGCTCCCAGTTGTACTTGTCCGGCGCGCCGTTATAGAGGTCCAGGTTGTCCGAGGTGCGCTGACCATCGGCCGCGGTACCCGGACCGTCGTAGGCCACATTCGGCGCCCGGCGTACCCGACGCTGCCCGGAGTTGTACAGCCAGGCCCGACGGGGTTCCTTGACCTGGTTGATGGTCTCATGCACCAGCAGGACGTTACCGGCCAGACGGGACGGCGCGGTGATGGTCTGCTTGAAGTAGAACATCACGTTCGGGTCTTCCGAGGGATCGTAGTCCTCCAGTGCTACCCGCTCGGTAAACGACTCGGTGAACTTCACCGGGCTGAAATCGCCATTGGGCTGTGGCGTCACCTGGGCCACGTTGCGGGTGAAGGAGCCACCGCGATAGCGGGTGATGTGGTTGAAGATGGCCTCGAGGCCGTTCTCGGGAATCGGGAACGGAATGGCCGTCTGGTAGTTCTGCAGGCCGTTGCCGCTTTCCACCAGATCAACCGTGGTCGCGTTTGCCTTGCTCTTTTGCTGGATGGACTCCGGGTAGGTCGCCGTGCGTCGGGTTTCATACACGGGAATGAAGTAGTCATCGTACTTCCGGATCATGGCTACCTGACCCGGCGTCAGGTTATCGCTGTACTGGTCTACGTTGCTTTGATCGATCCGGAACAATTCCTGATCACCGGAGAACGGGTCAACATAGCGCCCGTCGCCCTTGTAGCCGGCCGGCGCTTCGGTCAGCCCGCCGGTCCAGGCCGGAATCTGGTCGCCATTACCGGCCTTTTCGGCGCCAATCGGCGTCAGGCTGTCGCCGAGTTTGGCGGCCTCCTCGGCCGATACTGAGGCACCCGCGTTGGCGGAGGCCATCAGGGCTGCGGTCACAGCTCCGTAGAGCAGGGTTCTTGTGGTAGTCATGGTGCTCACCTTTTCAGTCACGTGTTGGTTCAGAAGGAGTAAGAAACGGAAGCGGCGACGAAATCCCGATCATTGATCTCGTTGTAATCACCGCCGAAGTATGTGGTGTAACTCAGGGATGCCTTGTAGGAGTTCTGATAGGTGGCATCGACGCCGAGGCCGACGGACTTGTTGCCTTCCTTGAAGTTGCCACCCGGATCCGGCGCGTAACCCTTCACATCGTGGGTCAGGAACAGCTTCGGACGAAGGTTGACCCCGGCAAACGCGCTGGGATAGTCCCAGACAAACAGCGTCCGGTAGCCCCAGGAGAAGCTGGTGGTAAAGCCATCACCGCCACAGTTGGTGGGGTTGATATTCAGGCGTGGAACATCGTCGGTGCCCTGGCTGCAAAAATCACCGGTGAAGCTTTCACCATCGAGGGGAACCGGACCGACACCGTAGATACCGGAACGGCCATAGCGGGCTTCGGACTTGCCGGGCAAGTCGTGGACGTAGGTCGCACCGACTTCACCAACGATGATGAAGCGGGCCGCACCCATCACCCGGTCAATAAAGTGAATGAAGGTCGCCTGGGCCTGGGAAACGCCAAAGCGGTCATACCCGTCGACAGGTTTGCCGGCGTAGTTGTAGCCCTTGTCGATCTCGCGCTGTTCGAGCTTGCTGATGACCTGGCCATCCGGACCCCGCTGCTGAATACCGCCGTAAATCAGCTCGAAGGTATTCCACTGGATCGGCATGTTGGGACGGTAGCTGTACTCCGCGCCCAGCGAGGTACCGGTGGGGAGCGTGGTGTTCACGCTGACACCGTAAAGCTCGATGTCCTGCGGGTACTCGATGAAGTAGCTGGGGAAACGGGCATCCGGCAGGCTCGGATCCCGCATCTGGGTTTCATCGGCATCCGCCGGGTTGTTCACGACACCGCTGATGTACGGCAACCGACTGTTGTAACGGGTGTAGAACAGCCCCAGCTCGGCGCCCAGATCGGTGACGTACCAGCGGGCCGCCATGCCGTACTGGTCGGTATCGCCCGGTTCCTTGTCGCCGAGGCGCGGTGAAATGAAACCTTCCTCAAAGGCCTGGGAATCCGGCACCTGGCCGGCCAGCAAGACCGGTCCGCAACCATCCGCGGCCACATCCGCCGTCGAGAAATAGGTGCCGCAATCGTCGATGCGGAACGGCTCCCACTCGGTCTGGACGAAGGCCTCCAGGGTAATTTCCGGTGTAATGCCCACGGAGCTGTACAGCATCTCCACGGGCAACAGGACGTCTTTCAGCTCCGCACCCGGTGTCCGGAACGCCGGGACGTCAATGGGGTTCACCGCGTTGATACCACCGAGAATAAAGGTGCTCTCGCCCCAGTTCACCACCTGCCGGCCATAACGGATGGAAACCGGGGTATCCCCGAAATACCAGTCGGTAAACACGTAGGCATCGAGCAGATCGGCGCCGGCGGCATTATCCAGCGCTTCCTCATTGAGCTCACGGCGCTGGCCAACCGGATCCACCGCCCGGGGGTTATCCTTCAGCTCGTAATCGTAGTAGTAAGTGCCCCGGACCAGTGCGCCCACCCGGGTCAGGGTGTCGCTGTCCGGCGCGTAATCCAGGAACAGCTCCGAGCGGCCGCGCAGGATCTGGGAATACGGTTCGCCCTTTTCGAAGTTGAGGTTGCCGTCGTCAAAGTTGTTCGATGACGCACCGGTGTTACTGAACGCAAACTCAGGGCCCAGGTTGCCCTGGGAGATCAGGTCCTTGTCCTGGTCCTGCAGGCGGTAGGCAATACCCGCGGTCAGGGTGGTGCTGAACGAAGCGTCGATCTCGTAGATGCTGAAGTCGAACGCCGACGCGGTCATGGAAAGTCCGGCAAACTGGATGGCCAGCGCGAGCCTCAGGGGCTTTTTCAAAATCGGTTTTGTTGTTTTCATTGCGTATCACTCCGCAAGTTTCAGGCAAAGCCTCCCCGTCTGGCGAGGCTAACGCCATGTTTTTATTGATATCCCTGGGAAGTCCGGGCACCACCCGGAGGGGTGCCCGTCAGTAGACTCAGGTCACAGTCCGAGAACCCCTCCGAGGAGGCCGCCGCCACCGTCGCCGCCATCGCCCCCACCGTTGGGGGTATCGCCGGCATCGGTGTTACCGCCGCTATCGGAACAGTCGGTACCAGAGGTGTCGGCATCCTTAACCACGCAGGGGTTGGTCACGGAAACCGTGCCCTCGGTGAACAGCTCCAGCATTTGCGCGGTCATCTCGTCGAACACGGCGCGTGAGGAGAACGGATCGGCGTCTTTCTGGCCGGCGGAAATCGGGTTGCCATGGGAGCCTTCCAGGTAGCGGGTGATCAAGGGCAGGCCCTCGGTCTGCAGCGGCGTAGACTCGGCACCCATCGCGGCTGCCAAGGGATCGGTGCCCGTCAGCGGCATGTTCTCTCCCTCGATCACAAAGCCGGTCTCGGGGATCGTGGTGGACAGTGGTCCGAGCGGATACAGCACGTCGTCAGCCGCATTGGGTACGGTGTTATCGGTCGGGCGATCAGGATCGTCGGGAACACCGGCAATTTCGGTCAGCAGGATCGGCGCGTCCCGATAGAGCGGCGCAAAGGCCGTCGGATCTGCGGAATCCAGCAGGCCCTGGAACACGTTGAAATAGATATTCAGCTCCGTGCGTCCCTGGGTCAGCAGGCCGTCCGACGCTGCATCGAGGCCCGGCAGGACCCGTGGCGCCACGGACTGGGAGTTTTCAACCAGGCGCGTGAAGGCGCCCCCGGTGTTGAACAGGTTGGCTGCCAGGATCGGATTGAGGCTGGTATTGCCCGCGTCGATCGCCGCGTTGTTCACGTGGGGGAAGGCGGCTCCACCCATACCGCTGAGCGAGTGGCTGAGGAAATAGACCCGGTTCGGATCCAGGTTAAGATCCTGGGGACACTCGGTGCAGGTAGCGATGGCATCCTCAATGGCTTGCAGTGAGGCGTTCACATTGAGCAGATCCAGGGCGCCCTGGCGCATGTTGTCCCGGGTGTTCGCATAGTTGGCGAAGTTCAGGAACAGGCTGCCGGATTCCGGAGCTTCCAGCTGGCTGGCGGGCACCGGATTCAGATCAGCATCGGCTGCGAAGCCAAAGTGCCGCTCGGTGGCATCCGGGGATGCACCCGCTTGCTCGCTGATCGGGTTGAGGCCCACAAAGCCTTCGCCAAAGATCCCGTGCAGAGGCTGATCGATGCCGATGGTCACGAAACAGTCATAGGTGTTGCCGGGATCCGCGCACAGCAAGCCCGCCGCCGTTGCCAGGGGCAGGATGGCGGAGCGATCTGTAGTCGCCGCATGTTGGTAGATGATGACTGGGTAGCCCTCTGTGGGAACACCACCACTCAGCGTCAAGAAGGTTGCATTGTTGGTGTCCGGCGCTGTGATCACGACAGGTACTTTGGTATCCGCCGTCTTGCCAGCGAATGGGAAGCGGTAGGTAATCCTGTCCGAGGGCGCCAGACCCAGATTGTCGTCACCGGAGAAATCAGCCGGCAGCCAGCTTTCGGAAGTCAGCAATGAACCATTACCATCCTCTGGCAGAGACTGGAAATAGGGCAGCGTAATCTCACCCTCGTAGACATGGACATTAAGAGGGGTTCCCTGGATTTCCTGAGCCAGTGCCGGGTTCACATCTCCCCCATCTCGCTGACTGTAAACGCTTACGCTCCGGGGCTTGGGCGTATCAATCAACGTTTCGGCCGCCGCGGCAAGGGCCTGGACGTCGGATTCGATATCCATGCTCAGGTCTGTAGCGACTGCAGCAGCAGTCTGCACCGTATGGGCCAGCCGACGATCGGACAGCGGGTCGGACACCAGGTCCGCGTAGACAACAGCCATGCCGTTATCCCGCGCCTGTGTCAGCAACGTCGCCAACTCCTCGTCATACAGACGGAAATCCGGATCAGTCAGTGTCTGGTAGAGACGTGTATTGAGGTCCTGCTCCTCGGCCGTTGCATCCGCACCGAGGCCCTGGTCGCTCAGGTTGTAAAAACCGTTGATCAGACGGCCAAGCTGCTTCTGGCGTTGCTCGATGCCGAGGACAGAACGGTAGTGGGTAACCGGCGCGGCGTTGGCGAGCAGCACATCGTCCACCGCCGTCGTGGTAATGGTGGTCGAGTAGGTTACATCCCCGAAGGTGGTGCCGAACCCTGAGGACTGCGGATACTCCCGCTTGAATTCAAAATAGTCGGCGGCCAGCTGTCGGGCCGGAACCATGGCGTCCCGGAATGGCTGGAACGCCGCATTGGAGAGGACACGGTCGGGATTGGCCACGCTCTGATAGGTGGGCGAGCCGACCAGCGGCTGCCCCTCGGCATCGACGATATCGTTGGTCACGGCCAGCACGTACTGGGTCTTTGCAGCCAGCGGCACCAATGGCAGGACCCGAATCAGGTTATTCTGCCCACCGTCGATGTCCAGAAGTTCCACCCGGAGCTTTTCCCGCAACAGGTCGCTGAAGATGGCGTCTGCCTCGGCGGTGTTCCCCTGCTCCTGCAAACGCAGCGCCTGACGATAGCGAATGGCGGGGGTCAGGCCCGCCGCCTCGGCATCCAGCGCTTCGATGGTGTCCCCACTGGCGTACTCCACCGGGAAGAGAAATACATTCTGGTCCGGGTTCGGAACCACCTCGCCGTCCACCTCGACAAAGTCCCGGGCGTCCAGGATCTGCTGGCTGTCGAGACTTGCACTGATCTTGATGTCGATGGGCGCCAGCACGGAAGCGCCATCCAGGAAACCGATACCCGTGGTGACCGGGTTGGCGGGATCCGTTCCGTTGAGCATGGTGCCGTCGTCGACCTCACTGAGATAGAACAGCGCATCGCTCGGAATCGGGAACCGGGTTTTCAGCGGATCAAACTCGGGAAACACACCCCGTTCGATCTGATTACCGGTAATGCTGTAATCGGGGCTGGCATTCTTGTTGGTCTGGCTGCTGCCGTCGAGACAACCGGTCAGACCCAGGGTCGTCGCCGACAGGGCGGCAAGGCATGCGGTGCGGATAGACATACTTCGTTACCTCTGGTTTCTTGTAATTCGACGATCCCTCGCCTTTAGTTGCCCTCGACGGAGGTCTAATTGCAAAGGTTCCAAAACCAGATTCATTTTTTTGTCATTTCAGCCAAAAAAATTTATAGAATACTGATATTACTCGGTAATTTTTGGATTCACTTTTTTACAATCGGACATACCTCCGAAGCAGCTGCGCTGGTACCATTAGAAAATGCAAGAAAAACCATAAAACTCACGCAGCACTGATGACGTGCAGGGTATTTTCAGGGGTACCTGCTTGGCCTTACTCTCATTTCGCCAATCAAAGTCGAAACGCTTCGACCGTCTGGTTCAGCCACACCTGAAGACGATGTACACCTTTGCTTTCCGGTTGACCGGTCGTGAGCACGATGCCGAAGACCTGGTTCAGGATGTCGTGGTCAAACTCTATCCGCGGCTGGAGGAACTCGAATCCGTCGAGCATCTCCGCCCCTGGCTGCATCGGGTGCTTTATCGCCAGTTCATCGATACAATCCGTAAGCGGCCGGCGGGTCGGGAAATCAATACCAGCGCCCTGGACCTGCACGACGAGCAGACCCCGTTTCTGGAAACCCGCGTTGGTCATGAACCCGATCCACTGGCCAATGTGGAAGGCAATTTCCGGAGCCGTACGCTGAAACGCCTGCTCGGAGAACTTCATCCCGACCAGCGCACTCTTTTATTGCTACATGACGCCGATGGCTGGCGTCAGGAAGACATCGCAGAGGTACTCGACGTGCCCATTGGCACCATCAAATCCCGCCTTCACCGGACCCGTGCCCTGCTTCGAACAAAATTGCAGGAAGAGCTGGAACCTTTTGAGCAGCAACTCCGTGGACTCAAGTGAGGTAGATGTGATGAACTGCAAACATTTTCTGCAAGATGTGGATGCCATGGCCGCCGGGGAGCTTTCGGAACCGGTGGAACTGGAGATGCGCCGCCATGCCGAGCGCTGCGGTGCCTGTGCCAGAGCCCTGTCTTCTGCCACCCTGATGATGGAAGAGGTTGCCCGGGAACGGGCCCCCGAGCCTGCCCTGGATTTTGAAGCCCGGATGCTGGCAGCAGCAAAAGTGGGCGAGCGGACGGCAACAAAGCGCCACTGGGGTCTCCCCTTATGGAGCGGCGCCGTGGCTGCGGCCCTGGTTGTCGGCATCTTTATTGGTGGCGAGTTCTACGGACCGCGACAGAACACCAATCCGGTCGCCGAGACCGGGACCCCGGTCGTGCAGGAAATCGGGGCAGCAACCAATCAGAAAACCGTCAGGCTGGCGTTCAGTTCCAAAGAAGCGGTGGACAACGTCACTCTGACCCTGGAACTGCCCCCTAACATGGAACTTGCGCCCTTTCCCGGGCGCCATCGCGTGAGCTGGAAGGTAGATCTCAAGCCCGGCGATAACCTGCTGGCCTTGCCCATGAACATTCTGTTCCCGGGCGAGGGTACCCTGGTCGCCCATCTTGATGATGGTCGCAAACGCAAAACCTTCCGTACCGACATTGGCACGACACTGGAGCCATCGTCATGAGGTCAGCATTATTCTTTTTACGGCTGGTAGCCGCCCTGGGGCTTGGCCTGGCCCCGGTCATGGCAGCAGCCGAGACAGACTTTGAAGTCACCATGAGAATGGTCGAAGATGAGGAGACGCTCGATTCGTCGTTCGTTCAGGAGATGGAGCTGCCCGCGTCGGTCAACGAACTCGATGTGAGCGAGATCCGGAGTGACGCGCGAGAATTGGAGGAAAGCCTGGCATCGGAGTCCAGGGAAACCCGGGATGCCCTGGAACTGGAGCTTCCGGGAGAAGAAGACGCGACCCTGCCTATCCTCGATCTGCCGGATTCGGATGTTACGGATCCGGACCTTCCGCTGCCGATCGGCGACCTGCCGAACACGGGTGACAACCTCCTCGACGGAACAGGAGATCTGGTGGACGGAACCGGAGATCTGCTGAATAACTCCTCTGGCAACTAAAACCTGATTTTCAGTCCCTCCGTGAGTTAAGCTTACCCATGATGCGCCGGTTTCTGTTCCAGCCTCAAGGGTATTCCGTTTGCTGCATGGTATCGTAAACATCCTGCTTGTCGTCTGGCTGGTCCTGCTGTCCCCGGTTCTGAAGGCCGATGCCAGCGCGGAGGCTACCAGCCAGTTGCGCGCGGGCATTGCCGCATTCAAAGCCGGCAACCTGAATCAGGCACGGGACCTTCTGGAGTCGGCCGCGAATCTCGGCATGCAATCCCGTGCTCTTACCTACAACCTCGGTGTTATCTACTACAAGACCGATGACCTGCAGAACGCCAAGCGCATGTTCCGACAGCTGACCAAGACCCGCCAGCGCAGCCTGGCATTCTACAATCTGGGACTCATTGCCCTCGCCCGGGAAGACGAAGCCGCCGCCAGAACCGCGTTCCGGGAAGTCGTCGACACCAACGATTCAGACAACCTCACCCGCCTGGCCGCGGCGCAACTGGAACGACTGGGTGAAACCGCACCACTGCCCCCCTGGCAGGCCCTGGCCTCTCTGGCGGCCGGTTATGAAGACAACATCGGCCTGTTTCCCGATGAGGCGGCCAGCACAATCGAGGACAGTTTTCTGGAGTCGGTAGCGGCTGTCTCCGGCTACCTCTATCGGCAGGACAAACACGGTTTCAGACTGAGGGGCCAGGCCTATGCCCGGGAATACGACTCCGAGGATGAGTTCAACTCGCAGCTGGTACGGCTGGATACCCATTGGGAGTACCGGCTGGGTGACTATCGGCTCGAGGCCGGCGTTGGTGGCGACAAACTCTGGTACGGCGACAAGCCCCGCGAGGAAAGAGCCAGAATCTCTACCGGGGTGAGTACCTCTGCCTGCGCCATCGCAGCGGAGCGTGCCCGATGCTCACTGTCAGCCCTTGCAGAGCATGTTTCTGCGGCTGCCCGTTACGATGCGTACGACGGCCGGCATTATCGACTGGACGCCCGTTATCGGGCGCGGCTTGGGGACTGGGGCGGCGGACTGCGGTATTACCTGGATTACGATGACCGCCGCAACCTGGCCACGGAGCGGGAGTACTTCAGTGTGTCGCCCCTGGGCCAAACCCTGGAAGTCAGCACCCGCTACTACCTGATCCCCGATCTCGAAATCGGCGGGGTACTCGGCTACCGCTACAACTTTTATCGCACCGCCCACCGCCTGCGCATACCCGAAGGTACGTGGATCATCAATCGGGTCGACGAAAGGCTATCGCTGAGCGTGAATGCCGACTACCGGATCAACGATACCTTCTCGGTAGTCGCCGGCTGGCGCGGCTTACACAATGACAGCAACATCCCACGCTATGACTACAAGCGCAGCACGGCAACCCTGGGGATCACCGTGCTGCTCTGAGGCCGTCAGCGGTCAGAGGAACTACTCAATTTCCACCAGGACCTCACCAGGGACAACCCGATCGCCCTTGGCGATAAACACGCCTTTGACCGATCCGGAAATGGTCGCCTTCACCTCGGTTTCCATCTTCATGGCTTCGATTATCAGCACCGGATCGCCGGCCTGAACCTGGTCACCCTCACTGACCAGCACATCCACGATGTTACCGGGCATACTGGTGGTGACGTCGCCCTCCTTGGAGGCACTGGCTCGGCCGCCGCTCCTGGCACCGCCTTCGTTACCATCACCATGGGACTCCAGGTGAATTTCCTCGGGGACACCATCCACCGTCATATAGAACCGGCGCTCGCTGTCGCTGACCGGATTGGCGCCGGTCACGTGGATATCATAACTTTCGCCGTGCACGGTGATCTTGAATCGGGTATCCACCGGGCCACCATTGCTCTTGGCGGGTAACGGTTCGAGCGGCTCCGGCTGGAGAGTGCCATCCCGCCGCTGTTCCAGGTAGGCCCGAGCCTGGTCCGGGAACATCGCGTAGGTCAGCACATCCTCCTCGCTGGTCGCCAGTTCACCTACCTGCTTGCGCAGTTCATCCAGCTCCCGCGGAATCAGGTTGGCCGGGCGCTCTTCCACCAGCTCTTCCTTGCCGACCGCGCGACGCTGGAGCTCCTGATCCACCGACGCTGGCGCCTTGCCGTACCAGCCCTGCAGGTACTTCTTCACCTCGTTGGTGATGGAGTCGTAACGCTTGCCCGCCAGCACGTTGATAACCGCCTGGGTGCCGACAATCTGGGAAGTCGGGGTGACCAGCGGCGGATAACCCAGGTCCTTGCGGACCCGCGGAATTTCCTCGAACACATCCTGGATACGGTCCAGGGCGCCCTGTTCCTTCAGCTGGTTGGCCAGGTTGGACATCATGCCGCCCGGCACCTGGGACAGCAGCACGGACGTATCCACACCGTTATAGTCACTCTCGAACTGGTGGTACTTCTTGCGTACCTCCCGGAAATGGCGGGTGGCCTTGTCAAGCAACTCCAGGTTCAGGCCGGTCTCGAAGCCGGCATCGTGCAATGACGCCACCAGGGATTCGGTGGGCGGGTGACTGGTGCCGCCGGCAAAGGCCGACAGGGCGGTGTCGATGTGATCGACCCCGGCCTCCATGGCCGCCCACTGGCACATTGGCGCCATGCCCGACGTGGCGTGGGAGTGCAGGAACACCGGCAGATTCAGGGTCTGCTTCAGCTTGCCCACCAGTTCGGCAGTCACCGCCGGTGTCAGCAGACCGGCCATGTCCTTGATGGCAATGCTGTCTGCGCCCATTTCCGCCATGGCCTTCGCCTGCTCCAGGTAACCATCGGTGGTGTGCACCGGGCTGACGGTGTAACAGATGGTGCCCTGGGCGTGCTTGCCGGCCTTTTTCACCGCCTTGATGCTGGTTTCGAGGTTGCGGACGTCGTTCAGGGCATCGAAGATGCGGAAGACGTCCATGCCATTTTCCGCCGCCTTGGCAACAAAGGCTTCGACCACATCATCGCCGTAATGGCGGTAACCCAGCAGGTTCTGGCCGCGCAGCAGCATCTGCAGACGGGTGTTCGGCAGCGCCTTGCGCAGGGTACGCAGGCGCTCCCAGGGATCTTCTTTCAGGAAGCGCACGCAGGCATCGAAGGTCGCGCCGCCCCAGCATTCCAGGGACCAGTACCCGGCCTGATCCAGCCATTCACAGGCCGGCAGCATGTCTTCGGTACGTAGCCGCGTGGCGATCAGGGACTGGTGAGCATCTCGCAGGATGACGTCGGTAATATGAATCTTGCGCTTGGTCATGGGATCTCTCCGATATTCTTTTACAGGCCCGCCTGGGCCGCGATGGCCGCAGCGATGGCAGTGGCGATGGATTCAGGACGGGTCTTGGTGCTGTATTCCAGCAACTGCGGATTCCGCTCGACAAAGCCGGTGTTGAAATCGGCGGCCCGGAATTCCGGGTGTTCCAGAATCTGCTTGTAATAGGGGATGGTGGTCTGAACCCCGTAGATACCCATGTCGCCCAGGGCACGCCGGGAGCGCTCGATCAGCTCCCGCCAGTCCATGGCCCAGACAATCAGCTTGGCGCACATGGAGTCGTAATAGGGCGGAATCTCGTAGCCGGTGTACATGTTGGCGTCGGTACGAACACCCGGTCCGCCGGCGGAGTAATAACGGCTGATCCGGCCGAAGCTGGGCAGGAAGCCGTTCTTCGGGTCCTCGGCATTGATCCGGAACTGCGCTGCAAAACCGCGATAACCGATGTCCTCCTGCTTGAGCCCCAGGGGCTCGCCGGCGGCAATGCGGATCTGGGCCTTGATGATATCCACCCCGGTGATTTCCTCGGTGATGGTGTGCTCCACCTGCACCCGGGTGTTCATTTCCATGAAATAGAAACTGCCATCGTGGTCCAGCAGAAACTCCACGGTCCCCGCGTTGACATAGCCGCACTGCTTGGCCACCCGTTTCGCCAGGTCGCCGATGTACTCCCGCTGGCTCTCCTCCAGTTGCGGCGACGGCGCCAGCTCGATCAGCTTCTGGTTGCGGCGCTGGATCGAGCAGTCCCGTTCGTACAGATGAACCACGTTGCCGTGGCTGTCCGCCAGAATCTGGACTTCGATATGGCGCGGCTCGATGATGCATTTCTCCAGGAACACCTCGGCACTGCCGAACGCCTTGGTGGCCTCGGAAATCACCCGCTCGTAGTTCTGGCGCAGTTCCTTTTCGCTATCACAGCGGCGGATGCCACGCCCGCCACCGCCGGAGGTGGCCTTCAACATGACCGGGTAACCGATGTCTTCGGCCTGGGCAACCGCATCCTCGACGCTTTCAAGGTTGCCCTCGGATCCCGGCGTCACCGGGACTCCTGCGGCAACCGCCGTTTGCCGCGCCTGGGTCTTGTCACCCATGGAGGCAATGGCCTCCGCGGAGGGACCGACGAAAGTAATGCCACGTTCCCGGCAGATCGCCGGCAATTCCGCGTTTTCGGACAGGAAACCGTATCCGGGGTGGAGCGCATCGCAGCCGGTCTCGACGGCCAGATTCACGATGTGATGCGGATTCAGGTATCCCGATAGCGGGTCCTTGCTGATGAGATAGGACTCATCCGCTTTCTTGACGTGCAGCGAGTACTCGTCGGCTTCCGAATGAATAGCGACTGAGCGGATGCCCAGCTCACTACAGGCCCGGGCAATCCTGACTGCAATCTCTCCTCGATTGGCGATCAGCAGCTTCCGTATAGCCATGGAATATCCTCCAGGTAGTGGAAGTCGTTCATTTCAAGCGATGGGATTGGGCAGCAGAGGTGCCACCCGATGACTGACCATCAGGCCAGAAGGTGGTGCGGGCAATCTCACGTTACATTGGGGCGTCCTGCATGGGCGTCCTTCGATATGACTAAAGTCGTACGTAGTTTCACGTGTACTAAGTTCGACTTCAATACGGGTTTTTGGGCCCGATACCTCGTTTTTTTCGATCAACTATCCAACAAGATCTCGTTGCTCAATCGAAACGCCTGGGCAAGTACAAAAAAGCCCCGGCTCGGGGGAGTATGAGCCGGGGCAAGAGAGCACCTGAGGTTATCTAACTCATAAAGAAGCAGGCCGGATCAGAAGCTCAGCTTCGCCGAAGCCATGACCTGCTCGTACTGCTCACTACCTGTGGTGGCGATCTCGCCAAAGTCCCAGTAGGCATACTCGAGCCCCAGGGTCAGGTTCTTGTGAGCTGACCACAGAAGGTTGGCATGAACAGACGTGGAGCGGTCAAAGTAGCTGAGGGTACCCTTGGGATAAAACTCCAGATCATCCACGATTTCGGTATGGGAGACCGTCAGGGACGAACGCCAGGTCGGGGACCAGAAGTGGCGGTAAGCAGCGGTGGCACCATAGGTTTTCAGTGGCTCCACCTCGCCTGCGGCCAGGGCGCCAAGGTCCACGTCGGGATAGGTCAGCAACCCCATGTACCGACCCAGCGCACCGTAGCTGTACTGCAGACGCAGGTCGTCGCGCCCGATGGTGGGGATACGCGCGCTCAGGGACACGGCACCGGTCAGTTTGGTTTCATCGGCGGCATCATCCTCAATGTTACGCAGGACACCGGCAATGGAATAGAAGCCATAATTGCCGCGAATCTGGTAACGGGCCGTCAGGTCGGGGTAGGACTGGTCATCATAGGAGTTGCCATAGTAGCCGTCCTCCGGGTTCTCCAGTGCCACCATCAACTTGCCGCCCGGCGCCGCCATGTTGTAGCGCAGCATGGGTTGGGTTACATAGATGAACGCGGCCTGCTTGCCCTGGTTAAGGATTTCCGGCATGGCGGCCAGATCGGTGAAGGTGGTGTAGGTCTGACCGAAGTCCCAACCATTCCAGGAGGCATAGGCCTGCCTCAAACGGGGCGAATAGCTGTTGGAGACGATTTCGTTACCGGTCTCGCTGAATCCGTCGTTCAGGTCCTGGTTGAAGTCCATTTCGATGTAGGTGGTCAGGTCATGGCCTACGACATCCCCGGTTTTGGTACCGATGCTGATTCGCGATTCCCGGGCACTGAAACCCGATTTCCAGTCGCTGTTATCGCCGGCCGCAGCCTTCGCGAAGGTTCTCGGCAACCCTATCGAATAGCTGTTCAGGGAACCATTGCCACCGGAACCGAAAATGTAGTCGGCCTTGATAAAGCCGCCGAAAGAAATGGTGGTGTCGCCAATCTTGATGCCATCACCGTCCCTCAACAGGTAAGTATTGTCTTCCTGCAACTCCGGAGCCGTGGATACAGCCCCCTCCAGTTTCTCTTCCAGCATCTGCACCCGCTGGCGCAGATCTTCCAGTTCACTACCGCTCTGGGCAGCGGCCGGCATGGACGCCAGCACCAGCAGGGGAGCCCCGGCAAGGGCAATGGCCCGGACAAGCGGGCGGGGGTTAAAGCGAGTTGTTGTTGTCATCTTCTTACCTCGTAACGGAGTGTGTTGCTTTCGTTGTTTTAGATCTCCGGCACTGGCTGCCTCGGGAACCGACCCATCACATAATTCCGCTCTGCGGTATTATTATGTTTTTTAGTTCCGCTTAGCAGTATCAGCTTCCGAGTTTTCGAATATAGACAATGATTTTCAAGGTAACAAGCCCGTGAAACCATTTTTTCACGGAACGCGCATTCATAATCGGCTATCGGGTTTCATTTTTATTGACAGATCCGGATTAATTGACGGATCATTGAGTAATTCTGCTATGCGGTATAACTTTTCGCTGAAATGCCAAAACGAGGTTGTCTCATGAACATGAACTACACGGCCGAGGAACTCGCTTTTCGCGACGAAGTGCGCGCGTTCCTGGATGAGAAGCTGCCGGCGGATATTGCCGCCAAGGTGAAAGGCTTTCGCCAGCTGTCCAAGGAAGACCACCAGCGGTGGCAGAAGATCCTGAGTGAGCAGGGCTGGTACGCAACCCACTGGCCGGAAGAGTACGGCGGTGTGAAGTGGACCCCGGTGCAGAAGCATATCTGGGACGAGGAATCCTGCCGTTACGGCGTGCCCCGCTCCATCCCGTTCGGAGTGAACATGGTGGCCCCGGTCATCATCAAGTTTGGTAACGAAGAACAGAAGCAGCAGTATCTGCCGCGAATCCTCAGTGGCGAAGACTGGTGGTGCCAGGGCTACTCGGAACCCGGCGCCGGCTCCGACCTGGCGTCCCTGAAGACCCGGGCTGTCCGCGAGGGTGACCATTACATCGTCAACGGCCAGAAGACCTGGACCACCCTGGGCCAGCACGCCAACATGATTTTCTGCCTGGTGCGCACCAACACCGAGGTAAAAGCCCAGGAAGGTATTTCTTTCCTGCTGATCGACATGAATACCCCGGGGATCACCGTGCGGCCGATCATCACCCTGGACGGCGAGCACGAGGTCAATGAGGTGTTCTTCGAGGACGTGAAAGTGCCGGTGGAAAACCTGGTGGGCGAGGAGGACAAGGGCTGGACCTACGCCAAGTACCTGCTGACCTACGAGCGCACCGGCCTGGCCGGGATCGGGCTGTCCAAGGCCGCTTTGCAGCACCTGAAGGAACTGGCCTCCCGCCGCCTGAAGAACGGCAAGCCGCTGATCGAGGATACCGCCTTCAGCCAGCGTATTGCCCAGGTGGAAATCGATCTGATGGCCGCGGCGATCAGCAACCTGCGCATCATTGCCTCGGTCGAGGGTGGTGGCGTTCCGGGAGCCGAGAGCTCCATGCTCAAGGTGCGTGGCACGGAAATTCGCCAGTCCATCAACGATCTGGCTCGCCGGGCGATTGGCCCCTACGCGATTCCTTTCGTAGAGGAGGAACTGGATCTGGACTACGACGGCGACTTCCTGTCCGACAAGAACGCCGCACCGCTGGCCGCCCAGTATTTCAACAACCGCAAGCTGTCGATTTTCGGCGGATCCAACGAGATCCAGAAGAACATCGTGTCGAAAATGATTCTCGGGCTTTAAGGAGGCGACCATGGATTTCCGACTCAACGAAGAGCAGCAGATGCTGCAGGACACCGTGGCCCGCCTGGTACGCGGTGAATACAGTTTCGAAAAACGCCTGGAGTTCAGTGAATCCGATCTGGGGTTCAGCGAGAACTTCTGGAAGCAGCTGGGCGAACTGGGCCTCACCGCTGTGCCCTTCCCCGAAGAACTCGGTGGCTTTGGCGGCACCGGTGTGGAAGTCCAGAGCGTCATGACCGAACTGGGGCGCGGCCTGTGCATTGAGCCCTACCTGCAGTCGGTCGTGCTGGGCGGCGGACTGATCAGCCAGGCCGGCAACGATCAGCAGCAAGAACAGTGGCTGGGTGGCATCGCCAGTGGCGAAACCCGGGCCGCCGTCGGTCTGCAGGAACCCCAGAGCTTCTACGACCTCAACAACGTGGAAACCCGCGCTGAAAAATCCGGCGATGGCTACGTGCTCAACGGCCGGAAGTCGGTGGTGATTGGCGGCCATTGCGCCGACGTGCTGGTGGTCTCCGCCCGCACCGGCGGCGACAGCCGGGATGCCGACGGCATCAGCCTGTTCCTGGTCCCGGCCGATGCCCAGGGGCTTGAGAAGCGCACCTACCCGACCATCGACGGCGCCAAAGGGTGCGATTTGTTCCTGAACAACGTCACGGTGGGTTCGGACGCCTTGTTGGGCGAGGAAGGCCAGGCCGCTGAGGTGATCGAATACCAGGCCGGCCGCGCCATCGCCGCCCTGTGTGGCGAGGCCGTGGGTGTGATGGAAGTGGCCTGTGATCTGACCCTCGAGTACCTGAAACAGCGCAAGCAGTTTGGCGTGCCCATCGGTCGGTTCCAGGTGCTGCAGCACCGGATGGTGGACATGATGTCCGAACTGGAACAGGCCCGCTCCATGGCGATTCTGGCCGCCAGCGTCGCCGATGAGCCCCAGAGCGACGAGCGTCGTCGCATCCTGGCAGCCGCCAAGAACGTGATCGGCCGGAGTGGCCAGTTCATTTCCGAGCAGGGCATCCAGTCCCACGGCGGCATCGGCATGACGTGGGAATACAACTTTGCCCACTACGCCAAGCGCCTGATCATGATCAACCACCAGCTCGGCGATGACGATTTCCACCTGGAGCGTTACGCCACCCTGTTACAGGCCAGCTAACCCCCTTCATCAGTGAGCCTGAGGCCTCTTTCCACCAGTCAGAGGCCTTTTCCGGGGGGTGGCCTGACAGCCATCCCCTTTTTTTGTTTCCGGGCGGCGGCGTCCCTGCCCCTCTCCTTGTGCGAAGGTGATAACCATGACAACAGACACCAGAAACCAAGACACCGAAGACCTGAAAAAAGCCGAATGGAAGGTAAGAACCGAGCTGGCCGCCGCCTACCGGCTGGTTGCCCTGTTTGGCTGGGATGACCTGGTGTTCACTCACCTGTCCGCACGGGTACCGGGCCCCGACCACCACTTCCTGATCAACCCTTATGGCCTGCTGTTCCATGAAATCACCGCTTCTTCCCTGGTGAAAGTCGATCAGAATGGCGAGGTGGTGGAGTCCGGCAGTATCAGTCGTGTCAATCCGGCGGGATTCACCATTCACAGCGCCGTTCACATGGGCCGTGAGGACGCCGGTGCCGTCATGCATCTGCACGCCGCCGATGGCGTTGCCGTCTCGGCACACCGGGACGGTCTTTTGCCCTTGAGCCAGACCGCCATGCTGTGCCTGGATCACCTGAGCTATCACGACTACGAAGGCGTCGCCCTGAACCTGGATGAACGGGAGCGCCTGATCCGGGACCTGGGCGACAAGTCCATGATGCTCCTGCGCAACCACGGCGTGCTGACCGCCGGCAAGGACGTGCCCGAGACCTTCACCTATCTGTACTTCCTGATGAAGGCCTGCGAGATCCAGGTCAAGACCCAAAGCTGCGGCCCGGTTTACCTGCCCTCGGAGGCAGCCATCAGGACAACAGCCGAGCAATCCCAATCCCTGGGCATGGCCGCCCGCCTGACCTGGCCGGCACTGGTGCGACTGCTGGACAGCAAGAATCCCGGCTACGGGGTGTAATCCTTTCACCGTAACCCATTGCCAGGAGAACCCTATGGTTTCAATCGCGATCAACGACCTGGAGAGCTACAAAGGCGTGGTCATCGGCCACAGCCCCTGGACTGCCATCAGCCAGGACATGATCAATGCGTTCGCCGATGCCACCGGTGATCACCAGTGGATCCACGTGGATGTCGAGCGGGCAAAGCGGGAGTCGCCCTGGAGGAGTCCGGTGGCCCACGGCTACCTCACGGCCTCCCTCATTCCCATGTTGAACAGCCAGGTCCTGAAGGTCACTGGCACTGAGGCCACCATCAACTACGGTCTGGACAAGCTTCGCTTCCCCTCAGCGGTAAAAGCCGGCGCACAAATCCGCAGCAAGGTTGAGTTGCAGGACTTGACGCGGGTCGACGCCAGACGAGTGCTTGCAACCTACCACACCACCATCGAAATCCGCGGCGAGGACAAGCCCGCCTGCGTGGCGCACAACCTGGCCATGTATATCCTGGGATCGTAGAAACAAGGGAAAATTAATCCGGGCGGCAGGTGCGCGGTTTAGGTGCTCCCAAGGACAGATACCACTCCGGGGTCAGATGAAAGCCTTCATCTGACCCCGTATGTTTGGACCGCTTCAGCACCGTTCGATTCAGCTGGCCAAGGAAGCCTCATACTCCCGAACCATTGAGTACAGTTCGTCCTTCAGATGCAGGCGCTGCTTCTTCTTGTCCTCCAGGTATTCATCGGAGGTATTCTCCGCACCACTTTCAATGCGATGAATTTCATGGTCCAGCTCATGGTACTCGTCGAACAGCTTGGCAAAGTGCGTGCTGCCGGTCTTGAGCATGTGGATCGCTTCCCGTGACTCGGGCAGTTCATGGATCAGGTCGTGTTTTTCGAGGGACATGGTGGCTCCTGCCAGTGTGCAATGAAGTTCTTTAATTCAGTCTAGAAGACCCGTGGTCATACCATCTTGACGCTGGTCAACATCACTGTTCGGAGCCCCTTCCGGCTCATCCCGACGAACCCTCAGGAAGCTGGCAAAACGGGGAAGTCCGGTCGCTGTGTAGCCGTGGTACTTGAAGGTAATCTGCTGTCCCGGTCGCGGTGGGTTGGCCCTTTCCTCATCCGAGAAGCCGGTGCCGATCCGGAAACGCCGACCATCCGGCAATTCGACCAGCAACGAGCCGAGCATACCCTGGTATTTGCCCTGGCCCTCGACGTGGTCCACGACCACGGCTTCGGCATCCTGGAAAGTTTTCACTTTCAGCAGGTCGTCCGAACGACCTGCCAGGTAGAAGCTATCCTTGCGCTTGAGCATCAGCCCCTCACCGCCGGCAGCCACGACGCGGTTCAACTCTGCAGTCAGTGCGTCGTGACTGGATATCGGGCATTGTTTCACCAGCCGGAGATAAGGTGACTTCGCGGCCCCGACCAGCCGCCTCAGCTTTTCATAGCGTTTGAAGAAAGGGACATCGGGGGCCGGAAGATCAAAAACGTGAAAAGCCACCTGCCTCCATTCTGCATCGTCCGGCCTGGCGGTACGCACAATGCCCGACAACTCGGCGAACCGGCCCCGGCCCATCCACAACTCCCCATCAAGGGGATGTGTCGGAAACCCCTCCGTAAACCATGCAGGGGATTGGTAAACATGCCCTCCCCGGGACCACAACTTTTCCCCGTCCCAGAAGGCCCGGACACCATCGAGTTTTTCGCTGACCCAATAGTCGGAGAGATCGGTACCCGGTTGATAAACATTCGCCAGAGGCAGGGGATGAGGCTCCGGGTAGGCGAGGCCTGCCACAAGGATCAACAGTAGGCACAGGATTGCAACAGTTCTCACACCATGGCTCCGGCGTTCAGATTCGGAACACTGTCCTGCATCCGGTCCCGCAACTGATTCCATGGGAACTCCTGGATGGCCTTGAGCTGGGCCGGATAGCCTTCCTTCTCCCACCATTCCAGATCCAGCGTGGCCCAGTAGTCTGCCGGGCGGCCCCGCTTCCCGCTGGCATCGTACTCGGCGGTAGTTGGATCCAGATGCCGATACGGCTCCAGCGCCGGAATATCCGGCAACGGCTGGCTCACATCCATATACCGTTGCAGCTCATCCCAATGAGCATAGAGTTCATGCTTGAGGGTCGAATGCACAGACGCCACCGCCGTCTGCCAGCCACTGTAACGGTGGCGCAGCTGCAGCTTGCAGCTGGTTGGACCTTTCGGGTTCACATGGAAGGAGATGTAGGGATCAAACTCGATAAAGGGTGCCTCGAAGGTTTCCTCTCTCCAGGTACGGAACTTCACCATGCCGGACGGCCGGAAAAAGCCGCAGCCCAGATCCTTGACGATGAAGTCGGGGTAGCGTTCGAGAAACCAGGTGAAGGGGTAGCGGAAGAAGAGGTGGAGACAGACTATGGCAATTATTGGAAATGTCGCATGGGTGAGCGCAGCCACAATCCCGGCCTGAATCGCTACAGCGAAAAACGTGGCAATGGCGCAGAACATCCAGAACCCGAACATGTAGTAATCGGCAAACCCACCTGCGAACATCAATAAAAGCTGCCAACGGGTTTTGATAAAGTCCGTAGGCATGATTTGATGGGTCCACCTTGGGCCCGCCAGCCTCTTCGCCCCATTCCCCTTGGATCTTTTCTGGTAAATCCTGACCGAGCCAGGTTTCAAGTGGATATCCAGTCCAGCGTAATGCCCCCAGGGGAGACGCTCTATAAAATCCCCGCCTTCCAACGCCTTGGCAAAACCGCCTGGATCTTCTAATGGTTTCTGCTTCGGGATTGCACCGGATCGGAAAGCCTCGTCGTAATACTCAACAGGTTGATGCGGCGAATTAATCTTGCCATTCGACATCCAGGTCCTCCATGGTATGAATTACTTTCCGAGTTGTATATTTCTGTGTTTCTCGATGCCAGACATCCACACTGAAAGTAAGCGACAAACGCTTCACGCTATAGCAGGTAGTAAGCCGCTCATAACGTCCGTCGGGGCTCAAAGCCGACAACTGGGTGTCCGCGACAAGGAAGTCGATAGCCTGACGATCGGGGTCGTAGCGCTCTTCAATTCCCCGGCCAATTCGACCAGAACGGGTAGCCAGCGTCTCGGTTTGCCAGCCACCCGCCGGATTTGGGCCAAGGATTCGATACAGTTTCTGTTCAAAGACGATATCCAGTTCAATGTCGGCGGGCTCACCGGTGATCGCCAGGGCGGGACTGGCAAAGCTCAGGACACTCTGTGCATGGCCCTCCCATGCACTTAATCCATTCCCGTTCAGCCATTCGGACATGCGTTCGTTCTCAATCCTTCGAAGCGCCACAGGAGTCATCGCCTTGACCAGTTCGATATAGGCGGTGCCTTCATCCTCGAGCGCCTCATCCCTATTCTCCGGGTCGCCCGAAAAGGGGCCTGCCCGGAGCCATTGGCTGACGGCATCATCCTTGAGTCGATAGTAGACAGCTTCGCCCACAACATAGATGGCAAACCCCAGGGCCGTAACATAACCAGACGCTACCGTGCCTCCCCAGCTTCCAGCGACTGGCATCAAGCGCCCCAGCGCGGTTTGAACCGCTTTAACCGATGGTCGCTCAACAACCCGTCGTCCGGCCGGAGTTAATATCCGGGCTGCAATAATATCCGCGCTAGTCGTCGTAGCCACACCAGCGGCCTGGATTAGCTGTGCCACTCCAGTTCCCCAGCGGCGGTTCAAAGTCGAAGTCACAGCGTCACTCAGGATCAATGCAGTGGCGAACATACCGGCCAACCAGCCGCCCGCTTCAACCCGATTACGCACAACAGAATTGGCAAAACGGTCGTTCGAACCAAATTGCTCTGCGAGACTGGTGAACCATCTAGCTTCCCTTTTCCATTTTGCGACTTCGGATTCAAGCCTCTGGGATTTATTTGGCAACAAAGCAATCAGTTGTGCAGCACTCACTCCCAGATCGGAAGCAGCACTGAGAAAGCCCAATACATTCCGGGAATTCGGCGCCTCCAGTGCGTCAAATGCCACCGAAAAATTCCACAAATCAAACACCACCAGAATCCCCGGCAACCCCACCGGGCTGGTGGTACTCTGATGCAGCCAGTGCCGCACTCTCTGGTCCTTGACCGTGCCATCAAAAGTGTCAGCTTCCGCCAGCCTCAGGGACGCACCCATAGCTGCACCCGAGGTCAAGGTCTGGCCGCTTTCATCCACAACCTCCAGCACCACGAAAGCCCGGCCCTCTTCCGCTCCCTCCAGCTGAACCCGGGTGCGGCCCGGAATCGCCGTTTGTGCAAACCCTTCGAACGCACCCCGGATCCGGGTGACCTCTGCAGTAAACGTGGCCCCTTTCTGATGGAGTTCTTTCTGGATCGTGCCCAGCCACCACTGGGCGATGCCGCCAGCGATACCGGAGAACGTATTGGCTGTGGACCTTGTCCCGGCGAGAATGGCCGTGGTCCCGGGCGCTCGGCTCTCCAGCTGATGATCATGAATTTCACGAACAACGTTCGCTTCAAGCGCCCGAAGCGCCTGGCCTCGATCATCCAGAGCCGTAACGATTGCTTCCAGAGTTTCGGCAGTGGCATTGCCCACCACACACACCTGGGTGTCATTAGTGAATGGAAGCAACATCGCTCCTAACGGGTGTTCTCCGATGGCGATACTGAGCGCCACTGCCTCAGCTTTCTGCCCGGCTTCTTCAGCCTCCTGAGGCAAGAGCAACGGGTCAATACGATCCGCCGGAAGAGACAGCACCTGGAGGAGGGGCAATGCCTGGTAGAAACCGGCCACGGCATTGCCGGATTCCAGTGCAAACAGGTCACGGAGAACCGCAGTCAGACTCTCCGGACGCTCATTCTCCAGCATGCGGCCGAGCGCCGTCTGTGCTTCCTTCACAAACTTGCGGATCGCTTTGCGTTCGACGTCATACATGGTTCGAAGGAGCCGGCCGTCCTCGCTGTCATCCAGACGGTTATCGAACCAGCCACCGTCGATGTAGAGCGGATTCTCGCGGCCGTCGGGCAGCAAGCTGCGCCGGAAGTTGTTGTGGAACAGCTCGGCGGTGACGCCAAAGGGGCGCTTCTTGACGTTATCCACCAGGGCCAGCAACAACGCGAGGGAGCCATTGATCTGACTCACGAGATGACGTGCGGCCTGTAGAGGATCCCGCAAATGAAGGGTCAGAAGATGACGATTCCGGAGGGATTCGAACGCGTCGGTACCTTCAGTGATCTGAGGCAGGGCGATGCCCCGGAGATGGTCATGGCGCCACTTCGGGAACAGGGTGGGATTCTCAATGAAATAATCGGCATCGACGCTCGCTTCGTCCGATTCGATGGCGTCTCGTTGCGCCACCAGTGTCTCCTGAGCTGTGGCGGTTTCCTGACCTTCCACATCTCGCAACCAATGACCAGGACAGGTGTGATGGCGTTCAATCACGCTCTCCCGAGCGCGCACGGGAGGCAGGTCATCGATCCGGCACCAATCACTTCCCGGAGGCTCCGGATGGCGTTTGAGGAATGCCCCGACGGCTCGGGCATCCCGGCATCGCTGATCACGAAGCGAAGGATCTTCCTCGAGGGCGAGGACGTACTCCCATGACCATTGCGTTTCGCTGAACGCCAGCTGCACCTCATCTTGAACGTCACGTCCCAGCATGCGGGCCGGCACGTGGATTACGTCAATCTCCGGCCCTACCGGCAGCCGACCGTTCACCCCTTCGGCATCATTCTCCCGGACTGATGCGAGATCGGTGTCGCGCATGACCGGCGCCCCATCAGGTACCGTCATGACGGACAGCTCCCGCCATAGTTGGCCATTGAAAAACACGTAGATCCAGCCGGTGCGCATGGGCGCGGGGATTGACTCGGCAAACCCGCTAACCGGACGGGGCCGTGTCAGCTCGCCGGCATCGCAAAACAGGGTCGGATGGACGGCAATCATCAGGTTGTCCTGGTACTCCCGTTGAGGGGGCCTCAATGTCAGGGGGCCAATTTCGTCATCCTCTATAATCGGAATGACGACTTTCCCCCCGTCACCACGGAGTTCCAGCACCAGCGAACGTTCGCCGGCTGCTTCGAGATGGCCAGCGAGGATGGGGCCCATTCGACCGCTGCGATCGGTGCATGGTTCCATGGGAATCACGCTGAACTGCTCACTGTTCCGCTCCTGCAGGCAATAGTGATGGCCCGCCAGGGATTGCTCTCCGGTCAGTTCAAGCCAGAAGGTCCGGGAGGGTGTACAGGGTGGCGCCTTGATGGCTGACATTGTTGAAGTTCCTTTTCTTCGGGCCCGCACGATCCTGTGCAGGCCGATCCTGAGAATTATCCGGAAGGCCCACCCACCGAGGTCAAAAGGCGCGCAAAGGAGGCATCCTGCTTAATGTTCAGGCCACCGACATCGGCATTCATACCGACGGCGCTCGACCAGACAATTGCGCCTCCGTGATCAATACTCCACATCAGCAGATCATCTTTTCCGATCAGTCTGGCGAGCGCTTCCGGCCGATGCTCCGCCATCTCCTCAAGAAATCGGCTGTCGTAGGGGCGCAAGAAGCAGGGGCCGTACTGCTCCAGTTGGACCAGCAGACTTTGTCGGAAACCGGCCAGTGCCGAATCCGGTTCCCGCTCGGACACAAGTACCAGCACGGCTTCATCGGCCGCCCATTTGTCGACAGCGTGATGGCGCAGCGCGCCGCCGAGAGCGATGTCGACGACGACAGGACCAGCATCTCTGTCCCGTTCAAAAGGTGTTTGATCAAACAGCCAGAGCCAGTCCGGATCATCGTCCATAGTGTAGAGCTGTCGAAGCACCTCACCTTCTTCGTACCGGGCGGCGTCGATGATCAGCAGGCAGCGTTGGTCCGGGGCAATCCCGTGCCTCTCAGAGATATGCTGGAAGCCCGGAATCGCTTCAGACATGTCTGTTACAGGGGCAGTTGCCGACATCACATGTTCCATCGAGTTTTTTCTGACAGAGCTGCTGCGCGGGTGCTCGCTCCGATGCGGCCACCAGCAGCGCAGCCCTGTGGCTCGGCGAGGACGTCGCATCCGATCGCTGACGGACATTGGCAAGCTGAGCGGGCGCCACGCTGACACCATCATCCGTAACCCGTTCCGGCAACGCCGGCACGCTCACCTGCTGCCCGTTGCCTTTACCCGCTGAGCCACCGGCATTCA
>JABURI010000253.1 GCA_014762755.1 Marinobacter sp.
GCTGGCGCGGCCGGAAGTCGGCAAAGGGAAAACTCAATCGGGCGAGGGCAGCATTGCGCCGGGCCCGGTGCTGTTCTTCCTGCTCGGCCCAGGCACGAAACTGCCGGCACAGGTCCTCCAGTTCCCGCCAGAGTTCATCGGCGCTGGCGGTTTCGGTAACCAGGCTTTCCTTGTCCCGGCCGGTGTCGTAGTACACCAGCACCAGCTCAATGTTTTTCAGCTTTTCCTGTTGGCAGAGCAGGGCACCATAGGCTCGCAGCTGAGCCCGGTGCAGGGCCCGCTGATGTTCCCGTACCCGGGCGAGATCGCCCCGGTGGGTTTTGATCTCCTCCAGCCGGCCACGATGGGGATCATAACCGTCCGCTCTGCCGGAAAGCTTGATCCCCAGGCACTCCCCGGTCAGTAAATACTCGCTTTTATAGCCATAGCCACGGCGGGACTGGATGGCCTGGTGACCGGCAATGCCCTCTTCCGAAGAAGGTGCCGGGGTATACCGGAAGTCCAGGTCCCCGGTCCGGGCGGCAAACTCACACAGGGTCCGTACCGCCGCTTTCATTCACGGCTCCCGACGCCGGAATCCTCGTCCCAACGGACATAACAGACACTGGCGGGGATGCCCTCCCGGGCAAAGAAATCCAGCCACCGGCGCTGGTGGTCCTGCAGCCGGTCACCCGGGCCTTTGACCTCCACCATTTCATAGCGCGGTTCCTCTTCGGGACGCTGCGGGTGAAACTGGATCAGGTCCGGGAAGCCG
Organism: Marinobacter sp.; assembly: GCA_014762755.1. GTDB lineage: Bacteria > Pseudomonadota > Gammaproteobacteria > Pseudomonadales > Oleiphilaceae > Marinobacter. The sequence continues at coordinate 755 of JABURI010000253.1, forward strand.
CTTCGATGTTCCTTCACATTCAGCAGCAGGCGCCGGAACATGGTCTCCAGATGCTGCGCCGGGATGCACTCCAGTGCCAGCTCGATCAGGGTTTCGGACAGCGCCGGCCAGATGACAAACGGATTGGCGACTCCCTGCTTGTCATGCCAGGTCTCCAGGATGCGCTGGCGGTAACGGCCATCGCTGAGCATGGCGAAACAAACCTCGAAATCGGGCCGGCGGCGGGCCACAAAATCCTCCCGGGTCAGGTCGGCGGGACCGGCATGGAAGGGATGGAAAAAGGCACCCGGCATCGGCTTGAAGATCACCGGCCAGCACAACAGGCCGAACAGGCCGTTGATCAGGGTGTTTTCCACATAGGCCACCGGTTCCTCGGGTCGGTTGAGGTGTTCCGCTGCGGCCCATTCCACCGAACCAGCCAACGGCCGGGGTAGCAACACCTGCCACTCGTTAATGGGCCGTGTCGCCGCCGGGGTCGGCCTGGGTTTCCCGACCTTGGGGGCCAGTCGTTTCAGGATGCGGTCCAGGCCCTGGCGCTCGGCATCACTCAATTCTTCGGTCTGCCACAGGCCAGCGATCTGCCAGGCTTCTTCAAACCGTTTCATCCGCTCCAGCAACCGCAATTGCTTGAGCCGGGCCTCCCGGTGTTGGCTCCCGGCCCAGGCGGTCAGAGCCAGCTCGCGGTCGCCCTGACGCTCCGCCTGCCGACCCAGTTCCAGCAGCAGTCGATCCCGCCGACTGGCCAGCCAGGCGTTGTCCACAGGTTCCGGAACCTGTGACCACACCTCCGACGCCGGAACCCCCTCGTCGAGCTGGTCCCGACAGGCCTGCATCGCCAGGTAGCAATCCACTTCCTCCCGTCGCGAAAAGGCCCGGGACTCCGCTGTGAGCGGGACCTGCTCGTAGTTCTGGTAACCCAGCTCCACCAGCACAAAATCGGACCAGCTCTGGCGCAGGTTGCCGAAGAACATCAGGCGGACCCGGTCGAACAAGGGCATGTGTTGCAACCGGACTACCCGGGCTTTCCCGGCCTCGAACCATTCCGCCAACGGCCGCTCGCCCGACAAGTGATCTGACAACACCGCTTTCATGGTGGCCTTTGGAACGGCCCGGCCGTGGCCAAGGTTCTGCAAGAAGTCGGCAAACGCGGGCCGCAGCTCGGCCAGGGTGAACAGGCGGAAGAGCTCATCAAGATCGAGGTCAGGCTCAGGCTCGAGCCAGTCCTCCGAAACCAGGCGGGACAGGATGTCAGGAACCGGCGAATCGAGTTCCGGATAGGCCAGTTTGTCCGCCCTGAACAGCTCGCCCGTGCGCATGACCAGGCGGGTCAACAACGCTTTTTCCGCGGTTTCGTGACCAAGGAAGGTTTCCAGCAGACCGATTTCCGATGCTGTCAGCAAGTCACCGTGGTGATTCAGTACCCAACGCACCACAGTTTCCATGTTTTCCAAGTAATACAGAGGATTATCCAGGTCCGCGGTGCGCGGCACAGAGGCAGGGTCAAACGTGGTCATAGGGCGAGCAGGTACTTCACGGAAAGCGGTCAGATCGTGCAACTTTACGCCCGCTCGCCTGTGACCTCAAACGCGCTTTAAATTCCCATGTCCGTTGGCTGCAACTGCACACCGGCCACCCGCCAATCGCCATCACTGCGCACCATCCGGTAATAGGCATCCCAGCGTTTGCCATCCGGACCGGTCAGACGCACCACCTGAATGTCAAAACCTCCGTGGGGCACCCGTTGCACGAATTCGATGGTCGATGCCCGGTGCACGGCGGGATAGGCTTCCCTGACCATGCTGAAGAACACATCGGCATCACCAAATCGACGCTTGATACCGTCGGAGGCAAACGCCCAGGCGGCTTCGTGGTCGTTATTGGCAAAGGCTTCAATCTGCCTCAGGATGGTCTGTTCAATGGCTCTGTCCTTTTCCTCGGCACTGGGCACCCCTGGCAACGCGACGACCAGCAAGACGATCAGAAGGAAAAACGGTAAACGGACTCCTGTCCGGAGAGGATTCCAGGCCATCTTTCTCACCTCCGCTTTTGTACCACGCTCTCCCTCAATCATACGCTGCAGGTCAGCAACAGATGATCAAAAAATGATCGACGAGGAAAGGCTCTGCGACCGTGGCTGTCGCAGCCATTGGTCAGACTGATCAGGCATAATGACCGTCTGATTTTCCAGCCACATACGGTAACCTGTGGCATCAGGATTGAACCGATCGCCAACAAGGAGCCCCATGGCCGACCACTCCGCCATCCAGCCCGGCTTTCACGCCATCCATGCCAACCACCTGGAGGACCTGCGCCGTGCGGTGATCTTCCTGTGCCGGGAAAATCCTCTGCCGCCGCTGCAGAGCGAGACTTTCCTGGTCCAGAGTAACGGTATTGCCCAGTGGCTGAAGCTGGCCCTGGCAGAGAAGCGCTCGGACGAGGGCGCCGAGGGCGGCCTGGGTATAGCCGCCGGCATGGACTTCCTGTTTCCGGCCCGGTTTATCTGGCAGGCCTACCGGGCGGTACTGCCGGACGGTGAAGTACCGGAACAATCCCCCTTCGACAAGCGCCGGCTGGTGTGGCGCCTGTATCGGCTGCTGCCGGACCTGGTGGATCAGGACGAGGCCTTCCTGCCACTGGCCCGGTTCCTCGATGGTACCGACACCGACCTGCGTAACTTCCAGCTGGCCGAGAAGGTGGCGGACCTGTTCGACCAGTACCAGGTGTTCCGCGCCGACTGGCTCAGTGCCTGGGAGCAGGGCCGGAATGTGGTCATCACCGCCCGCAACGAGGAGAAGCCCCTGGACCCGGAGACACTCTGGCAACCTCTGCTGTGGCGCAAGCTGGTGGAGGATGTGGGACCGGACGCCCACACCAGCCGGTCCCGGATCCACACCCGCTTCATGGCCGAGGGCCAGCGCCTGACATCTCCCGCCAATCCCGCCCGGCTACCCGAGCGGATTGTGGTGTTCGGGGTCTCGTCGCTGCCGCGCCAGGCCCTGGAAGCCCTGTACGTGCTGAGCCGGTTCAGCCAGGTGGTGCTCTGCGTCCACAACCCCTGCCAGTACTACTGGGCCGATATTGTCAGTGACCGGGAACTGCTGAAAGCCGAGCGCAAACGGGGGATCGCCCATCCGGAACTGTCGAAAATCGCCGACCCGGACCAGCTGCACCAGCACGCCAATCCGTTGCTGGCGGCCTGGGGTAAACAGGGGCGCGATTACATTCGCCTGCTGGACGAATTCGACAACCCCGAGGAATACCGGGACCGGTTCGAGACCCCGGACCAGAAGATCGATATCTTCTCCGCCCATGGCGAACCGGACCAGCCGGCCCTGCTGCACCAGCTCCAGAACGACATCTACAATCTGACACCGCTGCAGGACATCCGGGCGGAAAACCGTCAGCTCGACCTGGCCCGGGATCACTCGCTGGTCTTCCACGACGCCCACAGCCCCCAACGGGAAGTGGAAATCCTGCACGACCAGCTGCTGGCCGCCTTCAATGCCGATCCCGGCCTGCGCCCCCGGGACGTGATGGTCATGGTGCCGGACATCAATGTCTACGCGCCCCATATCCAGGCCGTGTTCGGCCGCTACCGGGCCGGTCAGAAACGCCACATCCCGTTTACCATCTCCGACCAGGGCCAGCGCCATCACGAACCGGTACTGATCGCCTTGGAGACCCTGATGTCCCTGCCCCGCAGCCGCTTCGGGGTGAGCGAGATCCTGAGCCTGCTGGAAGTACCGGGCATCCGGGACCGCTTCGGCATCGACGAGGGCGAGATTCCCCTGGCCCGGCGCTGGGTGGAGGGTGCCAATATCCGCTGGGGCCTGCACGGGCAGCACCGGCAAAGCCTGGAGCTGCCGGCGGAGCTGGAACGCAACACCTGGCAATCCGGCCTGCGGGCCATGCTGCTCGGCTACGGCATGGGCGAGGACGAGCCCTGGGCCGGCATCGAACCCTATGGCGAGATCGGCGGGCTGCAGGCAAGCCTGGCCGGACGGCTGGCGGAATTCATGGAGCAACTCGAGGATCTGTGGCAGGCCCTGCAAACACCGCGCACGCCGGTTGAGTGGGAGACCCTGTTCTCGCAGATGCTCGAGCGCTTTTTCCTCAGGGTCGAGGGCAACGACCTGTTGCTGCTCAATCGTTTCCGCCGCCAGCTGGAGCAATGGCTGGAGGATGCCCTGGCGGCCGGTCTCGACACCCGCTCCCTGCCACTGAACATCGTCAAGGATGTACTGCTGGCGGGTCTGGACGAAGGCGGGCTGAACCAACGCTTCCTCGCCGGCAAGGTCAACTTCGCCACCCTGATGCCGATGCGGGCGATCCCCTTCCGCAAGGTCTGTCTGCTGGGCATGAACGATGGCGATTACCCGCGCTCCCGGCCGCCCGTGGATTTCGACCTCATGGCCAACGACTACCGCCCCGGGGACCGGTCCCGACGCGAGGACGATCGCTACCTGTTCCTGGAAGCCCTGCTGTCAGCCCGGGAACAGCTCTATATCAGTTGGGTGGGCCGCAGCGTCAAGGCTGATTCGGAGCGCCCGCCCTCCGTGCTGGTGGGCCAGCTGCAGGATCACCTGGACAGCCTGTGGACAATCCCGGGCGAGCCGGATGGATCGGTCACCGGGGCCCTGACCACCCGGCATCCGTTGCAGCCCTTCAGCCGGGATTATTTTCCCCGGAGCAATGGCCTGGAAGCCGGTACCGAGAGCCCGCCCCGGCCTCTGGCCGAGGTGCTCCAGGCCCGCAGCCTGTTCACCTTCGAACGGGAATGGCGTAGTGCCCACGGTGCCGAAACAACCGAACCGGATCAGGCACCGCTGCCGTACCAGCAACCGGAGGAGCCGATCCGACTGGCCGACCTGTCGAACTGCCTGAAAAAGCCCATCGACACCTTCTATCAGCGACGTCTGCAGGTGCATTTCGAGGAGCTGGAGGACGATGACACCGATAACGAGAACTTCGACCTCAACGGCCTGGACCGGTGGCGGCTGGACAGCGAACTGATCCGGGAAGGCGTGATCAAGGCGGTCAGCGAGGAAGAGCTGCATGAACGCCTGGAAGCGACCCTCGATCGCATGGCGCGCCGCGGCGATCTGGGCATGGGAGTCACCGAACACCGGTTGCGCACCGAACTGGCCGGGCGGTTACCGGACCTGCACCAGCGCTACCGGGCCGCGCTGGCAGACTGGCCCGAGCCGATCTCCGAGCCGCTGAGCTTCGAGTACCAGTACCGGAACGATACCGGCTCGGTGGAAGTGGTCGACTTGATCGACAACCTGCGCACCAACCCCGACGGCCGGTTGTGCCGACTGGTGGTGGCCGGCTCCAGCCTGTTGTCCGGCTCCGGTGGCAGCAGGAAAGTGCGCTACGCCAACCTGATGCGGGACTGGGTGATTCACCTGGCCGGCCAGCTCACCGGGCAGCCGTTCGAGACCCTGATCCTGGCCCGGGAAGAGAAACGCACCTTCCCCTTGCCACGGATCGAGCCGGGACAGGCCCGGCAGCACCTCGAGGCCATCCTGACCCGCTGGATGGAAGCCACCACCCGCAGCCTGCCAATCCACTGCGAAGCCGGGTTCGCGTGGATCACCAGCTACTACCAGAGCAAGAAATACCGCGGCGATGACGAGCGGGCCCGGGCCGAGGCCGAACAGGCCTACAGCACTGCCCTGGAACGGGATACCGGTTACCTGCGCGGAGCCTTCGACAGCCCCGAGGCTTTGCTCGCCAGCGGCGAATTCGAGGCCTTGCTGCACCAGCTGTACGTGCCACTCTGGGAAGCAGAGCAGGGCACGTCCGCCGCCGAACAGATCGAGGGAGAGGCATGAGTACCGAGATGACCAATCGCAATCCGAACCTCGACCCTTTGACCCTGCCCCTGAACGGCAGCACCCTCATTGAGGCCAGTGCCGGTACCGGCAAGACCTTCACCATCGCCATCCTGTACGTACGGCTGGTACTGGGCCATGGGCAGACCGAAGACAGCCCGCTGGCCCAGGGCATGCTGCCGCCGAACCTGCTGGTGGTGACCTTCACCGACGCCGCCACCAAGGAGCTGCGGGACCGGATCCGTACCCGCCTGACCCAGGCGGCCGAGGTGTTTTCCGACAGCGCGGATGCCAGCGAGCCGCCAGCGGAAACCAGACTGCTATATGAGCTCAGAGACAGCAGCTATCCAGACCCGGCCAGCTGGCCGGAGTGCCGGAAAAAGCTGCTGCTGGCGGCGGAATGGATGGACGAGGCGGCGGTCTCCACCATCCACGGCTGGTGCAACCGGATGCTCAGCGAACACGCCTTCGACAGCGGCAGCCTGTTCCGGCTGACCCTGGAAACCGACCAGAGTGAACTGCTCGATAACGTGGTCCGGGACTACTGGCGAACCTTCATCTACCCCTTGCCCCCCGTGCTGATGGACGAGGCCCTGGGGCACTGGAAAACCCCGGAGGCCCTGCGCGGGGCGATCCGCAACCTGATTCCCGAGGCGAACGAGCTGGGCAGGCCGGATGGCGATGTCCACACGGTGATCGATTCGGTGGTCAGCGAGCGCCTGGGCCGCGCCCGGGAACTGAAAGCCTATCCCTGGGCCGAGTGGCAGGGTGAAGTGGTAGTCCTGCTCAACGAACTGAACAAGAGCAAGCGCCTGCACGGCGTCAGCAAGAACGCCATGGTCAAGAGCTGGGATACCCTGCTGGCCTGGGCAGAATCGGACCAACCGGTTCCGGACGGCCTGGACAAGGCAGGCTTCCGCAACCAGACCCCGGAGGGCCTGGAACAGATCCTCAAGGGCGAAGACCCGGCCCCGCATCATCCGGCATTCGACGCCATCGGGGAACTGATCGAGTTCAGCCAGAACCAGCCCAGCGCCCGGGCGGATATCCTCAGGCACGCCAGCGTCTGGGTCGCGCAACGACTGGAATCGGAAAAACAGCAACGCTCGGAGATGGGCTTCGACGACCTGCTCACCCGCCTGGACGATGCCCTGCACGGCCCCCGGGGTGACCAGCTCGCCGCCACCATCCGCCGCCAGTTCCCGGTGGCCCTGATCGACGAGTTCCAGGACACCGACCCGGTCCAGTACCGGATCTTCAACCGCATCTACCGGGTAGCGGACAACGACCCGAACACCTGCCTGCTGATGATCGGCGATCCCAAACAGGCCATCTACGGGTTCCGTGGCGCAGACATCTACACCTACCTGGAAGCGCGCCAGGGTGCCCGGGACCGCACCTGGACCCTGGGCCGCAACTTCCGCTCCTCCGCCAGCATGGTGGCGGCGGTGAACCGGGTGTTCGAGCACGCCGACCAGCACAGCCGGGACGGCGCCTTCCTGTTCGGCAAGGGCGACAGTACGCCACTGCCGTTCCAGGGTGTCGACGCCAATGGCACCAAACGGCACTGGCAAATTGACGGTGAGAACCAACCCAGCCTCAGTTTCTGGACCCTGGACAGCGAGGACGAGGACCGGCACGGCAACCGCAAGCCCCTGGCCAAGGGTACGGCCACCGGGGAGGTGGCCGAAACCTGTGCCAGCGAAGTCGCCCGCCTGCTGACCCTGGGGCAACAGGGCCGGGCCGGCTTTGCAATGCCGGATGATCCAGCGGACCTGCAGACGGTTAGCCCCGCGGATATCGCCATCCTGGTCAACAACCGCAACGAGGCGGCGGCGGTTCGAAATGCCCTCGGCCAGCGCCGGATCAAGAGCGTGTACCTGTCCGACCGGGATTCGGTACTGACCTCCACCGAAGCCAGCGAAGTGCTGACCTGGCTGCGGGCCTTCGCCGAACCCCGGCAACTGGCGCTGACCCGGGCGGCCCTGGGCACCCCGACCCTGGGCCAGTCGTGGCAGAGCCTGGACCGGCTGCTCACTGATGAAATTGCCCTGGAGCGGGAAATCGAACGGTTTATGGGCTATCACGAGCAGTGGCGGACCCAGGGCGTGCTGCCCATGCTGCGCAGCTTCCTGATGGATTTCGAGGTACCGGCGCGACTGCTGCAGCGGCCCGATGGCGAACGGCGGCTGACCGATATCCTCCACATTGCTGAACTGCTGCAGCAGGACAGCCTGCAACTGGATGGCGAGCACGCGCTGGTGCATCACTACGCCCAGATCCTCAGGGCAGCGGACGAAGAGGATGAATACCGCACCCTGCGCCTGGAAAGCGACGCTGGCCTGGTCAAGGTCATCACCGTGCACAAGTCCAAGGGCCTGGAATATCCGCTGGTGTTCCTGCCGTTCGGGACCGCGTTCCGGGCCCAGAACGACAAACAGGCCTATGTCCGTTACCACGATGACCAGGGCCGGCTGGTCACCGTGTTCGATCCGGAGCCCGAGGCGGTCGCCCGGGCCGACCGGGAACGGCTCGGCGAGGATATCCGCAAGCTCTACGTGGCCCTGACCCGGGCCCGGTATGCCACCTGGGTGGGGGTCGCCGCCATCGACAACTGGTCGCAAAGCGGCCTGGGCTATCTGCTCGGTGGCGAAGGCCGGGAACAACAACCTCTGAGCGACAGCCTGAGTCCACTGGCCGGGGACGAGGACACCATCGCGGTCATGGCGCTGCCTGAAGCCGACACAGCCTGCTACGCGGAAGCCGCACCGGAAGCCCTCGGACCGGCACTCGAAGCCGGCCGGGAAGCCCGGGAAGACTGGTGGATTGCCAGCTATTCCTCGATCGAATACACCGGCCTGGCCGGCACCGGCATCGTGTTCAGCGGTGAGGTGGAGGACGCCGAAACCCAGAACCTGCTGGAAGAATCCGCCCAGGGCATCGGCGATGAGGGACCGACCACTCCCGCCGATCACTCGCTCCACCAGTTTCCGAAAGGGGCGGGGCCGGGCACCTTCCTCCACGAACTGCTGGAATGGTGCTGCCAGCAGGGCTTTCACCAGGTTGTGGATAACCCGGACCGGCTGCGTGAATACCTGGTTCGCCGCTGTAACACCCGGGGCTGGGATGACTGGGCCGACACCCTGGAGCACTGGCTGCTGAGCCTGCTGCGCACGCCCTTGCGCCTGGACCGGAATGGCAACACCCGTGCAGCCCTGATGGATCTGGGCACCGTGCGGCCGGAACTGGAATTCTGGTTCGAGAGCTGTAACGTCGCTACCGGTGCCCTGGACAGCCTGGTACGCCGGCACACCCTGGAGAGTGCCGACCGGGTGCAGGTGGACAACCGCCGGTTCAACGGCATGCTCAAGGGTTTCATTGACCTGGTATTTGAACACGAAGGCCGCTACTACGTGCTCGACTACAAATCCAACACCCTCGGCGACGACGACAGCGCCTACACCGACCAGGCCATGGGCCAGGCCATCCTGGACAAACGCTACGACCTGCAATACGTGCTCTACCTGCTGGCCCTGCACCGCCTGTTGAAGGCCAGACTGCCCGATTACGACTACGACCGGCACATCGGCGGTGCGGTGTACCTGTTCCTTCGGGGGATCCACGCACCCGGTGCCGGTGCCTTCACCGACAAACCGCCGCGGGCACTGATCGAACAACTCGACGCCCTGTTCGATGGTAATACCTTGCAAGGGGAGGACGCCGCATGAATCTGGACGAACTGGACACACTGCTGGCGCAATGGCGCGAGGCCGAATGGATCCGCCCCCTGGATGTGGCCTTCGCCCGCCTGATCCGGCAACTGTGTGAGGAGCAGGGCGAACACCCGGAGCCGCTGCTGCTGTTGCTGGCCGCGCTGGCCTCGCACCAGGTCGGGCGGGGGCATGTCTGTGTCGACCTGGTGACCTTGCTGGCGGACGCCGGTAACACCCTGGCCTTGCCACCGGAGGATACCGTTACCGCTCCTCCCACCGCCGGCCAGGAGCCAGGCCCTACGCCGGCCGAGGTCCTGGCTCATGCCTCACTTCAGAACTGCCTGTCGGCGTTGGCCAACACCCAGGCAGTTAGTGATGGCTCACTTACTACACCTCTGGTGCTGAATGATACCCGGCTTTACCTGCGGCGCTTCTGGCGTTACGAACAGCGAATTGCCCGGGGCATCCGTTCTCGTCTGGCCCTGACCTCTTCGCTCGATGATCCCGGCTCCGCTGCCTCCCAGACCCTCGCCGCAACGCTGCAGACCCTGTTCCGGCCCGCAGAGGAAGTGGACTACCAGAAACTGGCCTGCGCCCTGGCCGCGCGCAAGCGTTTTACCGTAATCACCGGTGGGCCCGGCACCGGCAAGACCACCACGGTGGTGAACCTGCTGGCGGCCTTGCAGGCGGTCGCGGGTGAGGACCCTGCCCGTGCCGGCAGGAAGTTCCGCATTCGCCTGGCCGCGCCCACCGGCAAGGCGGCGGCCCGGCTGAACGAATCCATTGGCGGGGCGGTCAGTCGCCTGCCCCTGGACCAGCTGCCCGGCCGGGTCCGGCTTGACGATATCCCGACCCGGGTCACCACCTTGCACCGGTTGCTGGGCAGCCGTCCGGATACCCGGAAGTTCCGGCATAACCGGGACAACCCCCTGCTGGTGGATATTCTGGTGATCGACGAAGCCTCCATGGTCGATGTTGACCTGATGGCCTCGGTGTTCGAGGCCCTGCCGGAGCATGCCCAGCTGATCCTGCTCGGCGACAAGGACCAGCTCGCGTCGGTGGATGCCGGGGCGGTGCTGGGCGAATTGTGCCAGCGGGCCCGTCAGGCCCACTACCAACCCGATACGGCCCGCTGGCTGGAAGCCGTGACCGGACAAACGGTGCCGGAGACCCTGCTGGATTCGAATGGGCAGGCCCTGGACCAGGCCGTGGCCATGCTGCGCAAGAGCTACCGCTTTACCGAAGGCAGCGGCATCCGTCAGTTGGCAGAAGCGGTCAATACCAACACCCTGGATGCCACGATGCTCGACCACTGCCGCCGGGCCCACTTCGAGGATGTGATCTGGCTCAACGGCGACGATGCTACCCCCGATCCGGAGACGACGCTGGAGCACATCTGCCATCACGCCATTTCGGGCAGTCCCGGGGCATTCCGCAACGGTGGTCGGGGAAGGGTACTGCACGGTGAGGAACTGCCGGCACCGGTAGGCTATCGCCACTACCTCGAACTGATGGCCAATCACGATCTGGGAATGGACAGCCCGCTGGCGGACTGGGATGAGCTGGCCCGCGCGGTGCTGGCCGCCTTCGGTGACTTCCAGCTCCTATGTGCCCTGCGCCAGGGACCGTGGGGCGTGGAAGGTCTGAACGAGCGCATCGCCCGGCAGCTGCTGGCGGAAAAACTGATTCCCCGGGCAGAAGGCTGGTACGCCGGGCGGCCGGTGCTGGTCACCGGTAACGATTACAACCTCGGACTGATGAACGGGGATATCGGCATCACCTTCAGCGTGCCCTGGGACCGTACCGAGGACGGCGAGCCCCGACCGGCGCTGCGGGTGGCCTTCCCCAGCAGCGACGGTACCGACGGCATCCGCTGGATTTCCCCGAGCCGCCTGCAGCAGCTGGAGACGGTCTATGCCATGACCGTCCACAAATCCCAGGGCTCGGAATTCAATCACACCTGCCTGGTGCTGCCCGATCGGATGAGTCCGGTGCTGACCCGGGAACTGGTGTATACCGGGATCACCCGCGCCCGGAACTGGTTCAGCCTGGTCACCGGTGATGCCAGCGTGTTCAGGACCAGCACCAGCCAACAGGTGGTGCGGGCCTCAGGCCTGGCCGAGGCGCTTGCCGCATCTGCAGGGCGGGTGAAGTCGTATATGACTGAGTCCTCAACTATAGTCTGATAAGACCCCGAAAGATCCAGGCAATCAGCTCAATGACCAACAGATCCTCAATGGAACGCAGCGCCTACCTGGGCCAGGATGAGGCCGCCCGGCTCAAGACCATTCTTGAAGGCACCCGGGCCGGCACCTGGGAATGGAATGTCCAGACCGGTGAGACGGTGTTCAACGAGCGCTGGGCCCAGATCATCGGCTACTCGCTGGAGGAACTGCAACCGATCTCTATCGAAACCTGGCTGAAATACGCCCATCCGGACGATCTGGAGCGATCCGAGCAGCGGCTTCAGGCCCACTTCCGGGGTGAAACCGACTACTACGAATGCGAAGCCCGCATGCGCCACCGGGATGGCCATTGGGTCTGGGTGCGGGACTACGGGCGCCTGGTAAGCCGGACCCCCGAGGGCGAACCGGAGTGGGTCAGCGGCACCCACATCGACATCAGCGCCGCCAAGCAATACCAGCAACAACTCGAGGCGGCCCAGGCCGAGCATCTCGAAACCATCGAACGGCTGGAAAAAATGACGGCCACGATCCCCGGGGTGGTCTACCAGTTCCAGATGCAACCGGACGGCTTCATGAGCTTTCCTTACACCAGTGCCGGCATCGAGCGGATCTATGGGGTCACACCGGAACAGGTACGCCAGGACGCCTCACTGGTCTTTGACAAGATCCATCCGGACGATCTCCAGCACGTGCGTGACACCATCGAGGCGTCACGGGCCAGTGGCGGGGACTGGAACTGTGAATACCGGGTCGTGGTCAACGGCCAGACCCGCTGGGTCTTCGGCCAGTCACGCCCCGAATTCCGGAACGATGGCAGCATCCTCTGGCACGGCGCCATTCTCGACATCAGCGCCCAGAAGGCGCTGGAGGAAAGGCTCCGGCAGATTGCCATCACCGACGAGCTGACCGGCGCCGCCAATCGCCGCCAGTTCATGGAGTTACTGTCCCGGGAGTACCAACGCTATCGCCGTAACGGCCCGTCCTATGCCGTTATCCTGTTTGATTTCGACTGGTTCAAGCAGGTGAACGATCGCTTTGGCCACAACGCCGGTGACATGGTCCTGAAGGAGACCACCCGCCTGGTTCAGGATACGCTGCGGGCAAGCGACACCTTTGCCCGCATTGGCGGCGAGGAGTTCGCCATCCTGCTACCCGACAGTGACGAGGACAGCGCCCGCAACCTGGCGGAACGGCTGCGCCAGACCATCGCCGGACATTCGTTTGAAGGCCCGGAGCAGGGTATCCGGGGTTCCATCACCTGCGGAATCGCCATCTCCAGCCCTCAGGACGGCGACGCCAAGGAAATCATGCTCCGTGCGGACACCGCGCTCTATGCCGGCAAGGCGGCCGGACGAAACCGGGTCGTGGCGTATGACCGAAGCCTGGCTCAGACAACCCGTCACTCCGACGACTGATCCGTGTGTTGCTGATGCCAGAGTCGGGCGTAATGCCCGTTCCGGCCGAGCAGATCATTGTGATGGCCACTCTCCACGATCCGGCCGGCCTCCATCACCAGAATGGTATCGGCGTCGCGAATGGTGGACAGGCGATGGGCGATCACCAGCGTCGTCCGCTGCCGGCTGACCTCCCGCAAGGCCCCCAGGATCGTCTGCTCCGACAGGGAATCCAGTGACGACGTGGCCTCATCCAGGATCAGCAGGGGCGGATTCTTGAGGATCACCCGGGCGATGGCCACCCGCTGCTTCTCGCCACCCGACAGTTTCAGGCCCCGCTCACCGACACGGGTTTCATAGCCTTCAGGCAGGCTGTGGATAAAGTCTTCCAGATGGGCCATCCGGGCCGCTCGATGCACCTCTTCTTCCGTGGCCTCCGGCCGGCCATAGGCAAGATTCCGGTACAGGGTATCGTTGAACAGCACCGTATCCTGGGGCACCACGCCGATGGCCGCCCGAAGACTGTCCTGGGTGACCTCCCGGATATCCTGACCGTCGATCCGGATATTGCCGCTGTCCACGTCGAAGAAGCGGAACAGCAACCTGGCGAGGGTGGACTTGCCGGCGCCACTGGCACCGACGACCGCCACGGTATGCCCCGCAGGAATGGAGAAGTCCACGTCCCTGAGGATCGGCCGATCGGCCCGGTAGCCGAAGTGAACGTGCTCGAACCTGACCTCACCTTTATCCACAGCCAGGACCGGGGCATCCGGTTTATCCACAATCGCCGGCCGGTCACCGAGCAGTTTGAACAGTCGCTCCACATTCACCAGTGCCTGACGAATTTCCCGGTACACGAAGCCCAGGGCATTGAGGGGGATAAACAGCTGGATCAGGTAGGCGTTGATCATGGTGAAATCCCCCAGGGTGATCTCGCCAGCAGCCACCTCACGCACCGCCATTGCCATGATCACGATCAGCGCGACACCAATGATCAGGGCCTGGCCACCGTTCAGGGTCGCCAGCGACAGCCGGTTTTTCAGGCGGGCGGCTTCCCAGTCCTCCAGGTCCCGGTCGTACAGCTCGGCTTCATAACGCTCGTTGTTGAAGTATTTCACCGTCTCGTAGTTGAGCAGACTGTCCACAGCCCGGGAGTTGGACTGGTTGTCCCGGGCGTTGGCCTCCCGAACAAATTTCGTCCGCCATTCGGTGACCTTGATGGAGAACACAACATAGACCACCACCGCCACCAGGATTGCCAGCACATAACTGACGTTGAACACCACCAGCAGGATGCCGGCGACCAGAAGGATCTCGAGCAGGGTGGGGACGATGTTGAACAGGGTGAAGCGCAGCAGAAAACTGATGCCGTTGGTTCCTCGCTCGATGTCCCGGGCCAGGCCACCAGTCTTGCGATCCAGGTGAAAAGCCAGTTCCCGCTGGTGCAGGTGACGGAATACCCGCAGGGACACCCGGCGCATGGCGCGCTCGGCCACCCGGGCAAAGACCGCATCGCGCAGCTCGCTGAACAGGGTGCTGCCAAACCGGAGACCACCGTAAGCAACAACCAGCACCACCGGTATCCACAGGACCATGTCCGCACCCCGGTTCTGGTCCAGGTAGTCGACGATGTACTTGAGGGCCACTGGCGTGGCCACCGTGGCCAGCTTCGCCAGTACCAGCAACGACACGGCCAGGATCACCCGGCCACGGAACTCGGTCAGGTAGGGCCAGAGCCCGGCAATCACTTTCCAGTCGGGTTTGTGGTCGGCGGGGTAATCGTTGTCGGCGTAGGCGCGCACGGGTTTTCCTTTTCGGTCAGGGCAAAATCATCGTTTCAGCCGTATGATGGACAGCGAACAAAGTGTACAGCACTTCCTGTGGATATCCGGAGGCCGACTATCAACACCCGTCACCGCAAAGCCCTGAAACTGGTCTGTGAGTTTATCAGCCCCTACCGGCGGGCGGTCGCCGGCGCCCTGGTGGCACTGGTGATCACCGCCGGCATCACCCTGAGCCTGGGGCAGGGGCTACGGATTCTGGTGGATCAGGGCCTGGCCACCGAATCCCCGGCCAACCTGGCCCGGGCCATCGGCCTGTTCTTCGTGCTGGTGCTGGGCCTGGCCTTCGGCTCCTTTGCCCGGTTCTATCTGGTGTCCTGGATTGGCGAGCGGGTGGTGGCGGATATCCGCAAACGGGTTTTCTACCACCTCATCGACCTGCACCCGGGCTTCTTCGAGCAGAACCGGGCCCTGGAAATCCAGTCCCGGTTCACCGCCGATACCACCGTGCTGCAATCGGTGATCGGCTCGACGGTATCCATTGCCCTGCGTAACGCCCTGATGCTGGTGGGCGGGCTGATTCTGCTGTTCGTCACCAACCCCAAGCTGGCCAGCATCATCCTGCTCGGCTTCCCCCTGGTGATTGCCCCCATCCTGTTCTTCGGTCGCCGGGTCCGGCAACTGTCCCGGCTGAGCCAGGACCGGGTGGCCGATGTCGGCAGTTACGTGGGCGAGAGCCTTACCCAGATCAAGACCGTACAGGCGTTCAATCACCAGCCGCAGGATCGCCGGTACTTCGGGGAGGTGTCGGAACGGGCCTTCGACATTGCCCGGGCCCGGATCCGGCAGCGGGCCTGGCTGACCACCCTGGCGATCTCCCTGGTGATGGGTGCCGTGGGCATCGTGATCTGGATTGGCGGCCTCGACGTCATCGAGGGCCGTATCAGCCCTGGTGAGTTGGCCGCGTTCGTGTTCTACAGCCTGTTGGTGGGCGTGGCCGCCGGCGCCATCAGCGAGGTGATCGGCGAACTGCAGCGGGCCGCAGGCTCAGCTGCGCGCCTGTTCGAATTGCTGGAAACCCGGCCGGAATTCGGGCAGGCGAGGACGAAAACGGGCGAACTGCCTGAGCAGGTAACCGGCCGAATTGAGATCGACCATCTACGGTTCTGTTACCCAAGCCGGCCTGATACGCCCGCGCTCGATGACCTGTGCCTCACGATCGAGCCCGGCGAGACCCTCGCCCTGGTGGGGCCATCGGGCGCAGGCAAATCCACCCTGTTCGACCTGCTGCTGCATTTCTATCGCCCGCAGGCGGGCAGTATCCGGATCGATGGCATCGACACCGGCACCCTCGATCTCGCTGACCTGCGGCGGTGCTTTGCCTGGGTGCCGCAGAATCCGGCTTTGTTCAACGGTTCGGTGGCCGACAATATCCGCTATGCCCGGCCGGACGCCAGCCAGGAGGAGGTTGAACAGGTCGCGCGGGTGGCCCATGCCCACGAATTTATCCACAGGCTGCCTGAAGGCTATGACACCCGGCTCGGCGACAACGGCCTCGGCCTGTCCGGTGGCCAGAAACAGCGTCTGGCCCTGGCCCGGGCGCTGCTGGCTGATGCCCCGGTGCTGTTGCTGGACGAGGCCACCAGTGCCCTGGATGCGGAAAGTGAGCACCTGATCCAGCAGGCAATGCCGGCGCTGACCCGTGGCCGGACCACCCTGGTGATCGCTCATCGGCTCGCCACAGTGCGCGACGCCGACCGGATTGCCGTGCTCCAGGACGGCCGGTTGCAGGCCATTGGCAGTCACCGGAAACTCATGGAAACCAACCCCTTATACCAACGCCTTGCCCGTCTGCTGTTCCGGGACCATGAACAATGAGACAGTGGTCGGTTTGTGGCCGGCGCCCGTACTCCTTACACTGGTAGTCAAACCTACTGACTCCCCAACAGGAGGATCGCAAAGTGAGCAATCAAGAATTGCAGGCACTCAAAGAACGTTATGTGGCAGCGGGCGCGGCAAGTCCCAATGAACAGTTTGCCGATCACGCCCTGAACGCCGAGCTCTGGGATGCCGACGGCAAGCGCATGATTGATTTCGCCGGCGGTATCGGTGTGTTGAACATCGGCCACCGTCATCCGAAGGTGGTGGAGGCCGTCAAGGCCCAGCTGGACAAGGTGATGCACACCTGCCAGACGGTGATGCCCTACGAGGGCTATGTGAAGCTGGCCCAAAAGCTGAGCGAAGTGGTGCCGGTACGCGGTCATGGCAAGGTCATGCTCGCCAACTCCGGTGCCGAAGCCCTGGAGAATGCCGTCAAGATCGCGCGGGCCGCCACCGGTAAGACCAACGTCATCTGTTTCGACGGTGGTTACCATGGCCGCACCTTCATGACCATGGCCATGAACGGCAAGGCCGCGCCCTACCAGACCGATTTCGGCCCCATGCCGGGCATGGTCTATCGCGCACCCTATCCGGTGCCGTACCACGGGGTTTCCGAAGACGAAGCACTGCGTGGCCTGGCCATGACCATGAAGGCCGACTCCCCGGCCCGCAATACCGCGGCGATCGTGCTCGAACCGGTGCTGGGTGAGGGTGGTTTCTATCCGGCATCAAAGAGCTTCCTGGAGAAGGTCCGCAAGATCTGCGACGACAACGACATCCTGATGATCGTCGATGAGGTCCAGAGCGGTTTCGGCCGTACCGGCAAGATGTTCGCCATCGAGCACAGCGGTATCGAGCCGGACATCATGACCATGGCCAAGTCCATGGCGGACGGTATGCCGATCTCCGCGATTGTCGGCACCGACAAGGTGATGGATTCCTCCGGCCCGAACTCCCTGGGCGGCACCTACACCGGCAGCCCGACCGCGTGTGCGGCAGCGCTGGCGGTCTTTGACGTATTCAAGGAAGAGGACATCCTGGGCAAGAGCCAGCGTCTGGGCGAGAAGCTGAAGGCGCGCTTTGCCCAGTGGCAGGAGCAGTTCGAGCATGTGGATAACGTGCGCAACCTGGGTCCCATGGCGGCGATCGAACTCGTGGAAAGCAAGGACAACCACAAGCCGATGCCTGAACTGGCGGCTGCGGTCACCAAGAAGGCCAAGGAAAAAGGCCTGATCCTGCTGAGCTGTGGCATGTATGGCAACACGCTGCGTTTCCTCATGCCGGTCACCATCGAGGATGACGTTCTCGAGGAAGGCCTGGCGATTGTCGAGGAAAGCCTGAAAGAGGCAGGCGCCTGATCGCAAACGGCCTTTGCCGGCCGGGCCCGATGGGCCCGGCCACCTCCCTTCGAATACCTCCGGAATCATCGTATACTGCCTGAACACGTTTATTCACCGGGCCTGTTCACACAGGCTGTGCAACCAGGTAATTCAATGACTCCGGACACCTCCCGATCCGTTCCCGATCACAAGCCCCGTCCCTGGATTGATCTGCTGGTCAGTATCATCATCCCGTCGGTCATCCTGATGAAGTTCAGCGGAGACGAACATCTGGGCAGCGTGAACGCCCTGATCATCGGCCTGGCCTTCCCCCTGGGTTGGGGGCTGTTCGAGCTGGTGCGTTACCACAAGAAGAACTTCATTGCCCTGCTTGGCCTGATCAGTGTCGGGTTGACCGGTGGCATCGGGCTGCTCGAGCTCAACTCCCAGTGGCTGGCCATCAAGGAAGCAGCCATACCGGCCATCATCGGGCTGGCCGTGCTGATCTCGACCCGAACGCGGTATCCATTGGTGCGGACGCTGCTGTACAACCCGTCGGTGCTGGATGTGGACAAGATCCAGGAGCGGCTGGTGCACGAGGGCAGGGAAGGCGAATTCGAGGCCCGGCTGCTTAAGGCCAGTTACTTCTTCGCCGGTACCTTCCTGTTCTCCTCAATCATGAATTACGTGCTGGCGAAATGGATCGTCACCAGTCCGTCCGGAACCCAGGCGTTCAACGAGGAGCTCGGGCGGATGACCCTGGTGAGCTACCCGATGATTGCCATCCCGTCGATGGTGATGATGCTGCTGATCTTCTGGTATCTGTGGCGCACCATCCGCCGGCTGACCGGCTACAGCCTCGAGGAAGTAATGGCGCCGCACTTGCTGGAAAAGGAACGGGAGAAAGAGAAAACAAGGTCCGGGGAGCAGACGTCCGGCAAGTAAGGCTTAAAGCGTCAGGAAATAAATAGACGGTTTTTAAAACGAAAAGGCGGGAAGCTCTCACTTCCCGCCTTTTTTTGCCTTGGTCCCGGGCACTTACACGTCCAGGTTGGTCACTTCCAGGGCGTTGGTCTGGATGAAGTCACGGCGCGGCTCCACATCATCCCCCATCAGGGTGGTGAAGATCTGGTCTGCGGCGATGGCATCCTCGATGGTGACCTTCATCATCCGACGGGTTTCCGGATCCATGGTGGTCTCCCACAGCTGTTCCGGGTTCATCTCACCCAGGCCCTTGTAGCGCTGGATGTTGAGCCCTCGCTGGGCCTCCTTCATCAGCCAGGCCAGGGCCCCTTCGAACGACAACACCGCCTGCTTGCGCTCCCCACGCTGGATATAGGCGCCTTCCTCGATCAGCCCCTCCAGGGTCTCGCCCATGCGGGCAATGGCGGCATAGGACGAGGACTCGAAGAAATCGTGGCTGAACACGTGCTCATGGGGAATGCCGTGCACGTAGATGGTGACCTTGGGCAGGAACAGGCCACGCTCCTCGTCCCGGGTGACCGAGAAGGTGTACTTGGTGCCGGTGCGGGTATCCAGGTTCAGACCCTCGCCCAGGCGACCCACCCAGCGGGCCACCGCCTCTTGGTCCTTCAGATCGTCCATCTTGAGCGTGACGTTATGCAGCATCTGCTCCAGGACCTTGGCGGGATAGGCCCGGGACAGACGATCAATCATCGCCATCACGGCCTGGTAATCCTTGACCATGGTCTCCAGCGCCGAGTCCTTGATGGCCGGCGCGTCCGGGTTCACGAACAGCTGGGCACCCTCGAGTGCGGTCTGGGTCAGGTAGGCTTCCTTGGCCTTCTCGTCCTTCAGGTACTGTTCCTGTTTGCCGCGCTTGACCTTGTACAGTGGCGGCATGGCGATGAATACGTGGCCACGCTCGATGATTTCGCGCATCTGCCGGAACAGGAAAGTCAGCAGCAGTGTCCGGATGTGGGAGCCGTCCACGTCGGCATCGGTCATGATGATGATGGAGTGGTAACGGAGCTTGTCCGGATTGAACTCCTCCCGGCCAATACCACAGCCGAGGGCCGTGATCAGGGTACCCACTTCCGCCGAAGACAGCATCTTGTCGAACCGGGCCTTCTCCACGTTGAGGATCTTACCCTTCAACGGCAGGATCGCCTGGGTCTTTCGGTCGCGCCCCTGCTTGGCACTGCCACCCGCGGAGTCACCCTCCACAATGAACAGTTCGGACAGGGCAGGATCTTTCTCCTGGCAATCAGCCAGTTTGCCGGGCAGGCCGGCAATGTCCAGGGCCCCTTTGCGGCGGGTCATATCCCGGGCCTTGCGGGCCGCTTCACGGGCACGGGCCGCCTCGATCATCTTATTGACGATCAGCTTGGCTTCGTTCGGCTGCTCCTGCAAGAAGTCACTGAAGCTCTGGTACAGCTCCTGCTCCACCGCGGTCTTCACTTCCGAGGATACCAGCTTGTCCTTGGTCTGGGAGGAGAATTTCGGATCCGGAACTTTCACCGAAATGATCGCGGTGAGGCCTTCCCGGGCATCGTCACCGGAGGTGGCGACCTTGGCCTTCTTGCCCAGCCCTTCATGCTCGATGTAGTTGTTGAGTGAGCGGGTCAGTGCGGCCCGGAAGCCGGCCAGGTGGGTACCACCATCCCGCTGGGGAATGTTGTTGGTGAAGCAGTAGATATTTTCCTGGAACGCGTCGTTCCACTGCATCGCCACTTCGACCGCGATCCCGTCTTCCCGCTCCCGGTTGAAATGGAAGACCCGGTTGATCGGGGTCTTGGTGGAATTCAGATGCTCGACGAAGGCGCGCAGGCCGCCTTCATATTCGAACACTTCTTCTTTGCCCGAGCGCTCATCGGTCAGGCGGATCCGGACACCACTGTTCAGGAACGCCAGTTCCCGCAGGCGCTTGGCGAGGATGTCATAGTGGAACTGGATGTTCGAGAAGGTTTCCGGGGACGGGATAAAATGAACCTTGGTGCCGGAGGCATCGGTATCACCGACCACGGACAGGGGTGCCTTGGGTACCCCGTGGGAATAGGTTTGCTCCCAGACCTTGCCGTCACGACGGATGGTCAGGGTCAGGGTGGAGGAGAGGGCGTTCACCACGGATACGCCGACACCGTGCAAGCCGCCAGACACCTTATACGTGTTGTCGTCGAACTTACCGCCGGCGTGCAGGACCGTCATGATGACCTCGGCCGCGGACACGCCTTCCTCTTCGTGGATATCGGTGGGAATACCACGCCCGTTATCCTTGACAGTCACGGACTCGTCCGGGTGGATGATCACCCCGATTTCGGAGCAGTAACCAGCCAGAGCCTCATCGATGGAGTTGTCCACCAACTCAAAAACCATGTGATGCAGGCCGGTGCCATCATCGGTGTCACCGATGTACATGCCGGGCCGTTTGCGCACCGCATCCAGTCCTTTCAAGACTTTGATACTGGAGGAATTGTAGTTCGATTCACTCATTAAGGTGACTCCTGAAGGGTGATAACCGGTGGCTCGCCTGCGTGCCTCACGGGCTTGGTTTCAGGTCGGCATCGCCGGCTCTATTCTTCCGTCAATTTTCCATGTTCCACGTGGAACATTCTGTAATCCGGAGTATCGTCAGCGCCCCAGAGGGACTCGGGATCCGGATGTTCAATCGATGTTATAAAAACCTGACTGCCCAGGGCCCGGAGTTTCTGGGCCAGCATGGCCCGATGATCCACGTCCAGTTCTGCGTTGATGTCGTCGAGCAAAAATGTGACCTGTCGCCCCATCTCGCTCAACACCATTCCCTGGGCAATCTTCATCAAGATCACAAGGGTTTTCTGCTGCCCTCGGGAAAAGGTCTCCGCTACCGGCCGCCCCTGAAACTTGATGCGTATGTCGGCGCGGTTGGGACCATACAGTGTATGTCCCATCTTGATTTCCTGTTCCCGATGATTCCTGAGAATCTCCGTGAGCGGGTTCTCCCGGTCCCAACCGGGAAAGAACTCGATCTTCAAGCCCAGAGTCCAGGGTACATCCACCTGCTCAACCAGCAGTTCGAACGCTTTCTTGAAGCGGTCAAAGGTGGCCTGTCTCGAGTCGCTCAGACGGTCACTGAGTGCCGCGTACTGGCTATCCCAGACCCTCAACAGGGATTCGTCTATTCTACCATTTCTGAGCGTCTGATTCCGCTGTGATGTGACTCTCTGGCACTGTTGCCATACCGATGCAAAGGAAGGTTCCACGTGGAACACTAACCAGTCGAGAAACTGCCGACGCTTTCCGGGACCGCCCGCCACAATGTCGAAAACTCCGGGATCAATCACCGAGACCGGCAGGTGCTTGGCCATCGAGGACAAGCTACGGACATTTTCGCCATCCACCCGCAAGGACGTTTCCTTGGCACTCACATCCCGGGCAATGCCCAGCCGATGGGCAAGCCCACTGCCATCACCCGGCAAACCGCCCTCGTCGGCGCCCCGGTCCAGACCGCCAAACACGGTAAACCGATTTTGCCCGTGACTGACCACTGCCTGATGCCGACTGACCCGGAACGACCGCCCGAGCCCCAGGTAACCAATCGCCTCAAGCACGCTGGTCTTGCCACTGCCGTTGGCTCCGTAAAGCAAGTTGAACGCCGGCGAGAAGGACACCGGTTCGGGCGCCAGATTACGGAAATGCTCAGTCTGGAGTCTGACAAGGGCCATAGAAGGGTGGGCTTTCCGAGGGGACGAAATTCGGCCATAAAAAAGGCAGCGCCGGATTATCCGTGCGCTGCCTTAGTGTACAAAAGCTGTTCGGTAATGGCGACCAGCTCAGTGCAACATGTTCAATCGTTCATCCATGAAAACATCCATCTCCGGTGCCAGGATGTGCACGTAACGGTCGAAGTAGAGGAATTGTTTCAGCAACAGCGCAAATTCCCTGGGGAAATGCAGCCCGTGACTCTCGCCGATCTTTACCATATCCATCAGAATGTTGTTCACATCATCCTCGGCCTGGTCCGCTTCATAGGGGACATGGTCCGGGACCATCTTATCCATCTGCTGGTACAGTCGGCGCAGGTCCGCCGCCAGATCCGATACCTTCACCGTCTGATTCGTAATCCCGATACGGATCATGGCGTCGGCCATACCATCAAAATTCCCAACCATAATCGCGGAAATGAAGTCGCTCACTGCCTGCCAGGTGTCCGGTTTGATCCGGCCGACAATGCCGAAATCGATGAAACCGACCCGGCCATCCCGCAGTACCATCAAATTGCCCGCGTGGACGTCTGCATGGAAAAATTCGCACTGGGTCAGACTGGCAAACCAGGTATTCATGGCAGTGATCAGCGTGTGCTCCGGATCCCGGGCATAACCCCGAATACTCTCGAGATCGGTCAGAGGCACACCATAAAATCTTTCCATGGTGAGAATACGGCGGGTGCTGCAGTGCTCATACACCCGCGGGCAGGTGGCCTCCTCGTTATGGGTATCGTGGAGGAAGTTCCGGAACACCTTCAGGTTGTTCGCCTCCTTGATGAAGTCGCATTCCTCCATCATGGTGCGCTGGATTTCTTCCACAATCCCGGACATTGACGTCCAGGAGAGTTTCGGGGCCAGAGTCTCGAAAATTCGGGCCGACAGATACAGGAAATTGAGATCGGTGAGCAGGATGTTTTCCACACCCGGCTTCTGGACCTTGATCACCACATCTTCACCGGTCACCAGGCGCGCGGCATGGACCTGGGCAATGGAGGCAGAAGCCAGCGCCACCGGATCGATGTCGGAAAAGACTTCCTCGATTGGACGGCCCAGTTCCTCACGGATAATCTTCCTGATTACCGGGAACGGGAGACTCGGTGTTTTATCCAGGCAATACTGAAACTCCTCGACATATTCCTTCGGGAAAAATGTCGGAGAGCTGGCTATGAACTGGCCGAGCTTGATGTAGGTGGCACCCAGGGATTCAAACGTTTGCCGAAGCAGGCGCGGGGCAGGGGGGCGTTCCCCCCGAACCCAGTTAATGCCCGTACGGCCAAGTACCGACAGTGTCTGGCCAATCCTGAATGCGCCTTTGATTCCGTTTGTCACGGTACCCATGGTATGTCTCCCTTACCCGGCACCCCGGTTACAGCCGCATCGGCATGACCACGTACAGGCACCGGTTGTCGTTTTCCGATTCAATCAATGCGCTGCTGTTGGGGTTGGACAGGGTGATCTTCACCTGATCGTCATCCAGCGCATTCATCACATCCACCAGGTAGCCTACATTAAAGCCGATCTGGAGTGATTCGCCCTGGTACTCCACCGGCAGCGCGTCTTCGGCCTGTTCCTGGTCCGGATTGTTGGCGAATACCTGGAGCTGATTCGGACCCAGGTTCAGCCGGACACCCCGGATGTTTTCATGGGAAAGAATCCCCGCGCGCTGAAGGGTGTTTTTCAGGGTCGACCGGTCCGCCAGCACGACCTTGTCGCCGCCCCTGGGGATAACCCGGTTGTAGTCCGGGAACTTGCCTTCGATCAGCTTGGAAGTGAAGGTATAGGCACCCACGGTCGCCCGCAGATGATTATCGCCAATCACCAGGGTCACCGGTGTTTCCACATCATCAAGCAGGCGCGCCAGTTCCAGCACGCCTTTTCTCGGCACAATCACCTGACGCAGATCCGGGCAACCGGTCTGCATATCGACATGTGCCATCGCCAGACGGTGGCCATCGGTGGCTACCGTGCGTACATGCTCCGCCGACACTTCCAGCAACAGGCCATTCAGGTAATACCGGACATCCTGCTGGGCCATGGCAAACGCGGTGGCGTCCAGCATCCGGCCCAGTTCTTTCTGGGGCAGTTCCAGACGGAAGCTCTCATCTTCGTCTTCCACGTTGGGGAAGTGTTCCGCCGGTAGCGTGGACAGGGTGAAGTGACTGTTCCCGGAACGCAGATGGAGGCGGTCCCCCTCCAGGGACAATTCGATCGGTGACTCATCGCCCAGGGCCCGACAGATGTCGGCCAGCTTTCGCGCCGGCACCGTGATCCGGCCAGACTGGTCCACATGCACCGGAGTCACCCGGCCCACCAGCTCAACCTCCATATTGGTCCCGGTCAGGGTCAGCGTATTGTCCTCGGCCACCAGCAGAACGTTGGAAAGCACGGGCATTGTCTGTTTTTTCTCCACCACGCCCGCAATACTTTGCAGCGGGGTGAGCAGGGATTCACGGCTGATCGTCAGTTTCATGGCACTCAGCTTTCTTTGGTGTTGGAAGGGTGAATGTTGTCGCTAACGCCCGGCATCAGGTGGTCAGCAATCTCATAAAGTTCTGATAATCCTCACGGATACCCGGATCCGTATCCTGCAGTTCCAGGATCTTCTTGCAGGCGTGCAGCACCGTTGTATGGTCCCGCCCGCCGAAGGCATCGCCGATTTCCGGCAGACTGTGGTTGGTCAGTTCCTTCGCCAGCGACATGGCAACCTGCCGCGGCCGGGTCACCGTCCGGGTCCGCCGCTTGGACAGCAGGTCCGCCACCTTGATCTTGTAGTACTCCGCCACCGTGCGCTGGATGTTGTCGATACTGACCTGCTTTTCATGCAGGGCCAGCAGGTCCTTCAGACTCTCACGAATGAAGGGGGGCGTAATCTCGGAACCGGTGAAGTGAGCATTCGCTATCACCAAACGCAGCGCCCCTTCAAGCTCCCGAACATTGGATCGGATCTTCTGGGCAATAAAAAAAGCCGCCTCGCTGCTCAGCTTCACGTTCGCCTGCTCCGCCTTCTTCATCAGGATCGCGACCCGGGTTTCCAATTCCGGTGGCTCAACCATCACCGTCAGACCCCAGCCGAACCGGGACTTCAACCGCTCTTCCATATCGGAGATTTCCTTCGGGAAACGGTCACAGGTCACGATGACCTGCTGACCGCCCTCAAGCAAGGCGTTAAAGGTGTGGAAAAACTCTTCCTGGGACCGCTCCTTGCGGGCGAAGAACTG
This sequence comes from Marinobacter sp., assembly GCA_014762755.1. GTDB lineage: Bacteria > Pseudomonadota > Gammaproteobacteria > Pseudomonadales > Oleiphilaceae > Marinobacter. Next base: position 26,790 of record JABURI010000253.1, read on the forward strand.
GATATCGTCGATCAGCAGGGCATCCACCGAACGGTAATAGCGCTTGAACTCGTTGATGGCGTTCAGCTGCAGCGCCTTGACCATATCCGCCACGAACCGTTCCGAACGGAGGTAGGCCACCTTGGCCCTTGGATTGCGCCGAACGATTTCATTGCCAATGGCGTGCATCAGGTGAGTCTTACCCAGACCCACACCGCCATACAGGAACAGCGGGTTATAGGCACCCCCGGGGTTCTCCGCCACCTGCATCGACGCCGCCCGCGCCAGCTGGTTCGATTTACCTTCCACGAAGGTCTCGAACGTAAAGCCCTCATTGAGGAAACTCTGGTGCTTGATGTCACCCTCTACCTGCACTTCCCGACGTTCATTGTCGGTTTTGGGCTTCACACTCACCGGGCCAGCCACGGTAGCAGCCACCCCTTTTTCCTCTTCGGTGACCTGATTGCCGGTTTCCTCCTGCAGTCGGCCATTGACCGCCGGCTTGTCGGAGGCCCGGTTCACCGGTCCTTCCTCCCGGGGAGCCGAGCCAACCTTCATATTGACCCGAGGTGCCTGACCACCGTTCAGATCCTTCAGGACTTCCTCTATACGACGCAGATATTTTTCATTAACCCAGTCCATGACAAACCGGTTGGGAGCAAACAGCACCAACTGCCCCTCCCGGTGATCCGACTGTAACGGCCTCAACCAGGTATTGAACTGTTGTGCGGGAAACTCGTCCCGGAGTACTTCAAGACATTGATGCCAGATACTGTTCGGCACGACCGTCTGCTCCCGATAACCCTGAAATTCTTCTCGCCGGAACGACTGCTTCCGGTAACAAAAAGGTGATCACGGATTCTAACCCGACCGCCCCACCAGTAAAAGTCCAAAACTGCACTCATAAACAGCCTGTGGAAATTTAAAATATTGAAAAACAGAATCTTAGAAACTTACCTACAGGCTTGTGTACAGTAAAGCCGGTCCAAAAAAGTTACCCACAGGCCTGTGTGTACACCCTGCGTGCAACCCTGTGTGAAATACTGGGACCGATCAGTGGATAACCAGGATCTTTCGAGCCAGGCCGACTTTCCCACATTTCGTCAGCACTTCCTCCACAGACCTCAGGCCGCCTTGTCAATAACCTTTTCAACCTCCGAACAATATGAATTTCAAAAGAAATTTATGATTTTCCACAGAAAACAGGAAGCCTAATAACAGTAATAAATAATCCTTAAAAGAATTCATAAAAGACTTACTGATTCTGTTAATCGGTAGCCTGCTTCACCTGCTCGCCCACCACGTACTGTCCCTGACACAATAAACATTGAACTTTCACCGGCATTTGCATAGAATGCCGCTCCTGTTTTGGCTGTACATTTTCCAGCCAGTTACTGAATTTCAAACTTACGAAATGTGAGATCGTCACCATGAAAAGAACGTTTCAACCGAGCGTCCTGAAGCGTAAGCGCGTCCACGGCTTCCGTGCCCGTATGGCTACTGCCAACGGCCGCAAGGTTCTGTCCCGTCGCCGTGCCAAAGGTCGCGCGCGCCTGTCAGCGTAAAACCTGTTCGCCTGATGAAGGCTTTGGGTTTTCCAAAATCCGCCCGGCTGCTACGCCCCGCGGATTACAGCAAAGTCTTCGATGACGTACAGCTGAAGGTTCCGCACCGGAATTTCCTGATCCTGGCTACACCGAACGATCTCGGTCATGCCAGGATTGGTCTGGTTTTCTCCAAGCGAAATCTGAAGCTGGCCGTCCAGAGAAACCGGGTAAAACGTCAGGTCAGAGAGACTTTCAGGCTCCAGACTGACCTGCCCGGCGTCGATATCGTGATCCTTGGCCGTCAAGGACTGGCCAGCCTGGATAACCAGACCATCCGGGATTCCCTGAACGATCTCTGGCGCCGACTTAAAAAAAAATACCGTCAGTCAACGCCATCCCGAGCAGCTGAATCCAAGCCTGCCGGTAGAGGAACGGGTTAATGCGCAAATTGTTGCTTCTGCCCATTCGCTTCTATCAATATGCAATCAGCCCCCTGATGGCGAGTCACTGCCGCCACTATCCCACGTGCTCGCAATACGCTGTTGAAGCCATTACCCTGCACGGTGCTGCCAAAGGCTCGGTGCTGGCGATCCGGCGTCTAGGCAGGTGTCACCCCTGGAGTGAAGGCGGCTACGATCCTGTTCCAGGTACTGAGCATTCCCCTCAAACCACCCAGACCAGACAGTAATCCTATGGATATTCAACGCATTGTTTTGTTTGCCGGCCTGGCGATTGTCAGTTAT
>JABURI010000209.1 GCA_014762755.1 Marinobacter sp.
CCAAGTGGAAAGAAGGCGAAGAGACTCTGGCTCCGTCCCTGGACCTGGTCGGCAAAATCTAAGTTTCCCGTAACGGTGAAACTGAATGGATACGAGGTCTGCTCTGCGGACCTCCAATTCCCGAAGAACCCCGGCCCGGCCGGGGTTTTTTGTGTCTGACCGGTCTCAGGAGCCGGCGATCTCGCTGCCGTAATCGGTCCCGCGGGCCTTGAGCCGATAGAATTCCTCGATCACTTCCGCCATGGCATCCGGGCAGTAGGGGCGCAGTCCACTCAGCACCAGGCGCTTGGTCACATCGCCCACCGGCTTGCCATCGGCCTTCAGCAGGTACTCCAGGGTCACATTGCCCCGTTTGCCAGCAGCTTCCAGCTCGGCGTTGCTCAGTTCCAGTTCCGGGGAGGAGGCGTCCACCGTGTCCAGAGCCAGGCTCATGCTCTCATACATCACCATCGGGCGGTCCGGGTTGAACATGACGCCGTTCGATTCCATCAGCGGCTTCAGAGTGTGCGGGAAGTTCTTGCCGGAGGCCGCCACGTAGCAGCGGGTGAAATCCTCGATGAACTGCTCGTCCCGGGTAAGCTCGCCGCTGCGGGTGACTTCCAGGTAGACCTTGCCATTGTCGTCACAGACTTCGATGCTGTCGTCGCCGTTTTCCCGGAACAGGAGCTCGACCCCATCACCGACCAGGCTGCGGAACCGGAATGTCATGTTCTGGGAGAGCCCGAAGCGGCACAGAACCACGGCAAACAGGAGATCCCCCGGTACGCAGAAGCGGCGGGCATCGGGATCATGGATCGGGTTGAAGTCCCCGGCCACTTCCTTGGCGAATTTGCTGGCCTGAAGCGCGGAAATGGTGACACGTCCGTCCTGGACAGAGTGGAAACGTTCTAGAAACATGGTTCGCCTTTTACCGGTCGAGGAACTGACAATGGGAGAATGACACTTTGTCTCCTTATGATAGTTGAGCCGCATCAATAGCAAAATGCGCTATTTGTCCTAATGTGGAAAGCATACAGGGGAAGTCACTGGAGAACAGGTCATGGGCATCACGGCAATCCCGGTAGACCAGCGGGTGATCGATATCGATTCCCGCCGCTTTGCTTCAGTAGAAAAGGCGTTGGTGGAGCTGATCACCAACAGCGATGACAGTTACGCGAGGCTGGAACGCGCCGGCGTTGAGGTTACCGGCGGTATTACCATTCAGTACGAGCGGCACCAGAACTGCGCCATGCTGGTGGTCGCCGACCAGGCGGAGGGCCTGACCTGGCAACAGGCTCTGGCCAGCCTGACCTATGGCGGTGCCCATAGCCCCCTTGCCAAGGGTGAAGCAACTGGCCGGGGCTTTTTTGGTCGAGGCCTGAAGCAGGCGATTTATGGTCTTGGCTACGGCTGGCTGGAAACCCTTCACAACGGTCGATATACCCGCGTTGACCTGTTCCGTGGTGAAGACGGTGGCTACCTTTATGACGATGGCGAGGGCGATCGCGAGGCGAAGGACACCGATTATGAGCGCCTTGGCACCGATGCCAATGGCACGCGGGTGGCCATCGTGATCGACAATCCGCTGGTGCACATCTCCCAGTATCGTTCGGTTTTGCACTCCCTGTCCCACAACGTCTACCTGAGGGAGATCCTCGGCCGTCGGCGGGTGGAACTGGTGCACCGCCAGGCCGGCAAGGAAGTGGAGCGGACCGGGCCGGTCCACTATCTGGAGCCGGAATCCAGAGTGCTGCTGGGCCCACAACAGCCGTGCAGTTTTGTCTACGAGCAGGTGATCTATCCGTTCACCCTGACCCTGAAGCGGGCGCTCAATGCCGAACTGTCACTGCACGGGGACGAGCGAACCAATGGGCTGCTGGTATTGTCCGGCAATGCGGTGCTTGATTGCCAGTTGTTCGAATTCGAGAACCAGGTAGGTACGGAATATCTGTTTGGTGAGGTGAATTGCCCCGCCCTGACCGAGAAGCTGGGCCAGGGCCTGGCGATCATCAGTGACGAGCGTGAGGGACTGAATCTCAAGGACCCCTTTGGCGCCGCCTTTGGGCGGGCGGTCAGCAAGTTTCTCCGCCCGGCGGTACAGGACGAGCGGGAACACTTGCGCCACCTGGAGCACGCGACCGCCTCTGGCCGGACCGACCACATGATCGAGCATTTGCTGGAGAGGATGAACCGGGCGGCCATCCAGGATCTGAAAATCGCCTTGCCGCCAGCCGGCGATCCCGAAGAGGCGGCCGGGCCGGAGCCTGAAGAACCGGCCCTGCGGTTTAGCACGCCCTTCTATTACCGGCAGGCCGGGCACCCGTTTCACGTCGCCTTGCTGGTGAACCCGGCCAGCTTTGCCCCGGATGATGTGTTGCACATCAGCTATCGCTTTCCGGATTCGGTTGAGCTGGATGCCCGACCCACGGAATTACCGGTCTCCCAGCTGAGCGACCGGAACCGTATTGAGTGGGTCATTTCCGGTGATTCGGTCGGGGACCGGGGCGAGATCACCGTTCGCAGCCGGCATTACTGGGCCTGGTGTGAGGTAGTGATCGCGGACCATGGCGCCCATCACCGGCACCAACGCCCCAACCGGCATCATCCCCGCCACCATAACCACACCGCCTCCCGTGATCACGGGGAGGCGATGTTCATCGGCTATGAGTTCCGCGCCCTGCACAATGAGCTGGAGCGGGCGGTCTACAGCCCGAAGGAACGCAAGATCCTGATCAATACCGAGGCACCGACCGTCCAGCTATACGTGGACGGCCGCGGCCGCTTTCGGGATTCCGCACGTTTGCTGCTGGCGGAGCTGTTCATGGACGTCATTTCTGATGAACTGGCCCGCCACCAGCTGGCACGGTCGAAGGAGCCGGAAAGTGTGGCTGCATTCCATGCCGCCAAGATGGACATCATCCGGCGCTACGGCAGCGACATTCACCGTTCTTTTATCAACGTCTGACAGCCTGCCAGGGAGTGGCAGGCTATGGCTGCATTCTGCTTTATAGGGCTGCCCTATCAAACAATTTGGGGCAATTAATTTGAGGCTTAGCGCCCGAATCCTTATCTTACCCGCAACTCCAATTACTGATTCATTTTTAATTCAGACACTTAGCTTTACGACATATCAAGGGGAAAAACCTACATGTTGGATGCCAATATCAAGCAACAGCTCCACGCCTACATGGAAAAACTGCAGCAGCCGATCGAGCTGGTGGCGGCCTATGACGACAGCAAGAAGTCCCAGGAGCTGAAAGAGTTGCTGGAAGACATCGAGCCGATGTCCTCGAAGATCAGCCTGCGTACCGAGGAAGATCCGGACGTGCGTCGTCCGTCCTTTGCGATCAACCGGGTGGGCACTGACATTGGCGTCCGGTTTGCCGGTATTCCCATGGGGCACGAGTTCACCTCCCTGGTACTGGCCCTGCTGCAGGTGGGTGGTCACCCGTCCAAGGAATCCCAGGAGCTGATCGAGCAGATCAAGGATCTGGAAGGGAGTTTCGAGTTTGAAACCTACTTCTCCCTGTCCTGCCAGAACTGCCCGGACGTGGTCCAGGCCCTGAACCTGATGGCGGTTCTGAACCCGAACATCAAGCACACCTCCATCGACGGCGCCCTGTTCCAGGACGAAGTGGAAGAGCGTGAAGTGATGGCTGTGCCCAGCGTGTTCATGAACGGTGAGTCCTGGGGCCAGGGCCGGATGACCCTCGAAGAGATCGTGGCGCGCCTGGACACCAGCTCCGCCGAGAAGGAAGCCGAGAAGCTCAACCAGAAGGATCCGTTCGAGGTACTGGTCATCGGTGGTGGCCCGGCCGGCTCTGCTGCCGCCATCTACGCTGCTCGTAAGGGTATCTCCACGGCAATCGCGGCGGAGCGGTTCGGTGGCCAGGTGGCGGATACCATGGGCATCGAAAACCTGATCTCCGTGCCTTACACCGAGGGCCCGAAACTGGTCTCTGCCATGGAGCAGCACGTCAAGGAATACGACGTGGACATCATGAACATGCAGCGCGCCGAGAAGCTGATCCCGGCTGCCAAGACCGGTGGTCTGCACGAGGTGCGCCTGGCCAACGGTGCGACCCTGAAATCCCGCACCGTGGTGCTGTCCACCGGTGCCCGCTGGCGCCAGATGGGCGTGCCGGGCGAGGAAGAGTACCGCAACAAGGGCGTGGCCTACTGCCCGCACTGTGACGGCCCGCTGTTCAAGGGCAAGCGTGTGGCGGTCATCGGCGGTGGTAACTCCGGCGTGGAAGCGGCCATCGACCTGGCTGGGATCGTGGGTCATGTGACCCTGATCGAGTTCGGTGCTGAAATGCGGGCTGATGACGTGCTGCAGAAGAAGCTGCGCAGCCTGAAGAACGTGGAGATCATCACCTCCGGCCAGACCACCGAGATTACCGGTGAGAATGGCAAGGTGAATGGTCTGACTTACACCGACCGTAACTCCGGCGAGTCCCATCATGTGGCGCTGGAAGGCGTGTTCGTGCAGATCGGTCTGGTGCCGAACACCGAGTGGCTCAAGGGTGACATCGAGCTGAGCCAGCATGGCGAGGTCATCGTCAACGACCGTAACGAGACCTCCATCCCGGGTGTCTTCGCGGCGGGCGATGCTACTACCGTACCTTACAAGCAGATCGTGATTTCCATGGGGGAAGGGTCCAAGGCGGCATTGAGTGCCTTTGACTTCCTGATCCGGAATTCTGCCGAGGACTGAGGCTGGTTTGAAGATGGGGTCAGATGAACAAGTTCATCAGACCCCGACTTGAGCGCCAACCCCCGGGGTCAGAAGAAAGCCTTCTTCTGACCCCTCTTTCACTCCCAAGTCGGCGCTGGAACTCAGGGGTCAGATGAATGCTTTCATCTGACCCCAGCTTCACCCCCACTCACCGCCCAGACATATCCTTCTCCAGACTCCCGCCAACCTCCAAACTCTCCCCCGCCGCCGGAAACAAATGCCCATACGCCGCCCGAACCCCATCCACGATGAACCGATGCGGCACGTCATCAAACACCCCATGGTCATTGATGTACTCCATGTGCGCCTGGCCATCCTCGGTAAATTCCTGAAATACCGAGTCATTCACGCCATCGAATTCCAGAGGCTCCACTTTCATCAGCTCACACAGCTGCCGGTTGAACGCGGGCGTTGCCTTCACCCACTGGCCATTCAGGTACAGCTCGATAAAGCCGTGCATCCGGAAAATGTCCGAGCGCAGCCATTCGATCAGTTTCGGGCTGGACAGGTGGTTGCGGACATCGGCCAGACCCAGTCGGCTGGGGATACCGAGGTAGCGGGCGGCGGCGCCGAGTAATACGGCCTTGGGAATGCAGTAGGTCTCGCCACTGGTCAGCGCATAGCTGGCGGACAGGGTGGCGGGGTCGGTACGGAACACGTAGGGGTTGTAGTTGATGCTGTCCCGGACCGCGAGGTACAGGATCTTGATCTGCTCGACCGGGTCGTCGGGTGCGCCCTCAAGCTGCTGATCGATCCAGGCCCGGATTTCGGGCTTGTCGTAATCGAAGAAGGCGGTGGGCTGGAGGTAGCGTTCCATAGGGGCTCATTCACAATTCGGGTATTGAACGCCGATGCTCCCTGATTAGCAAGCTACGGGCAATGGCCATTTCCGCCAAAGCCATTGCCCGGTTTGCTCACTCCTTGCCTTCGAAGCCCTGCATGACATTGACGGCATTCACGCCGATGGCGTCCACGTCGTAACCGCCTTCCATGGTGAACACCGTGGGCAGGCCTAACTGCTCCAGGCGTTTGCCGAGCTTGAGGTAATCACCGGAGGTCAGCTTGAAGAAGGAAATCGGATCCTCCTCGAAAGTATCCACCCCCAGCGCCACCACCAGGGCGTCCGGTGCGAAGGCCTTGATACGTTCGCAGGCGGTTTCCAGGCCCTGGCTCCAGACGCTGTACGGTGTGTTGGGCGGATACACGATGTTCAGGTTGTAGCCCTCGCCATCGCCCTCGCCGGTTTCATCTTCAAACCCGAGAAAGTGCGGGAATACCAGGTCGGGGTCGCCGTGCAGGCTGATAGTAAGTACATCGCTTCGGTCGTAGAAAATCGACTGGGTACCGTTGCCGTGGTGAAAATCCACATCCAGCACGGCCACTTTGCCATAGCCCTGGTCCCGGAAGGCCTGGGCAACAATGGCGGCGTTATTGAAGAAACAGTAGCCTCCGAACACGTCGGCATGGGCGTGATGCCCCGGCGGGCGGCACAGGGCGAAGGCTGCACGCTCACCCCCGGCCACCAGTTTCTGGGCGGTGAGAGCGACATTGGCGGAGGCCCGGGCCGCTGCCCAGGTGCCATCGGAGATCGAGGTGTCGGCGCCGAGACTGTAATAGCCGAGGCGACCGTCGATGTCCTTCGGCAGCCGGGCCCGCATGCCCCGGCCGACCCAGAAGGTGGGGATGGCCTCGCCACCCTTGCCGGCCGCCACCCACTCGTCCCAGCAGGTTTCCAGGAAGCTCACATAATCGGCGGTATGTACCCGTTTGATGGGCTCCAGTCCGAACTCTTCCGGCTCCAGAATTTCGCCGAGCGCCTGATCCTTCACCCGCGCCAGGATGGTTTCGGCCCGGGAGGGCTTCTCGTGGGGCTCGATCAGCAGACCTCCGTCCAGTTCGGTTTTGACGTGGCGACGGCTATGCAGGGGTGAGAACACGGTTTTCATGGCGGCGGATATTCCTCGCTGAACGGATCGGATCACTCTGGCACACGGGGGATCGTGGCTCAAATGCGGCAATTGTGGCAGGCTGGTGCCCTTTTCAGGGAGAGGGGATTACCGCTATGGCGCCTTGTGTAGTACTGGAGAACCATGACTGATCTCATTGCGGATATGTCCCTGGCCGAAGGGCTCGGACAGCTTTGTGGCCTGATCGCCCTGGCGTTCTGCATTGCCGGCTTCGCCAACAAGAATGACGACCGGCTGATGGTGCTGCTGATCTCCGCCAACGTCGCTTTCGCCCTGATGTTCGCCTTTTTCGAGAGCTGGACCGCTTCGGCACTGACCGTGCTGGTGATCGTGCGCATCACCCTCGCCCGTGAATTTCAGGGTAACTGGCAGATCATGGCGGTGATGCTGGCGGTGAATGGGGTGGTTGCCTGGGCGACCTGGAAATCCCTGACCGATGTCTTCCCGCTCATGGCAGCGGTGCTGGGTACTGTGGGCATGTTCATGCTCCGGGGTATTGCGCTCAGAATCGTTCTTGGCCTGGCAGCGTTGTCCTGGATGCTCAACAATATTGTCATCGGCTCGGTGGGTGGCACCCTGGCCGAAGCCATGGTGCTGGTGACCAACATCATCACCATCATCCGGCTCTATCGGCTACAAAAGAAATATCCGGATCTGGAAACTGATGCCATAGTCCGGAAACAGAGTGACTGAAGAAGGGAGCGCGTCGATGGCAATGTGGTTCCGGGTGGTGGCAATGGTGGTCGTGGTCATGCTGACAGGGTGCGTCATGGCACCCGTGCAGTATTGGCAGCCGACCGACAGTCATTACAAGACGCTTGGCGGGCCCTGTGGCGCCGGTCCCGAAGATCGGGTTCTGCTTGAGTACGGAGACGTCGCCTTTCAGGTATCAATCACGAGGGAAACGGACCGACCGGCACTGTTGATTGGCATCGACATTCCCGCAGGGCATCGGCTTGAACTGCAGAAGAATACCCTGGTGGTTAACGGGCAAACCCGAAGTCTTGGGCCTGCCCGGACCTGGGATGCCGAGAGGTCAACAATGGTGACCGTTGGCTCTGAACTGGTTGGCAGTGGCAAGAAGAAGTTCCGATGGGTGGTCTCGGACATCACCGTTTTGCCACGTCACTTTACCATTGAGACGCCCCTGCCGCCGGACCGGGAGCATTACCGGATTCAGCTGCCTGAGGTGTTGCTGGACGGTGAACCAGTAGCGTTGCCGGAACTGACATTCCGCAAGGCCTCCGGAGTGTTCAGCAGCCCTATCAACTGCTGACACTTGTGCAGAGCGTGGTCAGCCTTGTCGAGTTCAACTCCGGAGAGACCAGTGCCCGGCTGGTCACGCACAGTGCTCCGCTGATGGCACCGGCTTTCAGACAGTCCGCCAGTTCTCCACCCTGCAGGTAGCGGTACAGGAAGCCGCTGAAAAAGGCATCACCGGCTCCATTGGTGTCGATCACCGCAGGCACTTCCATCGCTGGTTGTTCCATCCATGCTCCTTCGCTGGTCAGAAGGGTTGCTCCGGCGGATCCGTGAGTACATACAATAAAGGCTTTACCCCGCCCAATCAGCTGTTCCATGGTAGCCCGGTAATCGGCGAGGTTGTCGCTGGACAGGAAAATGACCTCTGCCGCATCGATGAACGGTTGGTGGTAGGGATTCTCGCCATCGTAATCGTGCAGGTCAGTCCAGATCGGCAGGCCTGCCGATTTCAGCCAGGGCAGCGCAGGTCGGGTGTAGCCCAGAATGTTGACGACCACCAGGCAACACTCCGTTGTTGCCTGCTGAACAGGTAACCAGTCGATATCCTTTGGCTCGGGTGGCGGCTGGATGAACAGCGAGATCCGTTTGCCGTCCTCGGACATCAGGTTCACATGTTGTTCGGTGGGCCCGTCAGTTTCCTCCTCCAGCACACGGATCCGGGGGTGGGCCAGGGCGTCACGGATTTGCTGGCCTTCGGTATCTTTGCCCAAAAGGGTGTGGAAGATAACAGGCTGTTCCAGGGCTGCCAGGTTCAGGCTTTTGCCGGCCCCGGTACTGCCGAGGGCACGATAGCTCGCGGTGGGCCAGATCGTCTGGGGTTCGGGTGCCGGCAAGTCGGGGAGATGGATGATGGTGTCCAGGGAGGCACCGCCAATAATCAGAACCGGTTTCGTCATGTCGCTCTCGTCCAGAGTATCTGTAGAGCTACCAGTTTAAGCAGTATTTTCCCCTGCCGAATCCTCCCTGCGCCTACGCCCTCTGGAACTTTTCTCGAGCTGAATTCTGGACTATTGTCAGAGAGGTTCTGCTCCCCAAACTCACAGAATCCAGTCGTCTAAAAGGAACAGACTATGGCCAATGAAAGCTACCATGAACCTGTTGAAGAGCTTTCCGACGAAACCCGGGACATGCACCGGGCCATCAGCTCGCTGATGGAGGAGTTCGAGGCCGTCGACTGGTACAACCAGCGTGCTTCCTCCTGTAAGGATTCCGAGCTCAAGGCGATACTCGAGCACAACCGGGATGAGGAAAAAGAACACGCGGCCATGGTGCTGGAGTGGATCCGTCGGAAAGATCCCACCATGGACAAGTACCTGCGGGAGTTCCTGTTCAAGGATGGCCCCATCGGCCACCACGACTAGCCTCCGGTTTCGACGGCAGCCCTCAGTCCGGATAGGTTTTCAGAAGTTCATTGCCTGTCCGGCGAATGGAATCGAGGGCCTGCACATTCTTCCAGTCCTCCCGGTAGACCATTCCGAAACTGAAAGAAATCCTTGGCGAAAAGGGCCGCATGACCACATCGGTGCGGCCCACCAACTGATCCGTCGCCGTGATCGGATTCATCACGCTGATCCCGACACCGCTGGCGACCATTGCGGCAATGGCGCCGATGTTCGATTCGGTTTTGCCGGCAATGGAAATCGAGTGGCTGGCGGCCAGGTGGAGCAGGGGGTCCGCACCGACATTGGGTTGGTTGCTGATGACGAGGTATTCGTTCTGCAGATCCTCAACGGTGACCTCTGCCCGGGCGGCCAGCGGGTGATTGGCGGGGACCAGGCAGCGCGCCTGGGTGGTCAGCCATTCCTCGATCCTGAGCAGCCTTGAGCTCACCGGCAGCGTGACAAAGCCGATGTCCGCATGACCGGATTCCACCTCCCTGAGTACATCGTGGCTGGACATCATGTCGAAACTGATGCTGAAACCGCGATTCTCCTCCAGCAGGGTACCAATCAAGCGCGGAACAAAGCCGAACGCGAGCCCCGGGATCGCGGCAATTCGCAGGCGGGAGGTGCCGAATTCCTTCAGCGCCAGGACGCTGTGACGCAGCTCCTCAATATTCCCCATCAGGCGCAGAATTTCCTCATAAAGCTCATAAGCCTCGGGTGTCGCGACCAACCGGTTTTTCTCCCGCAGGAACAGTTGAATCCCCAGGTTGTCCTCCAGCTGGGCCAGGGACCGGCTCACCCCGGATTGGGTGATGCCCAGGGTTCGTGCGGCCTGCGAGGCACTCCCGGCTTCCAGCAGTGTCTTGAAGATTGCCAGCGATTTCAGGGAATGAATGTTGACGTCAGCCATGATTAAAAGTCATCGAATCCGGTAAAAAAATCATATCTTGAAATAGTTTTGCATATCTTTCTAGACTGCAAATCAACAAGAGTACAACCATACCGGATTGCAACATGTCATCTTCTCCTCTTTTCTACCAGGCCGGCCCGGCCATGCCTGAGGTCTCCCACGGACGCGGCGTCTATCTCTGGGACACCGACGGTAAGGAATATCTCGATGGCTGCTCGGGTGCGATTTCCTGCAACCTCGGTCATCACCATGACGGTATCCGTGACGCCATGCTGGCACAGCTGGATAAGGTGGCCTTTACCTATCGCACCCAGTTTGAAAATGCGCCGGCCATGGCCCTGGCAGAAGAACTGGTCAATATGACCAACCGGGACCTGCAAAAGGTGTTTTTCGTATCCAGTGGTTCGGAGTCGGTCGAATCCGCGATCAAACTGGCCCGCCAATATTTTGTGGCCCGTGGCGAATCCCAGCGGCGCCATTTCGTCTCCCTGCGTCCGTCCTATCACGGCAGTACCCTCGGTGCGCTGGGCGTGACCGGGTATCAGCCTCTGGAGGCGCCGTTCGCTGACATTACCCAGGGTTCCATCAAGGTACCCGGGCCGGATTTCTACCGGCACACCGAGACGGATGACGATACCCATATCCGCAAGGTGCTGCAGGAAACCCGTGATCGGATCAACGCCGCCGGTGGCGACAGCATCATTGCGATAGTGCTGGAGCCGGTCGGCGGTGCCAGCACCGGCGCGCGGATGGTCAACCAGGCTTACCTGGAGGGCATCCGGGCGTTGTGTGATGAGATGGGATGTCTGCTGATTTATGACGAGGTCCTGTCCGGCGTCGGCCGCACCGGCACCTGGTTCGCCTATCAGCATTGGGGCGTCGCACCGGATCTGCTCACGACTGCCAAAGGTCTTGGCGCGGGCTATTACCCGGTGGGCGCGCTGCTGTGCCGGGAGGACATTGTCGATACCGTCATGGCCAATGGCGGGTTCCAGCACGGTCATACCTATGCCGGCAATCCGCTGGCCTGCGCGACCGGCCTGGCTGCCGTGGAAGCGATCCGGAACGAGAAGCTGCTGGATAACGTTGCCGCCCGCGGCCAGCAGGTGCGCGAGGGTCTTGAGGCGCTCAAAGCCCGCTTTGACTTTGTGGGTGATGTCCGCGGTATCGGACTGCTCTGGGGCGTGGAGCTGGTCATGGACCCGGCCGCCAGGACCCCGTTTCCCGCCGAGGCCAACCTGTTTGCCAGTGTCACCGCCCTGGCCAAGGAAGAGGGCCTGCTGATCTACCCCCGTCGGACCCTGGATGGCCTGGCCGGCGATCACTTCCTGATCAGTCCTCCGCTGAACATCTCTGAATCGGAGATCACGATCCTTCTGGAGCGCCTGACACGAGCACTTCAACGCTTTGAACGCGAAGTGGTGGCGCCGCTGTTCGCCACGATCGACGAATCCAATGCCCAAAGCACCATAGGCTGAATCTGCATGACACTGCTGAACCAGAAATACACGTCCGCCGAGGATGCCATCGCGATGATTCCTGATGGTGCTTCCATCATGGTCGGCGGCTTCGGCTCACCGGGTACCCCGTTCGCCTTGCTGGAAGAACTGCTGGCCCAGGGCCAGAAAGGCTTAACCCTGATCAAGAACGACGCCAACGAGCCGGATATCGGGATCGGACGGCTGATCCGCGCGGGGCGGGTGGATCGCCTGATTACCTCGCACATCGGTCTGAACCGGGTGGCGATTGAAGAGATGAACCAGGGTCGGCTGGCGGTGGAGATGTATCCCCAGGGTCTGCTGGCGGAGAAGATCCGTTGTGCCGGTGCCGGCCACCTCGGATTCCTGACCGACATCGGTCTCGAGACCGAGATCGCCCAGCAGCGGCGTGAACTGGAACTCAACGGCCGCAAGTGCGCGATCGAGCCCGCTATCACTGCGGACTTTGCCCTGATTCATGCCGATGTTGCCGATACCTACGGCAACCTTGCCTACCGTGGCACGGCGATCAACTTCAACCCGCTGATGGCCATGGCCGCGGACAAGGTGATTGCCCAGGCCTTCCGGGTCGAGTCACCGGGAGGCCTGAAACCGGAAGCCATTCATACGCCCTGTGCCTTCGTGAACCATGTGGTCCAGGTTGATCCTGCCACCAGTGAACAGGGGATCCGTGCCCATGCCGTCTGATCAGGAAAGAATGCTTGCCCGCGCCGCCAGGGAAATCCGGCCCGGCCAGATCGTGAACCTCGGTATCGGCCTGCCGACGCGCCTGTTTCATTACATGCCCGAGGACCTGGAAGTGCTGGTGCACTCCGAAAACGGCGTGCTCGGCTGTCAGCCGCTGGGCCGGGATGCGGCCCCGGATTACGAGATGATCGACTCCGGCGGGGCGTATATCGGTACCCGTCCGGGCGCCAGTGTGTTCGACAGCGCCCTGTCCTTCGCCATGATCCGGCGCAGCCGAGTGGACGTGACCTTCATGGGCGCGTTCGAGGTCGATGAGCAGGGCAACCTTGCCAACTGGAAGATCCCGGGCAAGTTCTCGCCCGGAATTGGCGGCGCGATGGAGCTGGCCCAGAAGGTCGAGAAGCTGGTGGTGTTGTGTTCGCACAACGACAAGCACGGTAACCCGAAGATTCTCAAACAGTGCCGGTTGCCGCTCACCGCGCCCCGGTGTGTCTCGCTCATCGTGACCGAGAAGGCCGTCATGGAAGTGACGGAGAGAGGGCTGGAGGTGATCGATATCGCCGAGGGCCTGGACGTGGAAAGCCTGCGCGCTGCCACGGAGGCCGAGCTGATCATTGATGAAAGCCGGCTCGGGAGGTTCTGATGCTGACCGCCATCGAACAACGCATTCTGGACTGTTGTGATGAGCTCATGGACGACACTCTCGAGCTTACCCGAGAACTGGTGCGGGGTTACAGTGTCCTCGGCCAGGAGCGCGGTGCACTGGCCACCATGGAAAGCTGGTTCCAGCGCCTGGATTTGCCGGTGGAACGTGTGCCGCTGGATGCGCCCGGTTTCTCGGACCATCCCCACCGCGCCCCCACCGAATGGTCCAGTGAAGGCCGCTACAACGTTGTTTCCCGTCTTAACCCTTCCTCCGATAAGCCGCACCTGATCTTCAATGGCCACCTGGACGTGGTGCCGGCAGAACCAACCGATATGTGGACCCGGCCGCCCTGGGAACCGTGGGAGCAGGATGGCTGGCTGTATGGCCGCGGCGCCGGTGATATGAAGGCCGGTATTGCCGCCATGGTGATGGCGGTCGAGGCGGTGCGCCGGGCCGGTGTAGAGATTGATTTCCCGTTGACCTTGCAGACGGTCATCGAGGAAGAGTGTACGGGCAATGGTGCACTGGCCTGCCTGCATCAGGGCTACACCGGCGACTTTGTGCTGATTCCCGAGCCTTTTGGCGCCCAGATCTACAGCGGCCAGGTGGGTGTGCTCTGGTTCCGCATGCGAATCGATGGGGTGCCGGCCCACGTGCTGGACACCAGGGCCGGTCGCAATGCCATCGAGACGCTTCAGAGCTATCTGCCCGCGTTCAAGACGCTGGAAGAGGAAATCAACAGCCTGCCGCGTCCTGCGCCCTACGACGCCAGGGAGCATCCGTTCAACCTGAGCATTGGCAAAATCGAGGGCGGCAACTGGGCGTCCAGCATACCGGCGCATGCCGTTCTGGAAGGTCGGGTGGGCTTTCCGCCGGGTATGTCGCCCGATGACATCATGACCCGGGTGCGTGAGGTAATCGCCGACCACCACCAGGCCCTGGATGACGGCTCCCCGGAGCCGCGCGTGGAGTTCCACGGCTTTCGCTCCGAGGGCCATCTGGTGGATCTGGAGGCACCTGGCATCCGGTTACTGTCCCGGTGTCATGAGGAGCTCGTGGGCGAGCCCCCGGCCCATTATCTCTCGACCTGTACGACCGACCTGCGGGCGTTTCATGTCTCCGGTGGCATCAACGGCACCTGCTATGGGCCCGTGGCCCAGCGTATCCACGGTGTGGATGAGTGTGTCGACATCGAATCGATTCGCCAGGTGCTGACCACGTATGCCCTTTTCCTCAGCCGCTGGTCCTCCGATACCGGCTCTGCAAGGAGTGTGCTATGAACGACGCCTATATCGCCGACTTCGCCCGCTCGGCCTTCACCCGTGCCCATCCCCGCAAACCCGAGGTCGATGCCTGGTCGGGGCAGCGCGGTGACGTTCTGCTGGGCCAGGTAATTGATGCGCTGCTGGCTCGTGCCCGGGTGCCGGGAACGGCGATCGAGGATCTGAGCCTGGGCTGCGCGCTGCCGGTCAAGGACCAATGGAGTTTTGGCGGCCGCTATCCCCAGTGGCTGTCCGCCGTGGGCGTCCAGTGTCCCTCCCGACAGATCGATCAGCAGTGCGGTTCGGGTCTGGCGGCACTGCGTTCCACCGCGCGGGAGATTCAGGCCGGGGCAATCGAAACCGGTCTGGCTGGCGGTTACGAGAATATGTCCCGCGTTCCGATGGGACCGACCCTGTTCCAGGAAGGTGTGTTGACCGTCCCGGAATCCCTGCAACAACAGGAGGGCCTTGATCTGACGGTCGCCATGAACATGGGCCTGACCGCCGAGCGCCTGGCGCGGGAAAACGGGCTGACCCGTGAGGCGATGGACGCCTTCGCGGTCCGGTCCCATCAACGGGCGGCCCGGGCCGAGCAGGACGGCTGGTTTGAGGGTGAGCGTCTGGCACTCAGGAACCCGGCCGATACCCTCGTCGGGCAGGATGCCAACATCCGGCCGGACACCACCGCTGAACGCCTGGCCGAACTCAAACCCGCATTCTCCGAGCACGGTCAGGTGACGGCCGGCAACAGCTCGCCGCTGACGTCCGGTGCCGGTGCGGCACTGCTGATGTCCGAGGCCGCGCTGCAGCGGCACGGGTTATCGCCGCTTGCCAGGATCGTGGCGATTGCCGACTGCGGCGTAACGCCTGAATGCATGGGGGCCGGAGCCGCTGTTGCTGCTGAGCGTGCACTCAGGGTGGCCGGTCTGAATGCCGGCGACATCGATGCCTGGGAGATCAATGAGGCGTTCAGCGCCGTGCCGCTCTACGCCATCCGTTCCCTGGACATCGATCCCGAGCGGGTAAACATCTTCGGCGGCGCGCTGGCGCTGGGGCATCCACTGGGCGCGACGGGCATTCGTCTGGCGGGCACCCTGGCGCGCACCTTGCAACACCAGGGCGGACGCTATGGCTGCGCAGCGGCCTGTATTGGGGGCGGCCAGGGTATCGCGATGATTCTCGAGCGGTGCTGACTTTTGCTGCTACAACGACCAACAAGGATTAAACAATGACGTCGTTTTTTGAAAATCTGTTATCGACCTTTCCGGCTTTTATGGAAGCCGCCTGGATGACCCTGCGCCTGACCGGCGTTTCCCTGGTCCTGGCCCTGGTCATCGGGCTGATCTTTGCACTGATGAAGGTCACTGGCGTTCGCTGGCTGGGCGTGATCTACAACGGCTATGTGGGCATCATTCGTGGTACGCCGCTGATCGTGCAGATCATGTGGCTGTACTTCGGTATCACCCACATTGTCGTGCTCTCGGCGTTCTGGGCCGGAACCATCGCCCTGGCCATTCACAGCGGTGCCTACATCGCTGAAATATTCCGTGGCTGCATCCAGTCGGTGGACAAGGGGCAGATGGAGGCTGCGGAATCCCTGGGCATGAAACGGGCGCTGGCCATGCGCCGGATCATCTTGCCCCAGGCCCTGAAGCGGGCCATCCCGCCGCTCGGAAACCAGTTCATCATCGGTCTCAAGGACTCGTCGCTGGTGGCCTTCATCGGCATCACGGAAATTTTCAGCCTGTCCATGGACAACGCTGCCGTGACCTTCAAGCAGCTCGAGTTCTACACCATCGCCGGTCTGTATTACCTGGCCATGGTCGCCATTGTCACCTTCGTTCTGAGCCGTGTTGAAAACCGGATGGATACAGCCAAATGATCAAAGTAGAGCAACTCCACAAGTACTTCGGTGACCTCCACGTTCTCAAGGGTGTCGACCTGGAGGTGGCGCCCCAGGAGGTGGTGGTCATGATCGGCGCCAGCGGCTCGGGCAAGAGTACGCTGCTGCGCTGCCTGAATTTCCTCGAGATGAAGAACGAGGGGCGAATCCTGATTGATGGCAAGGAAGTGGACCCGGCCACCACACCACTGAACAAGGTGCGCGAGCACGTCGGTATGGTGTTCCAGCATTTCAACCTGTTCCCGCACATGACCGTGCTGGAAAACGTCATCGAAGCGCCGGTCCACGTCAAAAAGATCCCCCGGGCCGAGGCCATCGAGCGCGGTCGCGAATTGCTTGAAAAGGTGGGCCTGGGCGACAAGGGCGACGTCTACCCGGAGAAACTGTCCGGCGGGCAGAAACAGCGGGTGGCCATTGCCCGCGCTCTGGCGATGGAGCCGTCGGTCATGCTGTTCGACGAGCCGACATCTGCCCTGGATCCCGAACTCGTCGGCGAAGTACTTGAGGTAATGAAGAGCCTGGCGGCCGATGGCATGACCATGGTGGTGGTGACCCATGAAATGGGCTTTGCCCGGGAAGTCGCCGACCGGGTGGTCTTCCTGGACAACGGGCAGATCGCCGAGCAGGGGGATCCGGAGACCTTCTTCAGCAACCCCCAGCACCCCAAAGCGCAACAGTTTCTCAGCCGGGTGCTTTAGGCCATGACGATTTCAATCCAGGCGCTGGAGCCCCGCTTTATCGGGCAGCTTGCGGCCTGGCACCAGGCGGAGTGGTACCACCTCGACGACACGGTGACCGAGGCCGTGCGTCGGAAACGGCTCGCGGAGCACTGTGACACCCGCTCACTGCCGGCCACTTTCGTCGCCCTCGAGGACGGTACGCTGGTGGGCAGCATCTGCCTGGTGGCGCATGACACATCGGATCGGCCGCAGTATTCGCCCTGGTTATCGCGAATCTTTGTGGCACCGGAACACCGAGGCAAGGGGATCGGCAAGGCGTTGATCAACCGCGCCAAGGCGGAAATGCGTCGACAGGGCCACGACGCGCTTTACCTGATCACGGAAGATAAGGGCCCTTATTACGCCCGGATGGGCTGGAACAAAGTCGAAAACTACAAACTTAATGACCACCCAGTGGAAATCATGAAGATCTCATTGCACTGATCTTCTTCAAAGAGAGGGGAACACAATGAAAAAACTGATCCGTAACCTGATTGGGGTGACCAGTGCGCTGGTCATCGCCGCTACCATCAACATAACGCATGTGGACACCGCGAAGGCCGCCGACAAAGAGGTCTTCACCTATGCGATGACTGGCCTCTACCCACCGTTCAGTTTCCGTCAAAGCGGTGATCTTGCAGGCTTCGATATGGAAATCGGTCAGGCGCTGGCAGAGGAAATGGGCATGCAGCCCAACCCGGTTGCCAACCCCTGGCAGACCCTGATCGCGGCGCTCAAGTCCGATCGTTTTGATGCCATCATCGGCAGTATGGCCATCACCGAGGAGCGCCTGAAACAGGTGAACTTCACCGACCCGTACTACAGCTCCGGGGCGCAGGTGTTCGTCAGCACCGATAATGACGAAATCAAAGAGGTTGAGGACATCCGTGGCAAGACCATCGGTGTTCTGGTCTCCAGCAGCTTCGCCAAGGCGGCGCGTGAGTATAGTGACAACATCACCACCTACACCGACGACGTGACCGCGCTGCGGGACCTCACCGTCGGTGGCCGTGTCGATGCGGTGATCACCGATCAGCTGATTGGCGAGAATGCCATCCTGAACGCCGGCCTCGGGGTCAAGCCGCTGGGCGACCCGATCTACGTTGACGACATCGGTATTGCCGTCAACAAGGGCAACGAGGCCTTGGTTGAGAACCTCAACAAGGCCCTGGCTGCCATCAAGGCGAATGGCAAGTACGCCGCGATCAGCGAGAAGTACTTCGGTCGAAACATCGCCAAGTAAGTCGTTGTCGGGTCGGGGTTAGTTACCCCGACCCGACACTATCAACACAGGGCTTCAAGAGCCCCCTCAATCACATTCAGTCCTTCCTCCAGCACCGACTCCTCGACCGTAATCGGCACCAGGACACGAATGGTGTTGCCGTAAAAACCGCAGGACAGCAGGATCAGGCCATGCTCGCGGGCTTTGGCGCAGACTGCCGCGGTGAGGGCAGGGTCGGGATTGCCATCACCGTCGAGCAATTCGAAGGCGGCCATCGCACCCAGGTTACGGGCATGGCCCACCCGGTCGAAGCGCTGTTCCCAGGCGGCAAACCGGTCTGCCAGTTTGTCCCCGAGTGCGGCACTGCGCTCGAGAATGTTTTCCTCTTCAATAACCTCGATGACGGCCAGCGCCGCGGCGCAGGACAAAGGGTTACCGCTGTAGGTGCCGCCCAGGGAGTTGGGGCCGGAGCCGTCCATCACCTCGGCGTTACCGACCACCGCTGACAACGGCATGCCGTTGGCCAGGCTCTTGGCGGTGGTGAGCAGATCCGCCTCGATGCCGCTGTGTTCCAGGGCGAAGAGTTTGCCGGTGCGGGCAAAGCCGGACTGCACCTCATCCACGATCAGCAGGATGCCGTGCTCATCGCACAGCGCGCGTAATGCTTTCAGGTAGGCCGGTGAGGCGATGTAGAAGCCGCCTTCGCCCTGCACCGGTTCGATCACGATGGCCGCGGTGCGGTGTGGTGCGATATCGGTCTTGAACAGGGTCCGCAGAGCCTTCAGCGATGCCTCTTCGCTGATCCCATGCATCGGATTGGGGTAGGGTGCCCGGAACACATCGCCCGGCATCGGACCGAAATCGTTCTTGTAGGGCAGAACCTTGCCGGTCATGGCCAGGGTCATCATGGTGCGGCCATGGAAGGCGCCATCAAAGGTGACGATGCCGGTGCGCCCGGTGGCAGCCCGGGCAATCTTGACGGCGTTCTCCAGCGCCTCGGCGCCGGTGTTGACCAACATGGCCTTGCGTTTGGGGCCACGCACCGGCGTCAGCTGGCAAAGCTTCTGGCAGAGCTGGACGTAAGGAGCGTAAGAGATCACCGCAGCGCTGGTGTGCATGACCTTGTCCAGCTGTGCCCGGACGGCGGCGACAATTTTCGGGTGCCGGTGGCCCAGGTTGAGCACGCCAATGCCGCCGGCGAAGTCGATCCAGCGTTGGCCGTCGGCATCCCAGAGTTCGGCATTCTCGGCCCGATCGGCAAATTCGGTGGTGGGCGTTGCCGCGCCGAAGGCGACGTACTCTTCTTTCAGGGCGTTGAGTTCTGCGTTGTTCATGGTGTTATCTCTCGTAAGTGTTGCGTGATGTCATGCACGGGAGGCTTCCCGGGCAGCCATTACAGGCCGCCCAGGCAGACGTACTTGAGCTCGGTGAACTCGTCCAGGCCATGGTGGGAGCCCTCGCGCCCGAGTCCGGATTCCTTCACCCCGCCAAACGGCGCCAGCTCGCTGGAGATCAGGCCCTCATTGACCCCCACCATGCCGTACTCCAGGCCTTCGAGGGTGTGCCAGATACGCCGGTAGTCGGTGGCGTAGAGGTAGGCGGCCAGGCCTGAAGGAGTGTCATTGGCCATGGCAATGGCCTCCTCGGCGGTGTGGAACCGGAATACCGGCGCCAGCGGACCAAACGTCTCTTCGGTGGCGACCGCCATATCAGGGGTGACATCGGCCAGTACGGTCGGAGTGAAGAAGTTGGTGCCGAGTTCGTGTGGCTGGCCTCCGCCAGTGACCCGGGCGCCCTTGCTGATGGCGTCATCGACATGGCGCTGAACCTTGTCGATGGCAGCCCGGTTGATGAGCGGGCCGATGGCAATGCCGTCCTCCAGACCATCGCCAACTTTCAGCTCGGCAACCCGGGCTGTCAGCTTCTCCAGAAAGGCATCGTAGACACCGTCCTGAACCAGAAAGCGGTTGGTGCAGACACAGGTCTGGCCGGCATTGCGGAATTTGGAGGCGATCGCACCTTCCACGGCGGCGTCGAGATCGGCATCATCAAACACGATGAAGGGGGCGTTGCCACCCAGCTCCATGGCGGTTTTCTTGACCGTTGAGGCGCATTGGGCCAACAGCTTTTTGCCCACGGCGGTGGAGCCGGTGAAGGACAGTTTGCGCACCCGCGGATCGGTGCTCAGGACTTCGCCCACGGCCACCGGTGCGGAAGCGGTGACGACACTGATCACGCCCTTGGGTACGCCGGCTTCCAGGGCCAGCCGGGCGAGCGCTAGCGCCGTCAGCGGTGTGGCTTCGGCCGGCTTTATGACCACTGTGCAGCCTGCGGCAATGGCGGGCGCACACTTGCGGGTGATCATGGCCATGGGAAAGTTCCAGGGGGTAATGGCCGCAACCACACCCACCGGCTCACGCATCACCAGTATGCGCTTGTCCGGGCCCTGCCCGGGCAGGGTTTCCCCGGCCATCCGCTTGGCTTCTTCGCCGAAAAATTCGATGAATGAAGCTCCGTAGGTGACCTCACCCCGGGCTTCTGCCAGCGGCTTGCCCTGCTCCAGGGTCATCAGGCGGGCCAGCTCCTCGGCATGTTCGGTCACCAGTTCGAACCACCGGCGCAGGACGCCGGCACGCTGCTTGGCGGGGACACGCTTCCAGGACTGGCCAGCCAGCTCTGCGGCTGCAACGGCAGCGCGGGTATCGTCGGCACTGCATTCGGCGACAAGGGCGAGAACCTCGCCGGTGGCGGGATTGGCGACCTCAAAGCGGTCATCGCGCTGGCACCATTGCTCGCCGATCAGGGCGGGGACCTCGTTATTGAGCACGCTGGTCAACAGCGGGGTATCTAAAGGGGACATGAGCCGATTCCTCTCTAAAATGACTGGAATGCCGAGCACCCTAGCAGGTAGGCTAAGGGCTGCACATGAGCCACTTTCGAGTTCAACTGGACCACTTTGAGGTGGTCGATCCCGATACAGGTCCCCCATGACCGAGAACCTCTCACCAACCGATCCGCTGGCGAGCCTGACTCGCCGGTACCAGCAACAGCCGAAGAGCCTCAGCAAACAGGTCAGGGCACAGCAGGCGCTGCGCCATCTGATTGAGCAGGACTGGCCCTCGGGCATGAAGTTGCCTTCCCATCGCCGTATCTGCAGTGCCTTGGGCCTGGCTCGTAATACCCTCGCCGGGGCGATCAACACGCTGGCGGAGGAAGGGCTGTTGGTGACCGGTCATGGCCAGGGCACCTGGACCCATCGGCCCCCGTCCGGATCCGTTCTGCCGGCGCGACCCGCGCTGGATGGCCTGTCGGATCGAGCCCGCGAACTGCTCAGTCAGCCCGGGGCGGCGGAAGTCCAGAGCGGCGCCTTTGTGCCCGGGATTCCGGATATCGGCCAGTTTCCGATGCGCAAATGGCGCCAGCTCTATGCCAGTGTCACGGTGCCCCAGAATGCCTTGCTGTTGTCCTATTCCACCGGTGGCTATGGCCCGCTGAAACGGGCGATCCGGGATTTTCTCCGGCGCTGGCGGCATTTTGACTGTGATACCGAGCAGATCATCATCACCGAGGGTACCCACAATGGTCTGGAGCTCTGCGCGCTCGCGCTGGCAGATACGGGTGACCGGGTGGTGATGGAATCGCCCTGTTACTGGGGGGCACGAAATGTCTTCACGGCCTGCGGCCTGACGCTGGAGATGCTGCCCTGGTATCCCGGCGAGGGGCACCGGGGCGAAGCGCGGCCATCCCCGAAATTGCTGTATCTCACCGGTTCCCAGCATTACCCGCTCAGCGTGCCTACCTCACGGGCGGACAAGCAGGCCCTGTCGCAGCGGCTGTCACCGGATTACATCATCGAGGACGACTACGAGTTCAACGGCCAACGCGATACCCGGCTGGTGTTCGATCCGCGCTCGCAGAAGCATATCCTCGCAGGCTCCTTCTCCAAGCTCCTGTTTCCCGGCTTACGACTGGGCTACCTGGTGGTTCCCCACCATCTCGCGGCCACCATCAGCAGGCTGCGCAGCGAGGTGTTCCGGGAGGGACGGATGCTGGATCAGGCGGTGCTCGCGACCTTTATCGCCAATGGCGATCTGGACCTGTGGTACCAGCGCATCCAGAAAGAGTACCTGGCCCGGCAACAGGTCATGCACGATCAGCTCCGCCAGGTGCCGGCCATCAAGCAGATGTCAGCCCCCAGCCACGCCATCAGTCTTTGCGCCCAGTTCGCGGATTCAGTAGACGACATTCTGATTACCCGACAGTTGTTCCGGGAGCATTTTATCGTCAAACCGCTCAGTGCCGTCTGTGCCGCGGGAGACAGGCGCAGTGGATTGATCATGGGGGTTGGCATGCTGAACCGGGAATCGCTGAGAAAAGAGGCCATCCGGTTCAAGGAGGTCCTCAGGCGACTGACCGTTTGAACAGGGATCTCGTGTGGCGAGGGCCAATTTGCGACACAGGGGAACTCGTTACTGTTGAAGCATAATGAACCGGCTTGTGTCTAAACTTCTACAGAAAGCCGGCAAAGCGTGTGCATTACCAGCGAGGCAAGCACAATGAGCCAACACCATTTTGACGTTCTGATCATCGGCGCCGGCGTGTCCGGCATTGGCATGGCGTGTCATCTGAAGCGCGAGTGTCCCGGCAAGTCGTTTGCCATTCTGGAGCGCCGCCAATCCCTTGGCGGAACCTGGGATCTGTTCCGCTATCCCGGCATCCGCTCTGACTCCGACATGTTCACTTTCGGGTACAGCTTCCGCCCCTGGACCGGTGGCAAAGTGCTGGCCGATGGCGCCTCCATCAAGAACTACGTGCGCGAGACCGCCCGGGAGAACGATGTCGAGCGGCACATCCGCTACGGTCTGGCGGTAAAAGCGGCGGACTGGTCCGGTGTCGACAAATGCTGGAAGCTCACTGCGCTGAATGAAACGACCGGCGAAACCGAACACTACACCGCCAGCTTCCTGGTGGGCTGTACCGGTTACTACAACTATGACCAGGGCTACAAACCGGACTTTCCGGGGGAGAACGATTTCAAAGGCCAGATCGTGCACCCGCAGCACTGGCCTGAGGGCCTGGACTATGCCGGCAAGAAGGTGGTGGTGATCGGCAGTGGGGCTACCGCCATTACCCTGGTGCCGACCATGGCCGAGAAAGCGGCGCACGTGACCATGCTGCAGCGCTCGCCCACCTACCTGATGCCATTGCCATCCACCGACAAGGTGACGCTGGGCCTGCAAAAGGTGCTGCCGGAGAAGGTGGCCTACAAGCTGACCCGCGCCCGCAATATTTCCATCTCCCGGCTCCTGTACCAACGCTCACGCAAGAGCCCGAAGGCGATGCGCCGGCTGTTCCTGTCGGTGATCAAGCGGCAGGTCGACGGCCAGGCCGATATGCGCCACTTCACACCGGACTACAATCCGTGGGATCAGCGACTGTGTGTGGTCAAGGATGGCGACCTATTCAAGGCGCTCAAGGCCGGCAAGGCTTCCATTGCCACCGATCACATCGAGCGGTTCACCGAGACCGGGATCCGCCTGAAATCTGGCGAGGAGCTTGAAACAGACATCATCATTCCGGCCACCGGCCTGGATATCCAGATGCTCGGCGGCATCAAGCCCAGTGTCGATGGCCGGGAAGTGGTGCTCAAAGACAAGGTCATTTACAAGAACGTGATGGTCGAGGGTGTGCCCAACGCGGCCATGATCTTTGGCTACACCAACATTTCCTGGACCCTGAAGGTGGATATCGCTGCGGAGTATCTGTGTCGGCTGATCAACCTGATGGACAAGCGCGGTTACCGTACGGTCGTGGCCCGCGATACCGAGAACAGCCGGGGCGAGGATACCATCCTTGGCTCCCTGAATTCCGGGTACATCAAGCGTGCTGCCGATCGTCTGCCGCGTCAGGGGACCCAGGGCCCCTGGAAGTCTTCCCAGAACTATCTGGAGGATGTGAAGATCCTGCGCTTTGATCCGATCGAGGACGGCTACCTGGAATTCGATGGCAAACGCTCCCGCGCCGGCGAAGGCCAGGCCCGCGGCTTTCTCCGGCCCCTGCGCTCGGCGCTGTTCGGTTCCTGATCACTCGAACGCCGGGCGTATCACATCCCGGTAGTTCCGAATCCGCTGCACGTAGTGCACGGGCTCGTAACCCCGGGCATAGCCGTAACGGGTGCTGGGGTAATAGCGCTTGTCGGCTTTCAGGGGTAAGACCTGCACCATGTCCTCCCAGGAATCCGGATCCTTGCCCAGCTCCCGGGCCAGCTGGCGTGCGTCCAGCAAATGGCCACGGCCGATGTTGTAGCTGGCCAAGGCCAGGAAAGTCCGGTCCGGCTCCGGGATCGTTTCCGGCAGTCGTCTATGCCGGTCGGCCAGGTAGCGGGCACCGCCGTCGATGGCCGCCACGGGATCGAGGCGGTTGGTAACGCCCAGGGACTCGGCGGTGCGCTGGGTCAGCATCATGATGCCCCGTACCCCGGTCGGTGATTTCGCGGTGGGATCCCAATGGGACTCCTGGTAGGCGAGGGCAGCCAGCAGATCTGCGGGCATACCGGTTTTTGCTTCCGCTTCCTCGAACCTGTCGATAAATTTCGGCAACCGTTCGTCGATACGGCGGTTCAGCGCCCGCAAGTCAACGAAGTCGAATTCGCCGATGTAGGCGTAGTAACGTTGCTCCATCTCGCCGATAGCCTCGTCACCCTGCTTGCTGTTCATCCATTCCCGGGTATCCGAGGCCAGCTCGTCGGCTCCGGCTGGCAAATACCAGCCCAGGTTGCGACCTTCGGTGAGGGGCATGGCCACTTCCAGGTGCGGGAAGTGGCGACGCATGACCTGCACGATGTTGGAATCGGCGACAGTGCACTCGATGTCCCGCTCCGCCACCTCGGACAGCAGAATTTCTGTGGTGCGCTCAGCATCTTCGGTGAAATCGATGCCCGGGAACTGTTCATTCAGCCGGCGCAGGGTCTCGGCATAGCTGGACCCGGCGGTGATCACGATCTCCGTACCGGGAATGGCATCCGGTTTCCGGGGCAGGGGTCGGGCATCCCTGTGGCACACCAGCTGCTCGGTGATTTCCGTGTGGGCCGGTCCGCGGGTGAACTGTTCATCCCTTGACGGCAGGTGGGTCAGGCCGGCTGCGGCCAGGTGAGTGTTGCCGGCGGCGAGCGCATCCAGCACGTCGCTGGTGGAATCGAGCATGGTCCACTCCACCTGCCACCCGCGATCAGCCGCGTAATCACTGATCAATGCATGCTCGGGCCCGATCGGATTCTCGTGGCGATCCAGGTAATAGGTGGTAGAACCGTTCCGGGTGGCAACCTTGAGGATTCCGCTTTCAAACGGGGGCGCGAGTTCCTCACTGATGACCTGCTGGTTTTCAGTTTCGCCTTCGAGTCCGAGTTCGTTTTCGAGTTCGGCTTCGCTGCAGCCTGCCAGCAGGATAGGCACGATCAGAAGACTTCTTCTGTACATCCGACCTGACATCATCACAACTCCGTGGCCTGGTGACTGTATAAGCATTATTACGTACTTATCAGAGACATACTCCCAGACTTCCCGATTGGATGCATCAGGATTCGCAGGACAGGCCAATGAGGCGGGCGGCAGTGGAGTTGTGACCCTATCCCCATAAATGCTGATGGCGGTGCGTAAGTAGCTTCCTTAATATTGGTGCCTCGCCTATTGAGGAAGCATGCCCTTGCAGTCGATCCGTTCCCTTCTTGCCTACATCGCCCTGATTGCCGCGGTGCTTTCGTTGCTGCCGGGGATGGCTGTTGTCGGTGCAGTCGCGGTGGGGCTGTCGGTGCTGCTGGGCTGGCAGGACATGCGGCGGGTTCCGAGGGTGGTGTTTTCCGTTGCCGTGCTGGCCCTGGTGTTCGCGCTGGGCCGCGACCCGGGCCTGATCCTGGATGCCGCGAACAATATGACCCGCCTGGCGGGGCTGGTGCTGGCAGTGATGTTGCTGTCCAACGTGCTGGGTCGCTCCGGGGACCTGCAACGGATTTCAGCCAGTCTCTTCGGTGGCAAGCCGCTGACCCGTTACCTGAGCCTGGCCTTTGGCACCTCCCTCGTTTCAGTCCCGCTGAATTTTGGCTCGGTGGCCGTCGTCGGCAGCCTGGTGGGTGATCGTATCCGCCGCGGGGGCGACTCGGCTGCAACCCGTAACGCCACCCGGGCAGTGCTCAGGGGATTCGGGGTATCGCCCACCTTTTCACCGCTTTCAATTTCGGTGGTACTCACGCTCACTCTGTTGCCGGGCCTTGGCAGTATCCAGTTGCTGTCGCTCGCCATCCCTTTCTCGGTTGCGCTGATCCTGATAGGTCTGATCTGGCGTGATCCGGAAATCGGTCAGGAAGAGGTTGCCCCGGAAGATAAGGCCGGGGTGGCAACCTGGCTCCGGTTTGGTGGCCTCGTTCTGGCCATCTGCGTGGGTGTCTTCGTGCTCAGCCAACAGTTCGAGCTCAGCTACGCCTACGCGGTAACGCTCTCTTGCCTGGGCGCGGTGGTGGGCGGGCGTCTGTTGGCCTGGAGTCGTCGCCAGAACCCGCCCATGGCTAACATGGCGAACGTCAGTAACGAGCTGGCCATTGTTGGCGGTTCGGCGTTTATCGGTTCGGTGATCAGTGGTGTGGTGCTGGGCCAGATCAGCGGTGGTGTCGATCTGCCGGCGTGGAGCTGGCCCATTCTGGCCGCAGGCGTGCCCTGGGTCTATTTCCTCGCGGGCCTGGGTGGCGTAAATCCCATCGTGGTGGGCACGCTGGTTGGCGGTGTTCTGGGCACCCTCTGGCCGGCACCTGCGCTGATTGGCCTGGGTATCGGCATGGTCACCGGTTGGGGTATTACCGCGTTCGGGACACCCTTTGCGGCCAATGCCCTGATCATGGAGCGCTTGACCGGGTACCGGGCGGCGGATGCGTCGTTCCGCTGGAGCCTTCCCCTTTCCCTCTCCGGGCTGGCCCTCGCCAGCCTGACGGCAGGTATTCTGACCGCCTGGCTGGCCTGACTTCAACAGCACTCAGGGCTTGGGCCCCATCATGCGCTCCAGAGCCTGGGGGTTCGGCAGACCCTGCACCATCACCACCTTGCCATCGTCGTCCTTGTAAAGGGTGCTGGGGGTGGCGCGGAGACCCAGTTCCTGCATCAGGCGGTTATTGGCTTTGACCTCCATGTGAGCGGCGCTGACCAGCTTACGGTCGACCTCAATGCCGCCCTGTTGGTAGCTGGCCTGGTGATCGTGCAGCGCTTCTTCAGGGTTTTCACTGCCGAGAATCGTGGCGGCTTTGGTCAGGCTGTCTTCTTTCAGGATACCGACCAGGATATGGCGCAGCTGGACCTCACCAGCCTCGATCCAGGGTTCGGCCTGCTGGCGGAATCGATAGCAATAGGGGCAGTTGGGATCGGTGAAGGTGTAGATGATGGTCTCTGCATCACTGGAGCCGTCCTGTACCCAGTTGCTGCCTTCCAGCTGCGGCCAGGCTTCCGCGAATTTCGGGCCTTCGATCAGTTCCTGGATGCTGGCAGCACTGAGGTTGTTCCCTTCCTCGTCCAGCAGGGTGCCGACGATCACGTGGTTGCCATCCGGTGTCAGGTAAAAGGCCAGCGACCGCCCCTGCATCTCGCCGACGTAGCCGGTCATGCCGCCCGGGGCTTCAAAGCTCTCCACAACCTTTACACCCTGTTTTTCCAATGACTGGATAACCGGTGGATAATCCTGTGCCTGCACGGCGGTTGCGACAAGGGTGGTGGCCAGCAGGGTGCCCCTGATCAGGCATTGGAGACGGAAGGTACTCATCGGGATGTTAACTCCTTGGAATCGGGAGAATTGAGAAAGTCTGGATCGAAGCGCTCAAGGCCCCGGGCCAGACTGGCGCGTGACAGTTCGCCCATGTGGGTGTCCACCAGGTTGCCTTCGGCGTTGTAGAACAGGGTAGTGGGCAGGCCCTGGCTGCCGACTACCCGGCCGAAGCTGCCCGGGCGGTCACTGAGTACATGGTCGAGGTGCAGGTTCTGTTCGTTCAGGAACTTGCGGATGGTCTCGGGGTGCTCGCCCTGATTGGCGAACACGAAGTTGATGCCGGGGTAGCGTTGCTGGGCTTCCTCCAGTACCGGCATTTCGCGAATGCATGGCGGGCACCAGGTGGCCCAGAGATTCACCACTACAGGCTGCCCCCGGGAAATGTCGGCCAGGCTGACTGGCTGTTCGTTGAGGTCGGTCAGAGCGACCTCGGGCAATCCCTGGGTCTGTTGGTTGATCAGGGCAATGGCCCCGGTGGTGAAGCCCCAGGTGATCATGCCGGCGGCAACGGCAGAGCCCAGGGCCCGGCGAATGTTTGCACGCCGCCACAACAGGTACCCGGTGAAAATGAGCGCCACGATCAGGCCGGTCACCGGATCAAAGCCGCCATCGCGGATATCGATCATGCCCAGCCAGTCACCCTGGTAATGCTCGAAATAACGGACCACGAAGCCAATACGGGCGCTGATCGTGGCCACCAGGAAAATATCCGCCAGGGAGCCGGATACCGGGGTTTTCTGCCTGCGACCGGTGAGCGCGCCGACAATCAGGGCCACTGCAAAGGCCAGAACAAGCAGCAGATGCCCGATGGACAGACTGAGGGGACCAACGCCTACGCTGAGCATGGATTCTCCGGAATTTGGCGGATTTTTAGGATGATACGGGCGCTAGTGACCAGAGACCCTCGGTGGAGTTCCATCTTTTCGTGAAAATGAAAGCCTGCTAATGAAACCACTTATAGCTA
>JABURI010000136.1 GCA_014762755.1 Marinobacter sp.
TCGCCGGACAGAGAGAATGGTAGTCATTGGGGCTCCAATTGCCTGTTTGAAATTGCTATTGAGCAGTTATGGAGGCGTCTGGAGGGAATTCAAGAGGTCAGCTCTCTTTGGGAATCTTCCGAATCAATGGCTGGATGTTCAGCGAAACCAGCTTGTCGATGGCCGAGTTCATCTGGCTGCGGGAGGTGAACGGCCCGACATTCACCCGATACCAGACCGAGCCGTTGTCCAGGTCGATGCGCTGTACGCTGGCTCGCAGTCCCTGGAAGGCAATCTGGGCCCGTTGACGCTCGGCGTCTTCACGGCTGCGGAAGGAGCCGGACTGGACCAGGTAATCGAAGTTCTGTTTGGTCGGGGAGGGGCTGTATTCCTCCACTTTGGGAGGGACTACCTCGGATTCTGGCAGCATTTCGTAGAAACGGAAATTCTGCTTTTTTTCTTCCTTGGTGGCCGTTTCCGGTGCCTTCTGAGCCGGTTTCGGTTCTTGCACCGCAGGTTTCTGCGCTTGCCCGGTGGTAGGCAGGGAGTTGAGGTACACGATAAACCCGATAAAACCGCCCACTGCCGCAAGAGACAAAATCCATTTCAATGACAGGCCTCCTTGTTGCCGGTGTGCCGGTGCCGCAGGCCGGGCACGCTGTTTCGAGCGTGCAGGCTTTGCAGGCGGCTTCTTTGGCGTGGCTGAAGACCGGCTGGGCCGGTCTTTGCGGGCGTAGTCTCGGGCCATCGTGTTGTCTTACATCTCTTCCGGTGCGCTCACGCCCAGCAGGTCCAGGCCGTTTTCAATCACCTGGCGCACCGCCAGGTACAGGCTGACGCGGGCATCGCGCAGAGCGGTGTCTTCAATCAACACCTTGTGGGCGTTGTAGTAGGTATGGAGCAGCCCGGCCAGTTCGCGCAGGTAATGGGCCACGTGGTGTGGTTCCCGCTGCGCGGCGGCATTGGCAACCAGCTCGGGGTACTTGGCCAGCTGGTTTGCGATTTCCTTTTCTTCGTCCAGCGTCAGGATCGACAAGTCGCCTTTGCAGTCGTGGAAGCCGCGGGTTGTGCCTTCATCGGCCAATTTGCGCAGCACACTGCAAATGCGGGCGTGGGCGTATTGAATGTAGTACACCGGGTTTTCGTTGGTTTGCGAACGGGCCAGGTCGATGTCGAAGGTCAACTGGCTGTCCACCCGGCGGGCGGTCAGGAAGTAGCGGGTGGCGTCGCGACCCACTTCGTCAATCAGATCGCGCAAAGTGACGTAGCTGCCGGCGCGTTTAGAAATTTTCACTTCCTCGCCGGAGCGGGTCACCATCACCATCTGGTGCAGTACGTAGTCTGGCCAGCCTTGGGGAATATCGGCTTTCAGAGCCTGCAAGCCGGCGCGCACGCGGGTGACGGTGGAGTGGTGGTCGGCACCCTGTTCGTTAATAACGGTGGTGAAGCCGCGCTGCCATTTGTCGAGGTGGTAGGCCACATCCGGCAGGAAGTAGGTGTAGCCGCCGTCTTTCTTGCGCATCACCCGGTCTTTATCGTCGCCGAATTCGGTGGTTTTCAGCCACATGGCGCCGTCGTGCTCGTAGGTGTAGCCGTTTTCCTGAAGGCGTTTGACGGTGGTTTCCACTTTACCGTCTTCATAGAGTGACGATTCCAGGAAGTAGACGTCGAACTTCACGCCAAAGGCCTGCAGATCCAGATCCTGCTCGCGGCGCAGGTAGGCGACGGCGAACTGGCGAATGGCGTCCAGGTCGTCGGGGTCGCCTTTCGCGGCAACCGCCCGATCGTCGGCGATTACGGTGTCGCCGGCCAGGTAGGCCTTGGCCACATCGATAATGTAATCGCCACGGTAACCGTCTGCCGGCCAGCTGTCATCCTCGGGTGTCAGGCCCTTCACCCGGGCCTGGACCGACAGCGCCAGGTTGTTGATCTGGGCGCCGGCATCGTTGTAATAAAACTCGCGGGTCACCTGGTAGCCGTTGGCTTCCAGCAGTCGGCACAGGCTGTCACCGATGGCTGCACCACGACCATGGCCTACGTGCAGGGGGCCGGTGGGGTTGGCAGAGACAAACTCCACCTGGACCTTCTCGCCTTTACCGCTGTCGTTGCGACCATACTGGTCCGCCTGGGCCAGGATTGTCTCGACAACCTCGAAGGCACTGGCAGTGCTCATGAAGAAGTTGATAAAACCGGGCCCGGCAATCTCCACCTTGGAAACCGCCTTGCTTTCCGGCAATCGGGCAACCAGAGCCTCCGCCAGTTGGCGTGGCGGACAGCCTGCGGCCTTGGAAGCAACCAGGGCAATGTTGCAGGCGTAATCGCCATGGGCCTTGTCCTTGGTGTTGCCTACTTGCGGGGTAAACGTCTGGTCCGCGGGCAGGGTGCCTTCAGATTGCAGCTCTGCCAGCGCAGACTGGAGCAGCTCGGAAACGGTCTCTTTCATGCTGTCAGATGACTCGGTTTTCAGGAGAATGGGTGTCAGGGCAGGAAGCCCGATGGAAACAGAAGGCGGGTATTATCGCGGAAAGTTGGCTTGCAAGCAAAACGCCCAGCAATTGCCGGGCGTTTTAGTTGTTTTTCTATTTGAGTCCACGGAAGTAGGCGACTACTTTACTGTTGGTGCCGATCACGAGAATCTGATCACCTCCAAAGATCCCAAGGGCCCGATATTCTCCATTGATTTGTTCGGCGCTTGACCCTCCCGAGCTGCCGCAGTTCTCTGCGGTGAATATTGTCCGGAAGACATTTACGGACCCGTCAGGAATGATCACTGAGCCGTTGAAGGCGCAGCCGCGTTGGTCACTCCCTGTCAGAGTGCCATCGGAGTTGATGGTGACCTGGGTGGTAACAACGTCGGTGTTTTGCATCAGATATGTGCCGGAAAGCTCCGTAAGGGAAATGGGCGTATTGCTGATGGAATTGTTTCGGGAGAGCTCAACCACGGACTGATAGCCGGTTTCCGGAGCCTGGACGTTCAACGTAGCGGATTCCGAATCTGCTGCCTGGCCGCTGACGGTGCCATCAACCTGGCTCCATGTGTCTGAATAAAAAATATTGGTGCCAGCTCCAATTATCTGATTTTCACCAGTGCCTGCCAGTACGCCGAATGTGGCGTCTGTTTGTGAGATAAAAGTGACGAAACTGCCGTCTGGGTCAATGATTGTTGCAACACCCGAGAATCTGTCGCCGCCTTCAACAGTCACAGTCGTCTCGTAAAAGCCAGGGCTAATTGGTAGTGAAACTACTGGTTCAGAATTGCCTGATTCTGTCTGGGTGTTGGTTGGTGGGGTCCAGGGTTCAAATAGTGGTGAGGGTGGATTGCCCTGCGGAGCCAGAGGTTGCGAATACTCCTCGCCGCCGCAGGCGGATAACAAGAAAGTCGTAGATAATGTTAAACCCAGTAGGGGAAGTCTCCTTGGCATGCCAATCTCCCTGAATTTTATGTCGGTTTTTATAGTGCTTGATTTGAAGCCCTTCAAAAGGCTCTTATGTGATTAGTGCAATTAAAGGAATGTTAATATTCGTTCCTGATATTAGCATCGAGCCCGACAATTTCCATTCTCGCCACGAAAATCCAGGTATCCCCAGCATAAGTTGTATAGGTGAACTTGTTACCCAATCTCCAACGGATCCACATCCACCATCCATTTCACCTTCGGCGGCAGCTTCTGCTGGTCCAGGTGCTGGCAGA
>JABURI010000034.1 GCA_014762755.1 Marinobacter sp.
CGTACCTGCTTCAGGTAGTCACGCTGGGAGGTGATGATTTCCTTGGCCAGCGGATCCTTTTCCGCCGCTTCTGCGAGCAGACGGTCGGTGGTTTCGCGCAGGGCCTCGATAACTTCCGGCGGGAACACCTTGTGAGTCACGTCCGGGTAGTCTTCCTGCATCTTGTCCCAGGCAACACCGCTCTCATGCACGCTCTGGATGTACATGTCATACGCTGCGGTACGCATGGCGACCTTGAGGATGTTCTGCAGGTCCGCCGGCAGCTTTTCCCAGGTCTTGTTGTTGATCAGGAACTGCACCTCGGCGCCCGGCTCCTGCCAGCCGGAGTAGTAGTACTTGGCAATCTGATGGAAGCCCATCGGGAAATCTAGGGCCGGACCCACCCACTCAAGGGCGTCAATGGTGTTGCGTTCAAGGGCGGTGTACAGCTCACCCGGCGGCAGGTTGGTGACCGCCACGCCCAGCTCGGACATAACCTCGCCGGCGAAGCCCGGAGTACGCATCTTCAGGCCCTGGAGGTCTTCCACGGAATTGATCTCCTTGCGGAACCAGCCGCCCATCTGATTGCCGGTGTTACCGCCCGGGAAGGACAGCAGACCGTGGGGCTCGTAGACCTTCTGCATGAGTTCCATGCCGCCACCGTGGTAGAACCAGGCGTACATCTCCGGGGCGATCAGGCCGAACGGAATGGTAGTGAAGTACATGGCGTTGGGGATGGTGCCCTTGTAGTAGTACGACGCGGTGTGACCCATGTCGTACTGACCGGTGCGAACCAGGTCGAAAATGCCGAAAGGCGCCTTGTGCTTGTTGGAGGCATCCACCCGGACTTTC
Source organism: Marinobacter sp. (assembly GCA_014762755.1). Taxonomy (GTDB): domain Bacteria; phylum Pseudomonadota; class Gammaproteobacteria; order Pseudomonadales; family Oleiphilaceae; genus Marinobacter. Next base: position 832 of record JABURI010000034.1, read on the forward strand.
AGCCGGCCATCGGACATGGATTCGACCATGTCAGCAAAATGCTCGGTGGTTTCCCCCAGGATCGGCGAGTTAGGCCCCCAGGTCTGGGCCAGGCTCAGGGTGTAGGTTTCCTGAGCCAGCGCGGACATGCTGAACGCCGATGCCGCAACAGCTACCGCGGCAAAGAAAGACTTGCGTAAATTCATGATGTTGGCTTCCGTTTTTTATAGGTATGAAAAGGTATGTCGGGTCCATGTCCATCATAGCCTGCCAACGGCTTTGAGCCAATCTTTGTCATAAATCAACGGCTGGGCCTGCGACATCATGCCACACAGGCACTACGCTGTTATCAAACCCCATTGATCCCGACTGTCATGAAGCATCTGTTCCTTGTACGCCATGCCAAATCCAGCTGGGCCGATGATACGCTCACCGATCGCCAACGCCCACTCAACAGCCGGGGCGAAAGCCAGCTCGCCCCTCTGGGCCGGGCACTGGCCCGCAGCGGTGCATTCGGCGGCAGCGTACATGCCAGCGACGCGGTCAGGGCGCATCAAACCCTGACCGGCATTGTTCCGGCAGGGTTCCCCGACAACCGAATCCACTCCACCCCGGACCTTTACACGTTCGACTACCGTCGACTGCTGCACTGGCTCAAAGCACTGGACAGCGGGGATGAGACCGTCACCATCATTGGTCATAACCCTGCCCTGCTGGAACTGGCCGAACACCTGCTCAAACACCCACCCGCCAACCTGCCGACGGCGAGCTTCGTGCATATCCGATTACCGGACAAGCCCTGGCACAAGATGGCGGCCGGCAAGGGTCGGCTCGAAGCCTTTCTCACCCCCAGGGAATTCAGCTACCAGCAGTTCGCCCGCAAGCAGAAAAAGCGGGCCAGTACCGCCGGTGACAAGCCCGGCCGAGACATTCCCGACGCGCTGACGCATCAGCTCCAGCGCATGCGGGAGCTGGAAACGGGGGTCAAGGTGGGACTGGACGACGAGTTCCTGCATCAGTTCCGGATTGCCATCCGGCGCAGCCGGGCCATTGCCGAATCGGTGGAAGAGGTCACCGGCGACAAATCCCTGAAGCAATCCATCAAGCAGCTCAAAAGCCAGGCCCGGGCCACCAGCCGGCTCCGGGATCTGCATGTATTCCTGCAGGACCTTCCCGCGCTTTGCGAACACAACAGCGAATTGCAAACCGCACTCGGCACCTGGGCCGATACCGAGGCCGACCAGGAACACCATGCTCTCGTCAAACGCCTGGAAAGCAAGCGCTATCGGGAAGCCATGCACCGATGGGACGAACAGATTCATTCCCGTCAGTTCCGGAAACTGGCAGGCCGACTCACCCCGAAAGACATCCGGAAGGCGGTCGAGAACCGTATAAGGGAGTTCAACAGGCGCACCGCCGAGCTGCTGCACACCTCACCAAACGAGGACATCCACCGGCTGAGGAAACTGCTCAAGCGCATTCGCTACCTAATGGAACTGGATGCCAAAGGCTGGAAACGGACACTCAAGGCCCTGAAGTACCGGCAGGAACTCTACGGCCGGTTCCAGGACTTCCACGTACAGGTTGAGCTGGTCAAGGCCTTCAGAACCCGGGCACCGGAAACCCTGCCGGGAGCCGTCGACGGCCTGAAGGAACGGCTGGAACAGCAGCAAGCGGACGCCCGACGCCAGATACTTGCGTTAGGAGGACTTGATGGAGCCCCGGTTTGATACCCTTTTCTACGATGGCCAGTGCCCGCTGTGCGCCCGGGAAGTACAGGCGTTGCGACGCTGACTTGCCAGGCCCGCTCCTCAGGGTTGCTCGTCCGGCGGGGCGCCCTGGTCACATTTCTTGCAGTCCAGCTCGAAGCCCAGCATGGACCGGCGACCGGCCTCGGTGGTAACCCAGGGACGGTTCACCCAGGGCGGGTCGTGACGCACATGCTGATTGTGACCACAGGCGAGCTGGGCGACCCAGTGGTTCTCATCGTCCTTGTGGTAACCGGTGATAGGCTGTTTCATTGTGGTGCTTTTCTCCCGTTCCAGGCTGACCAGGAATAGATGGCCAACGCCGCCCAGATCATGACAAAACTGGCCAGTTTCTCACCACTCAGAGGCTCTTCGAACACGAACAGGGCAATGAGGAACTGGATGGTCGGGTTGATGTACATGAGGAATCCCACCGTCGCCAGCCGCAGACGGCGGGCGGCACCGGCGAAAGCCAGCAGCGGGATGGCGGTGACGATCCCTGACGACAGCAACAACAGCATCATGCCGGTACTGTCGGAGAAGTGGGAAACACCCTCACTACCAAGCCAGGCCCAGGTCAGCAGGGCTACGGGCAGCAGCAGGAGCGTTTCCACAAACAGGCCGGAGAGCCCGTCCAACTCCACTTTCTTCCGCAACAGGCCATAGGTGCCGAAACTGAAGGCCAGAATCAGAGTGATCCAGGGCACGATGCCCAACAGGAACAACTGGTACAGGATGGCCACGGCGGCCAGCACCACCGCGATGGCCTGCAGGCGGGTAATGGTCTCCCGGAGAATCAGCATCCCCATAGCCACGTTCACCAGAGGTGTGAGGAAGTAGCCCAGGCTGGCCTGGAGCACGTGGCGGGTTTCCACCGCGTAGATATAGACGCCCCAGTTCAGGGCAATGAACACGGCGCAGCCGAGCACAAAGCCCAGCCTTCGGGGCCGGGCCAGGGCCGATCTGACCGGTTGCCAGCGCTGCATGAGCGTGATCACGATGGCAAGGAACAGGCAGGACCAGATCACCCGGTGGATCAGGACCTCCCAGGCCGGCACCCCCTCGAACAGGGCGAAATACAGGGGGAAGCACCCCCACATGGTATA
>JABURI010000069.1 GCA_014762755.1 Marinobacter sp.
TTGAAATGGCCTCCATTTGAGGCTGGGGTGTGTCATGTGTATCGGGGGAAGTCCACAGTTTGTAGAGAAAAATTAAAATACGATTATCAATATACGGCTGAGCAGTCCGGTAGTTCGGGGCTCTAACAATCGCAGGCACGGCGACGTCTTTTCCATTGCGGCTTCGCCTCCATTCCAAAGCCGCGCATGCTGCAGGCGTTAAATCAGTAGTGGTACCGAAGCTGGGCAATGAGCAGAGCGTCATCCGTGACTTTGTAGACCATGCGGTGCTCGTCGTTAATTCGGCGGGACCAATAACCAGCGAGGCTGTGTTTGAGCGGTTCCGGTTTACCGATACCTTCGAACGGTTCGCGCTTGGTTTCCTTGATCAGCTTATTGATTCGGTTAAGGATTTTTTTATCAGTTTTTTGCCAGTACAGATAGTCTTCCCAGGCGTTCTCGGAGAAGATGAGTTTCATTCAAGAAGTTCCTTTTCTTGACCACCGCCTTGCTCGAGCTCGGCAACAGATTCCAACAAACGACGGGCGTTCTTTGGTGTGCGCAGGAGGTATGCGGTCTCTTGCAATGCCTCATAGTCCTCAAGAGAGATCATGACGACGGATTGTGCCTTACTCCGGGTGATGATCACAGGAGAATGGTCTTCACAGACCTGCTCCATGGTTTTTGCTAGGTTGGTTCTAGCGGCTGTGTAGCTAATGGCATCCATAAGGCTGCTCCTGTACAGGATAGTGAACATGGTCAGGATACCGTACGTCAAAGGATTTAACAATCGGCTGGACAGCGGCCGGTTTTCCGCTGCTTCGCAGCTCCAAATCGGCGCGTGAGCCGGGCGTTATGCGCAAAAGGAGGATGCGTGCACCATCTAGCAGTTCAATGGATTGTGGGGTTACTGAGAGAGAGGAATATCCCCTTTCTGATCTGTGGCGGGCTCGCAGCAAAGGGGTATGGCTCTGAGCGCGTTCTGAACGACATCGACCTTTTCGTATCTGGTGAACACTTTTCGTCAGTGGTTCAGGCCGGCCAAGAATTCATATCCAAAGCAGCCGCTCACCGCCAAGAGGAAGGCTGGGATCTAACCTACGTCCAGTTCAAGTACGAAGGCATTAAAGTGGAGGTAGGTAGCGCTGATGGTCCAAAAATCTTCGATGCAGGCAGCGAAACTTGGGTTCCGCTCAACATAGATTTTTCTCGCCGTACGACCGTGCATTTGCTGGGCCTTGAGCTTCCGCTTATGCTGAAAGACGATCTGGTCCAGTATAAATCTGTGCTCTCACGTCCTGTGGATATCGAGGATGTCCGTGCTATCCGTGAGAGCGCATAACCAAGCCATGCATTGGATGCCAAAACCTCTGCTTCGCGCCGGTTTTGTTACCGATGCTGGCTGGCGTATGTGGGCGTTCCCATAGAGAATCCAAATGGCATTCAGTGAGTTTGAAGTAAAGAAAATTGAGCGGGCCGCTTCTGAATTCCTGGAAGACCGGAGGCCGCCAGTCGAGATCCGACCCAAGTTAGATTTAGACGTTCGGGTTTCCGGCCAAAGCGTACAAATTGTCGAGATTCGCCCTCATTTCCGGGAGCCGTCCACGATCATTGAATCACCGGTAGCAAAAGCTACCTACGTCAAGAAAACTCAGCGTTGGAAAATCTACTGGATGCGTAGCGATCTGAAGTGGCATTCGTACACGCCAGAACCTGAGTCACGCTCCATTGAGGAATTCTTTGCTATCGTGAATGCCGATGAGAATTGCTGTTTCTTCGGGTAGCACATAACCAGTCATTCAAGTTCGTTCCCGGCCTGTCGGCCGTCCACCGGACGCCCCAGACGGGCGTCGCTTACCATTGGCGTGTATGCGTCAATGAACCCCGAAGAAGGAGGTCCTATGCCTGAACAGAGTCCGTTTATTTGGCACGAGCTCGTTACTCCCGATCAGAAGTGTAGCGGGGCATTCTTCAGCGAGCTGTTCGGGTGGACACGCAAGGAAGTCGATGCAGGCCCATTCGGCACTTACACCCTATTTCAGAAGAATGGCCAAGATGTCGCCGGAATGATGAATCCGACATCTGCCACCCTGGGCGGAAAAACCTTCCGCCAGAATCTCTAGGGTGACGGTTTTGCCGGTACCTGTGGCGCCGGCAATCAGGCCATGACGGTTGGCACGGCTTAGCAGCAGGCTTTGAACGTGACTGCCATTACCTATAAATACGGAACTCTCCGGCACCTGACGCACCTCGTTGGTTATTGGCCAAATTTGTTGGCGGTAATAAGGCAAGCTTAGCCTAAGATGTGTTTGTTGATGGAGGTACAAGAACTGCCCATCCCTGACTCTAATGACCGCCGTATTGCCGGCCGCCTAACGCCTCCCCACACGAAACCGCCAGTCAAACCTGGTTCGCTTCCACATCATGGCTGTGAAGCCAAAGTAAAGAGACATATACAGCGCAAAGTGCCACTCGATAACGTTCTCGGTTTGATCGGCCCAACTGACCCCTGTGGCCTTGATAACAACGTTGGCGATGCCAAGGCACCAATAGAGCACAATGAGTACGAACTGGAGGCGAAGGTATCGACGGATCTTTGTGTCCAGTTCGCCGGATTTTTGTTGAAGGCTTCGGATGCTGATCATTTGCGCCAGAACGGTGAGGGCGAAATAGAGAGTCGTGCCGTATCGGCGTAGAAATCGGTACACGTCGCCCTCCGTGCCGAGAAAGTCCACGTAGAGAATCAGAAATACGGCGCCGATAGCTCCGCAAATAAAAGTCGCGGGGTGGTGTTCGTGTGTGATTTGTTTCAACCAGACGCTTTGCAGATACCAGAATAGAACCAGCAAAGCTGCCACAGGCATCATCAGGCCGCGAAACAGAAAGATTGCGTTCCCTTCCCGCGCCGCACGACTGATTGACGTGCACCCCTCGAGATAAGGCATACATTGGTTTGCCACACCTTCCCACAACCCAAGCAAAAACGCCCCATGGGCCGCCGCGATGGGAATCAGGCAAACACTCCAGGCTATGTGGTGAGGTCTCATGCGATGCTCCTCGGCCTATTGGTTTGCATTATGCGTCGTCTGGGCGCGCACAGGCTATGCTGAATGAAGTGAGGCATTCCGGCCTCTGTTGACAACGCGGTAGCTGACCAGGAGAAAGGAGACCGTCATGCAGGATGTTTTTGACATTGCCGACGATCTGGGGCCGGCCAAGGTTCTTCATATCCATGTTCCGGACGCTGGCCTCAAGGCGATCCTTGTGGTGGATAACGTGGCCGCCGGGCCATCCATCGGCGGGGTGAGAATGGCCCCGGATGTGTCCCTGACGGAATGCGCCCGCCTGGCCCGCGCAATGACACTGAAAAACGCCATGGCCGGATTGCCCCACGGCGGCGGCAAGTCCGTGATCTTTGCCGATTCCCGGATGCCGGAGGTGGAAAAACAGCGGTTGATCCGGGCCTTTGCCACGGCGATTGGATCGGAGCTCCAGTACATTGCCGGGCCGGATATGGGTACCAACGAGCAGTGCATGGCCTGGGTGCACGATGAAATCGGTCGTTCCGTGGGGCTGCCGCGGGAACTGGGCGGTATTCCGCTGGATCAGCTGGGAGCGACCGGTTGGGGGTTGGCCCACGCGGTCAAGGCGGCACTGCCGTTCTGTGATCTGGATCTTGCGGGTGCCCGGGTTGCCGTCCAGGGGTTCGGTTCGGTGGGCTATCATGCGGCCCGATTCCTGGCCGCGCAGGGTGCGGTGATTGTCGCAGCGTCGGACTCTCGGGGCACTATCCACCGGCCCGAGGGCCTGGATCTGGGCGCGCTCTCCCGACTGAAAACCGAGGGCAAATCCGTGGCGGAATGCCGTGATGGCGAGGCTGGTGGCCCCGGTGACATCATCGATATCGAGTGCGATATCTGGATCCCGGCTGCACGCCCGGATGTGGTGACCGAACAGAATGCTGACCGCCTGCAAACCCGCCTGGTCGCCGAGGGTGCGAACATCCCGCTAACCACTGGAGCTGAGGAGGTTTTGCATGAACGCGGTGTGCTGGTATTGCCGGATTTTGTCGCCAATGCCGGCGGCGTGATCTGTGCCGCGATGGAGTACCACGGCGCCACGCAGACGGCCGCCTTCGACGCCATTGCCGAAAAGCTGACCCATAACACCACCCAGGTTCTGGAAGCTGCCACGAACGAGCAGATTCCTCCGCGAATTGCTGCAGTAAAGATCGCAAAAGAACGGGTTCGTAAGGCGATGGCCACACGCCGATGGGGCGGTATGGTCTAGATGCAGTTTCTGTCGTAAACCTTCACCGTCAAAGTGATTTTCCGGTAAAGTCGGAGAACTCTATTCACGCATCAAACGGAGATGTCCCCTGATGAGCGATCCAACGTACACCCCGCCCAAGGTCTGGAAATGGGATCCTGGTAACGGTGGCCGGTTTGCCAACATCAACCGCCCGATTGCCGGCCCGACCCATGACAAGGATTTGCCGGTTGGCGAGCATCCGATCCAGTTGTACTCCCTGGCAACGCCCAACGGCGTCAAGGCCACGGTAATGCTCGAGGAATTGCTGGAGAAGGGGCATAAGGGCGCCGAATACGATGCCTGGCTGATAAACATCACCGAGGGTGATCAGTTCGGCAGCGGGTTTGTGAAGGTAAATCCCAACTCCAAGATCCCGGCGATGATGGACCATAGTGTGGATCCTGCCATCCGGGTTTTTGAGTCCGGTTCCATTCTGTTGTACCTGGCGGAGAAGTTTGGGGAGTTCCTGCCAAAGGATCTGGCCAGGCGAACCGAGACCCTGAACTGGCTGTTCTGGCAGATGGGCAGTGCGCCTTTCCTCGGTGGCGGTTTTGGCCACTTCTACGCCTACGCGCCTGAAAAGTACGAATACCCGATTAACCGCTACACCATGGAGGTGAAGCGGCAGCTGGATGTGCTGGATCGCCAGCTGGCGGACAACCGGTTCATCTCCGGGGATGAGTACACCATCGCCGACATGGCGATCTGGCCCTGGTACGGCGCACTGGTGAAGAACATGGTGTATGAGGCAGCGGAATTCCTGGAGGCCCACACCTACACCAATGTGGTGCGCTGGACCGATGAGGTGGCTCAGCGCCCGGCGGTGAAACGTGGCCGGATGGTCAACAAGACCTGGGGGGATCTGTCCTCGCAGTTGCATGAGCGCCATGATGCCAGCGACTTTGAGCTCAGGACCCAGGACAAACTGGAAGGTGGGGAAGGCTGATAGCCTCCGTTACTAAGACCAGGGCAAGAAGCAACAAGGGCAGCCGTTTGGCTGCCCTTGTTCGTTGCGGAGGGTTTTAGTCCTCGTCATCGTCGTCGTCGAGGGAACTCTCGTCCTCAAGGATCAACTCCACCTCTTCAGGATCGAGAATCTGTGCCTCATAGGTCAGGCCCTGGGCCTCGATCACGCTCACGAAGGCCTGCAGGTGGCTCTTGGAACCGTCAAGCAGGTTGGAGTAGGCCAGGATGATCGGGCGCTCATCGGTCTGGTTGATGGCGGCCAGGATGTCCCGCATGTCCTTTTCTTCGATCAGGGCACCGACATAAAGGGCGTTGATAAAGGAGGTCTTGCCCTTGGCAACGAGCTCGTTATACAGCGCCTGAAGTTCTTCATTGGTGAACACGCCAATGGTGTCGTTTATCACCGGGTCTTCGACGTCAAACTTTTCCAGCAGATAATCAACGGTGCTGGTGTGATCTTCTTCTGACAGTGCGATCCTGGCAAAGACCTGGGTTTGTTGTCCCCAGTACTGGTCCATGGTCAGATACACATCCCGCGCCAGCTTCTCTTCTTCACGCATGTACTTGAGATCGTCGGTTTCGATTTCGGTCAGACTGCTCTCGTCTTCAACGTCAGTGTCGGTCGAAGAGGTTTCTGTCGCTTCGGCCAGGATCAGATCCTGCTTGCCGTAGCCAGGTCCTCCGGCAGCCAGGGCAACACTGCTCGCAAACATGGAACCGATAAGGGTGGCGGTGATAAAGGGTTTCGTGTTCATAGGTAACCTCTCTTGAACAGGTAATAGAAAAACCCGAATTCACTACTTAAGACGTCGCCTCCTTGGAAAAGTTCGCTCAAATTCTTAAATTTATGGCAATAATATGTAGGTAAATATATCTATCGTCGTCGAAAAGTGCGTCAAAATGTCGCACCTTGATATTTTTGATCTGTGCCAGTCCCTTTCTGTTTTCATTCCGATTCCGGTTCTCGCTCCCTGACCATCCTGTTGCTGTGGTCTATCCTTTCAGTCACTCATGATCCCCAATTTGATTAAGTGCGACTCGCCTGAAGGAGTAGTTGATGACAGTACCCGCACCGCTGAATATTGATCAGGTTTACCATCGTTGCCCGCCGGACAAGCTTGATTTCGAGACCACGGAAACCCTCGAGGATCTGGAACTGCCCTGTGGTCAGGAGCGGGTACTGCGGGCGCTGGAGTTTGGCGCCAGTATGCAGGCCAAGGGGTTCAATCTCTTTGTGCTTGGACCGTCCGGTGCCGGCAAGCACGAACTGGTGGAGCGTTTTCTGGGCAAACATGCGGGCGAGAAGGAAGTGCCGCCTGACTGGTGCCACGTTTACAACTTCAAGAATGCGGACCGGCCGAAGGCTCTGCGTTTCCCGGCGGGCCAGGGGCGTGACTTCCGTAAGGATATGAATGATTTTACGGACGAGCTGCGCACCGCCATTCCGGCCACGTTCGAGAGCGAGGAATACCAGTCCCGGATCCAGGAGCTCCAGGAGGAGATGGCCAAGCGCCAGCACCAGGGGCTGTTCGATATCCAGGAAGAGGCTAACCGCAACAATATTGCCATGATCACTACGCCGGCGGGGTTTACCTTCGCGCCCATGCGGGATGGTGAGGTGATCGATCCGGAGGAGTACAAGAAGTTCTCCGACGAGGAAAAGCAGCTGGTTGAATCGAAAGTGGAGGAGTTGCAGAAGAAACTGCAGCAGACCATCCAGCAGATTCCCCGGTTGCGCAAGGAAGTTCGTGAGCGGGTGCATGCCCTGAATGAGGAGATGGTTCAGATCACCTTGGGTGGCCCGATGGGCGAGTTGCGCGAGAAGTGGTCGCACCTGCCCGAGGTGGTTGCCCATCTGGATGCAGTCCGGGAGGACGTGGTCGAGCATGCGGAAGCCTTCCAGGATGGCGAAAGCGGCCCACCAGCCGGCCTGCTGGTGCGTTACAAGGTCAATCTGTTGGTGGATAACGCCGAGACGAAAGGCGCGCCGGTAATCTACGAGGACCTGCCCAATCACCAGCACCTCACCGGCCAGATCGAGCACCGCGCCCGCCAGGGCACGCTGTACACCGACTTCACGCTGATCAAGGGCGGCGCCATGCATCGGGCCAGCGGCGGCTACCTGATTCTCGATGCCCGGCGCATCCTGACCCAGCCCATGGCCTGGGAAAGTCTCAAGCGAATCCTGTTCTCCGGCGAGATCCGGATTGAATCGCTGGAGCGGCTCTACGGCCTGGTGAGCACCACCAGTCTTCAGCCGGAGCCCATTCCGGTATCGGTCAAGGTGGTGATTCTTGGCGACCGGATGCTCTACTACCTGCTGTCACATTACGACCCTGACTTCCTGGACCTGTTCAAGGTGGAAGCGGATTTCGAGGATGATCTCGAGCGGGATGATGGCTGTTACGCGCTCTATGCCAGGATGATTGCCTCCATGGCGCGGGCGCTCAAGACGAGACCGTTGACCCGGGACGGGGTGGCGCGCCTGATCGAGCATGCCAGCCGCCTTGCCAGTGATCAGCGCAAGCTCACCGCCCATGACCGGGTATTGAGGGACCTGCTCAGTGAGGCGGACCACTGGGCCGGGCAGGGTGGTGTCGAGCTCATCACTGATGACCATATCCAGCAGGCGATTGATGAGCGTGAGTACCGGGCCAGTCGGGTTCGGGAGCGCAGCATGGAGCAGATCACCCGTGGCATCGTGAAGATCGCGACCAGCGGTGAGGAAGTGGGGCAGGTGAACGGCCTGTCTGTGCTCAGGCTGGGGGCCTCCATGTTCGGCCAGCCAACACGGATTACCGCGACCGCACGGCCGGGCAAGGGCCAAGTGGTGGATATTGAGCGGGAAGCCAAGCTCGGTGGCCCGATACACAGCAAGGCGGTAATGATTCTGTCCAGGTTCCTGGCCAGTCGCTATGCCGGCGAAGGGGAGTTATCGCTCTCGGCCAGCCTGGCCTTCGAGCAATCCTATGGTGGTGTGGAAGGGGATTCGGCGTCGGTGGCCGAAACCTGTGTTCTGCTTTCCGCCATTGCCGGAGTGCCGCTGAAACAGACCTTCGCAGTGACCGGGTCCATGAACCAGCACGGTGAAGTTCAGGCCGTGGGCGGCGTCAATGAGAAGATCGAAGGCTTTTTCAACGTTTGTCGGGATTCCGGCGGCCTTGGCAGTCAGGGGGTGTTGCTGCCGGAAAGTAACGTGGAGCACCTGATGCTCAGGAAAGAAGTCAGGGACGCCATGGGCGAGGGCAGCTTCACGATCTATCCGATCTCCGACATCAATGAGGCCATCGAACTGCTGACCGGCATGGAAGCGGGCATTGCCGACGAAAATGGCGACTACCCCGAGGGAAGTTTTAACCGGAAGGTGCAGGATCGGCTCACCGCTTTCGCCGAAGTGGGCAAGAAACGGGACGAAGACAAGGACAACGGCAACGGCGAGGGAGGCAAGAATGACGAAGACTGATCAGCCTGACCCCGTGCCTGTTGAATCCGGTTCCGGCCGTGTGCTGGTGCTTCTGGATGGCTCCCGGCTCAGCCTGGCAGCGCTGGAGGCTGCGGCCGACATTGCCGCGTTGCGGGGGCATGAGATTCTCGGGGTATTTGTCGAGGAAGTGAACCTGCTGCGCAGCTCGGGGTTTGATTTTGCCCGGGAGATCGGTGCAAGCTCCGGTGCCTCGCGCCCCCTCGACTCGGCCATGTTGGAGATGCGTATGCGCGCACTCGCAGAGCAGGCACGGCGTTCCTTGCAACGGGCGGTTGCCAGTCGTGGACTGCGCCAGGCATTGAAATTGTGCCGGGGAAGTGTTGTCCAGGAAGTGCTCAGTCTGGTCGGCCCGGAAGATCTGGTGGTGATGGGGCGCGCGGGGTGGTCGGCCGCACCGGGTTCCCGCCTGGGGTCTTCCGCCCGGGGGCTGATTCGTCAGGCACCTGGCGATGTGTTGCTCTGGGCGGAACTTCAGCATCGCCCGGGTTATGGCGTGGTCGTTCTACTCAACGACGATCAGGGCGCCAACCACAGGGCACTGGCCGTTGGCATTGAACAGGCGCGCCGCCGTCGCCAGCCTTTGACGGTGCTGGTTCGCAGCCAGGGAGAAGGCGGCCAGGAGGTGGTCAGGGCAATCGAAGAGCAGCTGAGAGCCCGGGGCGCCGGAGCACGGGTCAAGCTTATTCCCCGCGCCAGCGCCGCCGAGGTGGCCCGGATGCTGCGCCGGGAAGGACCGGCCGAACTGGTTGTCAGCCGCCAGTGCAGTGTGTTCGATGAACAGGGAGCCGATCAGTTGTTGGTGGACTTGAACCTGCCGGTGACCGTAACGCCCTGATTCAAACATTCCTTTCAGATTGTTGGTTCCGGATGTTTCTGGACATTGTCTATATCGTCGTACTGACAGCCGCGGCGGGTGCCTGTATCCCCGCCGGTGGGCTGCTGGCCAGTTTCGAGCACATCAGGCCGAACTGGCTGGAGCAGGAGTTCCGTCATTTCCTGATCGCTTTCGGTGGGGGCATCCTGCTCGGGGCGGTTGCCGTGGTGCTGGTGCCGGAGGGGCGCACCAGCATGCAGGATTCGTTGTGGAGTATTCCCATCATCCTGCTGGGCGGGCTGTTGTTTTTCGGGATTGAGCGGGTGCTGGGTTTGAGGCGGCGGGAAGCGCCGCAGTTGACCGGTTTGATGCTCGACTACATTCCGGAGGCAACGGCGCTCGGCGGCCTGATTGTGGTCAGCCCCGGTATGGCCGCACTGCTGGCAGCCTTGATCGCGTTGCAGAACTTGCCAGAAGGTTTCAATGCCTACCGTGAGCTCTGTGACCAGCCGGACTATACCTCCCGGAAAACGCTGGGATTCATGAGTTCACTGGTCGTGACGGGACCTGTGGCCGGCTTGCTTGGCTATTTTGTGCTGTCGGACCATCAGGCCATCCTTGGGGCTATCATGCTCTTTGCTTCCGGCGGGATCCTGTACCTGATCTTTCAGGACATTGCGCCTCAGTCCCGTCTGGATCGACACTGGGGGCCTCCACTCGGGGCCGTGCTTGGATTCTGTCTTGCGCTGTTCAGTGAGATGCTGGTAGCGCACGCCTGAGGTTCAGCCTCAGGCGATTTTGCGGGCGTTTTCCTTGCTGAGGATTTTCTCGATTTCCTCCGCCGAGAGGGTTTCCTTCTTGAGCAGGGCCTTGGCAAGGGCTTCAAGGTGGTTTCGGTGCTCGGTCAGGAAGTCCACCGTGGCTTTTTCCAGAGCCAGCAGCTGGGACTGGATCTCACCATCGATCAGCTCGGCCATCTTTTCACTGAACTCTCGTGGCGCGCCCATTTCCCGCCCGAGGAAGACATGCTCCTCACCGATGCTCAGGCCCAGGGGGCCGAGTTTCTCGCTCATGCCCCATTGACCGATCATCTTGCGTAGCAGCTTGGTGGCTTCCTTGAGGTCGTTCTGGGCGCCGGTGCTGACTTCGCCATAGACGATCTTTTCCGCCGAGCGGCCGCCGAGCATGACCTTGATGCGATCCTTCAGGTAACTCTCGGTGAAGGTGTAGCGGTCTTCTTTCGGAGTCTGCTCGGTCACACCCATGGCCATGCCGTGGGGAATGATGGTGATCTTGGTGAGCGGGTCTGCCTTCGGCATGAAGTAGGCCATGATGGCGTGACCGCTTTCGTGGTAGGCCACCGCCTGTTTTTCTTCCGGTGTCAGCTGGGCATCCCGTTCCTCTCCAAGGATGAGACGGTCCCGGGCTTCATCGAAGCACTGGGCGTCCACCTTGTCCTTGTTTTCCCTGACGGCGGTCAGGGCGGCCTCGTTCACCAGGTTCTTCAGATCGGCGCCGGAGAAGCCGATGGTGCGTGCGGCCACTTCAGTCAGGTTCACGTCGTCGGCCAATGGTACCTTTCGCACATGAACCTGCAGGATGGCTTCCCGGGCATCCTTGTGGGGACGATCCAGGGTAATGGTACGGTCAAAGCGACCGGGGCGGAGCAGTGCGCTATCCAGCACGTCCGGGCGGTTGGTGGCGGCCAGCACCAGAATGTTTTCGTGCTCCTCGAAGCCGTCCATCTCGGTCAGGATCTGGTTCAGGGTCTGTTCCCGTTCATCGTGGCCACCACCCAGGCCGGTGCCACGGGAGCGCCCGACCGCATCCAGCTCATCGATGAAGATCAGGGCGGGCGCCTCTTTACGGGCGGTCTGGAACATGTCACGGACCCGCGCGGCGCCCACGCCGACAAACATCTCGATGAACTCCGAGGCGCTGATACTGAAAAACGGTACATCGGCTTCGCCGGCGATGGCCCGTGCCAGCAGGGTTTTGCCGGTGCCCGGCGGGCCGACAAGAAGGACGCCTTTGGGCATCACCGCCCCAAGTCGTCGGAACCGTTCCGGCGCTTTCAGGAAGTCGATAATCTCGGTGATCTCCCGCTTGGCGGACTCAATCCCGGCCACATCGTCCAGAGTGGTGTGGGAGGTTTCCGGGCGAGCGCGACGGGCCTTGGATTTGGCGTAATCGAACAGGCCGCCGCCCTGGGTCATCCTTCGCTGGGCGGCGCCCCAGAACCAGAACATCAGGGCCAGCAGCAGTATCCATGGCAGGAAGGCCTGGATCAGCTGTTGCCACCAGGGCAGTTCGGAGCTGGTAGCCCGGATGGTGACGTTGTTCTGCTCAAGCAGTGGCAGCAGTTCCGGGTCTTCCATGGGCGGGCGCACGGTGTGGAAACCGGTGGTCGGTTGCCGGGCCTGGCTCTCGGCACTGAAGTCGGTCACGCCCTGGTCGTTGAACATGCCAAGGATTTCTTCGGACCGGAGGGTTACCTCCGAAACCTGGCGTTCCGCAACGGCCGCCTTGAACTCTGAGTAGGCGAGTTCCTGCTGGCGCGGTTGGTCCCCATCCTGCAACCACAACACCATCAGGAAGATGGCGGCGCTCAACCAGAGAAATGCAAACTGGTTGGGAATCGCTGGTTGCTGGTTGTTGTTGCCCGGTTTTTGTTGGTCCGGTCCCTGTGGTGCTGTCATCTGGGCCTCCGGTCGCCCTCCATGATTTTCGCAACGAACACGGATTTGCCGTAGGTCTCGAATGACCACTTCATGGTATCCGAGAGTACCTTCATGACTTCATCGTATTCGCCAAAGATTTCTGTGCTCATACGTCCGGAATACACCTCCAGCCCGGATTCTTCAAGTCGGGCGATCAGATCCCAGATCGGTTGTTTATAGTCGTCCTTGAGCGGATAGCAGCTCAGTTGCACTGAAAGATACATGTTACCTCCTCTCGGATCAGTGACCCGGGTCAATCGTTTTCGTTCAATACCCCATGGCCGATGAGGTACTACGGCGCGGGTCGGCGCCTCCATACAGCGTACCATCCGGCCCGATCAGGATGCTCTGGATGGCGCCCATGGCGGATTTGGTCACCACCGTGTGGCCCTTGTCCTCCAGTCGTTCAACCGTATCCGGGCTGATGCCCTGTTCAATGCGGATTTCGTCCGGCAGCCATTGATGGTGTATCCGGGGCACGCTCACCGCTGTCTGTATATTCATATTATGGTCAATGACGTTCATTACCACCTGCAAGGTGGTGGTAATGATCCGCGAGCCACCCGGGCTGCCGGTGACCAGGAAATTTTTGCCATTCTTGCGGACGATAGTCGGTGACATGGAGCTGAGCATGCGCTTGCCCGGTTCCACCTTGTTGGCCCCGCCGCCAATCAGGCCGTAGGCGTTGGGTACGCCGGGCTTGGCGCTGAAGTCATCCATCTCGTTGTTGAGCAGGAAGCCGGCACCGGCCACGGTGATGCCCGAGCCGTAGCTGAAGTTGATGGTGTAGGTGTTGGAGACTGCGTTGCCCCAGCGATCCACCACGGAAAAGTGGGTGGTCTCCGGGCTTTCATAGGCGGTTGGTTCGCCGGGACCGATCTCGCTGGCGGGGCGGGCCTGGTCCGGGTTGATGGTCTCACGCAGACCCTCGGCATAGGCTTTGCTTGTGAGGCCGTCGAGCGGGACGTCCACGTAGTCGGTATCCCCCAGGTATTGCGAGCGGTCGGCGTAGGCCAGCTTCATGGCCTCGGCCATGTGGTGGATGGTGCTGGCGGAGTTGTGGCCCCAGTCAGCGATGGGGTAGCCCTCGAGGATGTTGAGGATCTGCACAATGTGGGTGCCGCCGGAGGAGGGCGGTGACATGGAATAGATGTCATGGCCACGATAGGTGCCATGAACCGGTTCGCGGATAGCCGGCTCGTAGTCCCGCAGGTCCTGTTCGGTGATCAGGCCGCCGTTGCGCTCCATTTCCTCGGCGATAAGACGGGCAGTTTCGCCCTCGTAGAAGCCTTTGACGCCGTGATCGGCAATCCGCTGGAGCGTGGCGGCCAGTTCCGGCTGGCGGAAACGCTCGCCAGGCTGCCAGGCTGAGCCGTTTTCCTTGTAGAAAGTTTCAAGAGTAGCAGGCCAGCGCTGCAGCCGGTCGTTTGCCTGCTCTAATCCTTCGGTGAACCGGTGGGGCACGATAAAACCATCCCGTGAGAGCTTGATGGCTGGCGCCAGCGCCTCCTTGAGGCTGATGGTGCCATGGCGCTCCAGGGCCAGCGCCAGACCGGCAACGGTACCGGGAACGCCGGCGGCCAGGTGGGTAAACCGGCTGCGGTTGGTGACCACATTGCCGTCCTCGTCCTGGAACATGTTTTCGCTTGCGGCGGCGGGCGCTTTTTCCCGGTAATCGATGGCTTCGGGCGCACTGCCGTCGCCCGGGGACACCAGCATGAAACCACCACCGCCGATATTGCCGGAACGCGGCTGGGTCACCGCCAGGGCGAAGCCGGCTGTAACCGCGGCATCGACAGCATTGCCGCCATTCCTGAGTACCTCCAGCGCCACTTCCGTGGCCAGCGTGTGGCTGGTGGCGACCATGCCGTGTTTGCCCTGGACCGGGTGAAAGCGTTCACCTTCCAGAATCGCCTGGGCCCCTGCCGAGGGAAGCCAGCTAATCACCACTAAAAACACGATTATCCGCATGCGTCCATTCCTCGTTTTAGGCGTTCAGATAGGCTATGATAGCCGGTCATTTTTGATGGTGCGTACCGATTGCCCGCCTTGTGTTTTTCCGCCGGGGTCCCCGTCGCACCTGCTTTCCCGGATTCAAGTTAAGGAAAGGCTTTCATGGAGCATACCTATCGTCTTGTGATTTCCTGCCCGGACCGGGTCGGAATCGTTGCCAAGGTGAGTAATTTCCTGTCCACCTACAATGGCTGGATTACCGAGGCGAGCCACCATTCGGATACCCACACCGGCTGGTTCTTCATGCGTCACGAGATCAAGGCCGAGTCCATTCCGTTCGGGCTGGACCAGTTTCGTGCCGCGTTCGAGCCTATTGCTCGTGAGTTCAACATGAACTGGCACATCGCCGATTCGGCACGGCCCAAGCGTGTGATCCTGATGTGCAGCAAGGAATCCCATTGTTTGGCGGACCTTCTGCATCGCTGGCACAGCAAGGAGCTGAATGCCGAAATCGTTGCGGTGATCTCGAATCACGACGATCTCCGCCGTATGGTGGAATGGCATGAAATCCCCTACCACCACGTGCCGGTGAGCAAGGAGAACAAGGCCGAGGCTTTCGCTCACATCGAGGAGCTTTTCGGCCAGTATGAGACCGACGTGGTGGTGCTTGCCCGTTACATGCAGATCCTGCCGGCCGAGCTTTGTGAGAAGTACGCCGGCAAGGTGATCAATATCCACCACAGCTTCCTGCCGTCCTTCGCCGGTGCCCGTCCGTACCATCAGGCCTACAGTCGCGGTGTGAAGCTGATCGGCGCCACCTGCCACTACGTGACTCAGGATCTCGACGAGGGTCCGATCATCGAGCAGGACGTGATCCGCATCAACCACAGCGATTCCATTGAAGACATGGTTCGCCTGGGCAAGGATGTGGAGAAAAACGTGCTGGCGCGCGGCCTGCGGGCGCATGTCGAGGACCGGGTGATTACCTACGAAAACAAGACCGTGGTGTTTGATTAAGGCTCAGCCACAAGTGCCCCGGCAAAGGGCGGACTGTGGTATGCTTGGCGGCTTGTTGAAGAATAAATACGGGGCCCGGAAACGGCTCCCGCACGACTTCCAGATAACGCAAAGGAACCTTTCTCGATGGGTGAGTTAGCCAAAGAGATCCTGCCGGTAAACATTGAAGACGAGTTGAAGCAGTCCTACCTCGATTACGCCATGAGCGTCATCGTCGGCCGGGCGCTGCCGGACGTGCGCGACGGCCTCAAGCCGGTGCATCGTCGGGTATTGTTCGCCATGTCCGAGCTGGGCAATGACTGGAACAAGGCCTATAAGAAATCCGCCCGTGTGGTGGGTGATGTTATCGGTAAATACCACCCCCATGGTGACTCTGCGGTCTACGACACCATCGTGCGTATGGCTCAGCCGTTCTCCCTGCGTTACCCGCTGGTGGACGGCCAGGGCAACTTCGGTTCCATCGACGGCGACAACGCGGCGGCCATGCGTTACACCGAGATCCGCATGGAGAAGATTGCTCACTCCCTGCTGGCGGATCTGGACAAGGAAACCGTCGATTACGTCGATAACTACGACGGCACCGAGCGGATTCCCGACGTGCTGCCGACCCGGGTTCCGAACCTGCTGGTGAACGGCTCCTCCGGTATCGCCGTTGGTATGGCCACCAACATCCCGCCCCACAACCTGACCGAGGTGGTGAACGGCTGCCTGGCGTTGATCGACAACGCCGATCTGACCGTGGATGAGTTGATGGAGTACATCCCGGGCCCGGACTTTCCGACCCAGGGCATCATCAACGGCCGTGCCGGTATCGTCGAGGCTTATCGTACCGGTCGCGGACGTATCTACATCCGCGCCCGTCACGAGATCGAGGTAGACAAGAAGACCGGCCGCGAGACCATCGTGATCACCGAGCTGCCCTATCAGCTCAACAAGGCCCGCCTGATCGAGAAGATCGCCGAACTGGTGAAGGAAAAGCGGGTTGAGGGCATTTCCGAGCTGCGGGATGAATCCAACAAGGAAGGCATCCGCGTTGTGATCGAACTGCGCCGTGGCGAGAACGCGGACGTGGTGATCAACAACCTGTTCGCCCACACCCAGCTGGAAACCGTGTTCGGTATCAACATGGTCGCCCTGATCAATGGCGAGCCGAAGACCCTGAATCTGAAAGAAATGCTGGATGCGTTCCTGCGCCACCGCCGCGAAGTGGTCACCCGCCGGACCATCTACGAGCTGCGCAAGGCCCGCGAGCGTGGCCATATCCTCGAAGGCCTGACCGTTGCGCTGGCCAACATCGACGAGATTATCGAGCTGATCAAGCAGTCCCCGACCGCAGCCGAGGCCAAAGAAAAGCTGATGGACAAGGGGTGGGCGCCGGGCGACGTGCTGGCCATGCTTGAGCGTGCCGGCGAAGACGCCTGCCGTCCGGACGACCTGCCGGAGATCTATGGTTTGCGTGAAGGCCTGTACCATCTCTCGCCGGAACAGGCCCAGGCTATCCTGGACCTGCGTCTGCACCGCCTGACCGGTCTGGAAACCGAGAAGCTGCAGAACGAGTACAAGGAAATCCTCGAGAAGATCGCCGATCTGCTCGACATCCTGGGCGATCCGGAGCGCCTGCTGCAGGTGATCCGTGAAGAGCTGGAAGCGATCGTGAACGATTACGGTGACGACCGCCGTACCGAGATCACCAGCTCCCGTCGCGACCTCACCATTGCGGACCTCATCGACGAGGAAGATCTGGTAGTCACCATCTCCCATGGTGGTTATGCCAAGACCCAGGCCGTCGAGGATTACCAGGCCCAGCGCCGCGGTGGCCGGGGCAAGGCCGCCACCTCCATGAAGGATGAAGATTTCATCGAGAAGCTGCTGGTGGCGAACTCCCACGACACCATCCTGTGCTTCTCCAACCGCGGCAAGGTGTACTGGCTGCGGGTATTCGAGATTCCCCGTGGCAGCCGTGGCTCCCGGGGTCGTCCGATGGTCAACATCCTGCCGCTGGACGAGGGTGAACGCATCACCACCTTCCTGCCGGTGAGGGATTACCCGGAAGACCAGTTTGTGCTGATGGCCACCTCCAACGGTGTGGTCAAGAAGACCCCGCTGCCGAACTTCTCCCGTCCGCGCAGCAGCGGTCTGATTGCCCTGAACCTGGACGAGGGCGATACCCTGGTCGGCGCAGCCATCACCAAGGGTGATGCGGAAGTCATGCTGTTCTCCACTGCCGGCAAGGCGGTGCGCTTCACCGAGGACCAGGTTCGGCCCATGAGCCGGACGGCTCGCGGTGTACGCGGCATCCGGATGCCGGAAGGCCAGCATGTGGTATCCCTGATTATTCCGGAAGAGGGCGGTGTGATCCTGACCGCCAGTGAACACGGCTACGGCAAGCGGACCGCGATCGAGGAATTCCCGACCTACAGCCGGGGCAGCCAGGGCGTTATCGCCATGCAGTGTTCCGAGCGTAACGGTGATCTGGTGACCGCTCTCCAGCTGTTCGAGGGCGACGAAATGATGCTGATTTCCGACAAGGGCACCCTGGTGCGGACCCGCACCGACGAGGTTTCTGTCCTGAGCCGGAATACCCAAGGGGTTCGCCTGATCCGTCTGGCCCAGGAAGACGAGCGTCTGGTTGGTGTTGAGCGGATTGCAGAATCCGATGATGAAGAGATAGAAGGCGAGGAAAGCGAAGAATGAGCAGGGCGTTCAACTTTTGCGCGGGGCCGGCTACGTTGCCGGAGCCCGTGCTGAAACAGGCCCGGGATGAAATGCTGGACTGGCGCGGTACCGGCATGTCGGTGATGGAGATGAGCCACCGCAGCGACGAGTTCGTGGCCATTGCCGAGACAGCCGAGAAAGACCTGCGTGAATTGGCCGGAATTTCAGATGATTATGCCGTACTCTTCATGCAGGGTGGAGCTTCCAGCCAGTTCTCCACCATCCCCCTGAACCTGCTTGGCGACAAGACCTCGGCAGATTACGTCAACACCGGCATCTGGTCCAAAAAGGCGATTGCCGAGGCTAAGCGCTACGGCGACGTGAACGTGGTTGGCAGTTCCGAAGATAGCGGCTTTACCACCGTGCCGGAACAGTCTACCTGGACCACTAATGCGGATGCCGCCTACTTGCATTACACCCCGAACGAGACCATTGGCGGGCTGGAATTCGATTTCACGCCGGACAGCGGAGACGTGCCTCTGGTGGCAGACATGTCCTCTACCATGCTGTCCCGCCCGGTGGATGTGTCCCGCTATGGGCTGATCTATGCCGGTGCCCAGAAGAACATCGGCCCTTCCGGTCTGGTGGTGGTTATCATCCGTAAGGACCTGCTTGGCAAGGCCCGCAAGGAAACGCCGACGATGATGAATTACCAGGTCATCGCCGACAACGGCTCCATGTACAACACCCCAGCGACCTATTCCTGGTACCTGGCCGGGCTCGTGTTCAAGTGGCTGAAAGAGCAGGGCGGCGTGAAAGCCATGGGCGAGATCAACTATCGCAAGGCAAAGAAGCTGTATGACTTCATCGATACCAACGACTTCTACGCCAATCCGATCGAGCCGCGCTTCCGTTCCTGGATGAACGTACCGTTCACCCTGGCCGACGATGCCCTGAATGATGACTTCCTCAAGGGTGCGGACGCCCGGGGCCTGCTGAATCTCAAGGGCCACCGCTCCGTGGGCGGGATGCGCGCCAGCATCTATAACGCCATGCCCGAAGCCGGTGTTGACGCGCTGATTCAGTACATGACGGAATTTGCGAAGGAGCGTGGCTGATCATGACGGACGAGAAGACCCGTCTGGGCGAACTTCGGGACGAAATCGACAGTATTGACCAGCAGATCATGGACCTGATCAGCGCTCGTGCGCGCTGCGCCCAGGAAGTGGCCCATGTGAAAATGGCCGCCAATCCGGACGAGGATGTGTTTTTCTATCGTCCCGAGCGTGAGGCGCAGGTACTGCGGCGGATCAAGGAGCAGAATCCGGGGCCACTGCCTGCCGAGGAGATGGCGCGGCTGTTCCGTGAAATCATGTCCGCTTGCCTGGCGCTGGAAAAGCCGATGCACATCGCGTTTCTGGGTCCGATCGGTACCTTTACCCAGGCGGCGGCGCTGAAACACTTCGGCCATTCCGTGGTGAGTGTTCCATTGCCGGCCATTGACGCGGTCTTCCGTGAGGTGGAGTCCGGGGCCGCCCACTACGGCGTGGTGCCGGTGGAGAACTCCACCGAAGGCATGATCAACCATACCCTGGACATGTTCATGTCCTCGCCGCTGAAGATCTGCGGCGAGGTCCAGTTGCGGATACACCACCACCTGCTGGTGTCTCCGAAGCACAAGGACCAGGAAATCACCCGAATCTATTCCCATCAGCAGTCCTTTGCCCAGTGCCGGCAGTGGCTCGATACCCATCGCTACGGCATTGAGCGGGTGACGGTGTCCAGCAATGCCGAAGCTGCTCGCCGGGCCGCCGAAGAGCCGGGTACGGCGGCAATTGCCGGGGATATGGCGGCGGAACTCTATGGCCTGGAGAAGCTGGCCAACAGCATCGAGGATCGGCCGGACAACACCACCCGATTCCTGATCATCGGCCGGGAAGAGGTTCCGGCCAGTGGTCACGACAAGTCGTCCATCCTGGTGTCCATGCGCAACAAGCCCGGCGCGTTGTACCAGCTCCTCGAACCGTTCCACCGTCACGGTCTGAGTCTGACCCGGATCGAAACGCGGCCATCGCCCAGTGGCACCTGGGCCTATGTGTTCTATATCGACTTCGAGGGGCACATGGAGGACGAAACCGTCCGCAAGGTGCTGGCCGAGGTGGACGAAGAGGCGGTAGAGCTCAAGCGGCTCGGTTCCTACCCGATAGGCGTTTTGTAAAGGAGGCTTCGTATGGCAGTCGATTACCAGAGTCTTGCGGTCAAAGGTGTCCAGGCCTTGTCTCCCTATCAGCCGGGCAAGCCGATCGAAGAGCTGGCCCGGGAACTGGGGCTGAAGCCCGCCGAGATCATCAAGCTGGCCAGTAACGAGAATCCGCTGGGGCCCAGTGAAAAAGCACTGGCTGCCGCCCGGGAGGCGTTGTCAGAGCTGTGCCTGTATCCGGATGGCAACGGTTTTGATCTCAAGCAGGCTCTGTCCGGGCGTTTCGGCGTGGGCATGGATCAGATTACGCTGGGCAACGGCTCCAACGATGTCCTGGAAGTGATTGCCCGCTGTTTTGCCGACGCGGATTCCGAAGTGGTGTTCTCCCAGTATGCCTTCGCGGTGTACCCGCTGGTGACCCAAGCCATCGGCGCCAAAGGGGTTTCTGTGCCGGCGAAGGACTGGGGGCATGATCTCGATGCCATGGCAGACGCGGTGACGGAGCGCACCCGCCTGGTCTTCGTGGCCAACCCGAACAACCCGACTGGTACCGTGCATACGGCTGATGCGATCGAGGGTTTCCTGGCGAAGATTCCGGAAGACGTACTGGTGGTGCTGGATGAAGCCTACTGTGAATACCTGACCGGTACCGAGTACCCCGACGGTATCGAGCTGCTGAAACGTTTCCCCAATCTCATCGTCTGCCGCACCTTCTCGAAGGCGTGGGGCCTGGCCGCCTTGCGGGTGGGCTACAGCATCAGTTCACCGGAGATTGCGGATATCCTCAACCGCGTCCGTCAGCCGTTCAATGTGGATACTGTCGCGCTGGCCGCCGCAACCGCGGTATTGGAGGATGAGGATTACCTGAACCGGTCCCGCGAAGTAAACGCTGCAGGTCTGAAACAGCTAGCGGATGGATTCGATCGTATGGGGTTGTCCTATATCCCCTCCGCCGGAAACTTTATTGCGGTGGAAGTGGGAGAGCAGGCCTTGGCGATTTACCATGCCTTGCTTGAACATGGCGTCATTGTGCGGCCGATTGGCGGTTACGGCATGCCGGAACATCTCCGGGTTTCCGTGGGACTGCCCAAAGAAAACGAGCGTTTCCTCGACGCCCTGGCCGAGGCCCTGAGTGCGGCCGGGGAAGGTGGCTGAGGTGGGCGACGAGGAGCCACTTTTCAAGCGCGTTGCCATTATTGGTCTGGGGCTCATCGGTGGGTCCCTGGCCAGTGCCATCAGACAGCATCGGCTGGCCGGCCAGGTGGTCGGCTATGACCGGCGGGCCGAGGAGCTGGCCCTTGGTGAGGATCTCGGCGTTATCGACCAGGCGGCGGAGTCCCTGGAACAGGCGGTTCGTGGCAGTGATCTGGTGGTGCTGGCGGTTCCGGTTCGCGCGACCCGTGCGGTGCTTGCAGAGCTCAAACCATTTCTCGAAAGCGACACAGTTTTATCCGATGTCGGCAGTACCAAATCCAGTTTTGTAGCGGACGTTGAAGCCGTTTTCGGCGAGCTTTCTCCCCACGTCATTCCCGGTCACCCGATTGCCGGTTCCGAAAAAAGCGGTATTCGGGCGGCCAATCCTGAGTTGTTTGCCAATCACAAGGTCATCCTGACACCGGCGGACAACGCCCATCAGCCCGATGTTGAGCGGCTCAAGTTGCTGTGGGAGGGATGTGGTGCCACCGTGTTGACCATGTCCGTGGCGTACCATGACGAAGTACTAGCCGCGACAAGCCACCTGCCGCATCTTATTGCCTTCTCCCTCGTGGACACCCTGGCCGGGGAAGACGAGAATATGGATATCTTCCGGTATGCCGCTGGCGGGTTCCGGGACTTCACCCGGATAGCGGCCAGTGATCCGGTGATGTGGCATGATATTTTCCTGTCAAACCGGGAGGCCGTACTCCGGGTTATCGACCATTTTACCCATGATCTGGACCAGTTGCGGTCTGCCATTGCCACCGGCGATGGTGCCATGCTGCTCCGGGTTTTCAGTCGCGCCAAGGCGGCGCGGGAACACTTCACCAAGATGCTTTCAGGACAGGCGTACGTGACTAACAACAGCGAAAAGCAGGTAACCTTCCGGCTTCAGCCCGGTGGCTCCATCCGGGGTGACATCCGGGTTCCGGGTGACAAATCCATGTCGCACCGATCCATCATGCTGGGCGCCCTGGCAGAGGGAATTACCGAGGTAAAGGGCTTCCTTGAGGGTGAAGACAGTCTGGCGACCCTGCAGGCATTCCGGGACATGGGGGTGACTATCGAAGGACCGGAAGACGGCTTTGTTCGCATCCATGGTGTCGGAATGCACGGTTTGCAGGCACCCCGGGGCCCGCTTTATCTGGGTAATTCCGGAACGGCCATGCGCCTGTTCGCCGGCCTTCTGGCCGCACAGCCGTTTAATTCCGAACTGACCGGTGACGCCAGCCTGTCCAAGCGCCCCATGGGACGTGTTGCCGATCCGTTGCGCGCCATGGGTGCGGTGATCAACACCGCCGAGGGTGGTCGTCCGCCGCTTAAAATTCGCGGTGGTCACAAGCTGACGGGTATCCATTACGAAATGCCGGTGGCCAGTGCCCAGGTCAAGTCCTGCCTGTTGCTGGCGGGCCTTTACGCCGAGGGCGTTACCTCGGTCACCGAGCCCGCGCCGACCCGCGATCATACCGAGCGCATGCTGGAAGGTTTCGGATACCACGTTCACCGTGATGGTGCGACCGCCAGTGTTACCGGTGGCGGCAAGCTGACGGCCTGCGCCATCGATGTGCCCGCAGATATTTCTTCCGCCGCGTTTTTCCTGGTAGCGGCGAGCATTGCCCCGGATTCCGAGTTGGTGCTGCGCCATGTCGGCATGAACCCGACCCGCGTCGGTGTCATCAATATCCTGCGCCAGATGGGGGCCGATATCGAGGTACTCGAGGAGCGGGAAATTGGCGGCGAGCCGGTGGCAGACCTGCGTGTGCGTTCCGCCGAGCTTAAAGGTATCGATATTCCGGAAGAGCAGGTGCCCCTGGCCATCGACGAGTTCCCGGTATTGTTCATTGCCGCCACCTGTGCCCAGGGCCGTACTGTGCTTCGCGGCGCCGAGGAGTTGCGGGTGAAAGAGAGCGACCGGATCCAGGTGATGGCGGACGGTCTGGCAGCCCTGGGCGTCGAGACGACGGTTACCCCGGATGGCATCATCATCGATGGTGGCCAGGAAATCGGCGGTGGAACCGTGAACAGCCACGGTGATCACCGCATTGCCATGTCGTTCGCGGTGGCATCCCTGAGGGCAACCGGTCCGATCGAGACCACCGACTGCGCCAATGTTGCCACCTCCTTCCCGAGCTTTGTCGAACTGGCGCAGCAGACCGGTATCCAGATCCGTACAGAAGGTGGTGAGTAATGGCAGACAGCAAGGCACCGGTCATCGCGGTGGACGGCCCCGGCGGCTCAGGCAAGGGCACCATCACCCAGATGCTGGCGCAGAAGCTGGGCTGGCACCTGCTGGACAGCGGTGCCCTGTACCGTCTGACCGCCCTGGCGGCGATGCGTCAGGGTGTGTCGTTCGACGATGAAGAAGGACTCGTGAGGGTGGCGGCTTCGCTGGACGTGACCTTCAAGCCGACCCCGGCCGGTCAGCCGGCGAAAGTGTTGCTGGCAGGGGAGGATGTGACCTCCGAGATCCGTACCGAGACCTGCGGTGATAACGCCTCCCGGGTGGCGGTCATGCAGCCGGTCCGGGATGCGTTGTTGCAGCGGCAGCGGGATTTCCGCCAGGCGCCCGGCCTGGTCGCCGACGGCCGTGATATGGGCACTGTCGTCTTCCCCGATGCACCGGTGAAAATCTTCCTCACGGCGAGTGCCGAGGAGCGGGCCCGGCGACGTTTTAACCAGTTGAAGGACGCGGGTGTCGATGTTAATATTGATGCCCTTTTAGAGGAGATACGGGTTCGTGATGAACGGGATATGAACCGTTCCGCAGCCCCCCTCAAGCCCGCGGATGATGCGCAAGTCATTGATTCTACGGGGTTGAGTATAGAAGAGGTGTTGGACAGGTGTATGGCCGCAGCAGGTCAGGCCTGACTACACCTTTTTGTTGTTGGAATGCCGGAAACAGCGTTATTTGCCAGCCGCTGGCTGATTCCGGAAATCGTTAACAGACCGTGTTGCTGGCGGCACGGAGTACACTTGCGTTGATCACATAGGACACATAATGAGCGAGAGCTTTGCGGATCTTTTTGAAGAAAGCCTGAAAGAAATTGACATGCAACCGGGTTCCATTGTCCAGGGAACCGTGGTTGATATCGACAACGACTGGGTTACTGTTAACGCTGGCCTGAAGTCCGAGGGTGTTATCCCGGCTTCCCAGTTCCTTAACGATAAGGGCGAGCTGGATATCCAGATCGGCGACGTTGTCGACGTGGCTCTCGATGCTGTTGAAGATGGCTTCGGTGCAACCCGTCTGTCCCGCGAGAAAGCCAAGCGGGCAGAAGCGTGGAAGGTTCTGGAGAAGTCCTTCGAAGCAGAAGAAGTGGTCAAGGGTGTGATCAACGGCAAGGTCAAGGGCGGCTTCACTGTCGACCTGGCTGGTATCCGTGCCTTCCTGCCGGGTTCCCTGGTAGATGTTCGTCCGGTCCGCGATACGCTGCATCTGGAGAACAAAGAGCTTGAGTTCAAGGTTATCAAGCTGGACCAGAAGCGTAACAACGTGGTTGTTTCCCGTCGTGCCGTTCTGGAAGCCGAGAACAGTGCCGAGCGTGAAGCGCTGCTCGAAACCCTGACCGAAGGTCTGGAAATCAAGGGTATCGTCAAGAACCTGACCGATTACGGTGCATTCGTTGATCTGGGCGGCGTTGACGGCCTGCTGCACATCACTGACATGGCCTGGAAGCGCATCAAGCATCCGAGCGAGATCGTGAACGTTGGTGACGAGATCAACGTCAAGGTCCTGAAGTTCGATCGTGAGCGTAACCGCGTATCCCTGGGTCTGAAGCAGCTGGGCGAAGATCCCTGGGTTGATATCAAAGGTCGTTACCCGGAAGGTTCCAAGGTTACTGCACGCGTAACCAACCTGACCGACTACGGCTGCTTTGCCGAGCTGGAAGAGGGTGTTGAAGGTCTGGTACACGTGTCCGAAATGGACTGGACCAACAAGAACATCCATCCGTCCAAGGTTGTTCAGGTCGGTGACGAAGTTGAAGTCATGATCCTGGATATCGACGAAGAGCGTCGTCGTATTTCCCTGGGTATTAAGCAGTGTGTGTCCAACCCGTGGGAAGACTTCTCCAGCAAGTTCAACAAGGGCGACCGCATCTCCGGTAAGATCAAGTCCATCACCGACTTCGGTATCTTCATCGGTCTGGAAGGCGGTATCGATGGCCTGGTTCACCTGTCTGACATCAGCTGGAACGAGACTGGCGAAGAAGCCGTTCGCGAGTATAAGAAGGGCGACGAAGTCGAGACCGTTATCCTGTCTGTTGATCCCGAGCGTGAGCGTATCTCCCTGGGTATCAAGCAGCTGGAAAGCGATCCGTTCGCCGAGTTTGTACAGCTGAACGACAAGGGCTCCATCGTCAAGGGCACCGTCTCTTCTGTTGACGCCAAGAGCGCAACCGTTGCCCTGAACGACGAGGTTGAAGCGGTACTGAAGGCTTCCGAAATCAGCCGTGACCGTGTAGAAGACGCGCGCAACGCGCTGAAGGAAGGCGAAGAAGTCGAAGCCAAGATCATCAGCATCGACCGCAAGAACCGCGTCATCAACCTGTCCATCAAGTCCAAGGACGTTGAAGACGATAAGCAGGCGCTGGAAAGCGTCCGTAGCAAGGCCGCTGAAACTTCTGGTGCGACCACCATCGGTGATCTCATCAAGGAGCAGATGCAGCAGCAGAACTCCAACAAGGACTGATTGTCCTTGTGGTATGAAAAAAAACGGGCTCTAAGAGCCCGTTTTTTTTGTGTTTTTTTCTGGTTTGACTAAACTAGGACAAGAAATCACGGTAACTGACTACCGAATAATAAAGAAGAGGGAAGCGCCTCATGACGAAGTCCGAACTGGTCGAACTGATTGCTTCCAAGCAGACTCAGTTGTCTGTGAAGGATGTCGAACTTGCAGTAAAAACCATCATCGAGCATATGTCCCAGTCGCTCGCGGATGGTCAGAGAATCGAAATTCGGGGGTTTGGCAGTTTTTCCCTCCATCATCGGGCCGCGCGTGTCGGCCGTAACCCGAAGACCGGTGAAGCAGTGAATTTGCCGGCAAAGTACGTACCCCATTTCAAGCCCGGGAAGGAACTCCGGGAACAGGTTAACGACAGCCTGAAAAAAGGCTTTTAGAGTCTCGGCAAAGAACTGAAGGTTCGGGCCTGTTGAGCCCTACGGAGTGCTTACGCTATGGCAGGATTGCAGAAAATCCTCATTATTCTGTTGGTACTGGTCCTGATTTTATTGGCACTCGTGTTTTCGCTGAATAACCAGATGGCGGTCTCCCTCAATTTCCTGCTGTTCGAGACCCAGCCCCACGGCGTGGCTGTCTGGATTATCATGGCGTTTGTCATCGGTGCTCTGTTTGGTGTGCTGATGACCATGCTGGCGACGGTGAGGACATCGGTATCCCGGCGAACCCTCAAGAAGCGACTTGATCGTGCCGAGCAGGCATTGGAGAAATCCAGGGCTCAGAACGACCGGACTCTTTGATGGATATTGTTCTTCAATGGCTGCTGCTGACCGCGGCAGTCGCGGCCGGCTGGATGGCTGGCCGGCTTGGCAGTAACAACCGCAATTCCAGATCCGCCATCTCTGACGAAGACTCCGTTCGCGATCGTCTCCAGTTTCTGTTTACCAACTATTCCGATCAGGCCGTCGAAAACTTCGTGCAGTCCCTGGCCGTCAACAAGGATACCGTCAGCCTGCATCTCTCCATTGGCAGTCACTTCCGTAACAAGGGCGAAACGGACCGTGCCATCCTGATCCACCAGAATCTTCTGGCACGCCCGGAGCTGCCCGGGCGTTTCTCGCCCCAGGTGACGATGGAGCTGGCGCTCGATTACCTGAATGCCGGCCTGTTGGATCGTGCCGAGGCGCTCTTTCACCAGATCATGGGCGACCGGGAGTACGGCCGCGATGCAGCTCTCCAGTTGATCGAGCTGTACCAGCAGGAGCGGGAGTGGAGCAAGGCGGCCGATGTGGCCCGCACCCTCGCCAAGGGCGACTCCGATGTTCCGCTGTTCAAGACCCTGGCTTACATCACCTGCGAGCTCGCCGAAAAAGCCCTGAAACATGACGATCGCTGGACCGCCCAGAAACTGGCGAAAGAGGCGCTGGAATACGATCGTTCTTGCGTTCGCGCCACGTTGATCCTGATGAGTCTGCTCATTCGACAGGGCAGCTTCCGGGAAGCCGGCAAGGAAAGCCTGAAGGTATTCGACCAGAACCCTGAGTTCGGGCCGGAAGCGATTGACCGCCTGATGAAACTCGAGCGCGAACACGGCGACGTCGGCCGTCTGGTGAAAAAGCTCCGCAAGCTCTACGAGAAATATCCAAGCACGAGTTTGTTGCTTGCTCTGGTAGAATCCGTCGAGCGCTCCTCCGGGCGGCCGGCGGCGATTGATCTGTTGCGTCAGGAGCTCGAAACCCGCCCGTCCGTCCGCGGATTGCTCCGGCTGGTGGAAATGGCGGGTTACGAAAAGGGCATGACCACGGACGAAGGCCGGCTGGTAAGCAGGATCGGTCATCTGCTCCTGTCCAACCGCCCGGTCTATCGCTGTGTCAGCTGCGGCTTCTCCGGCCAGCAGTTACACTGGCTGTGCCCGAGCTGCAAGCAGTGGGAAACCATCCGTCCGATCCAGGGCGTGGAAGCCGAATAAACCCGATACGATATACCCCAGGAACCGAACCGTGCAAAATCCCTCTGACCCCAAGATCATCGTCGCCCTCGACTTTCCTTCCCAGGACCCGGCACTGGCCCTGGTCGACCAGCTGGATCCGGCGAAATGCCGCCTGAAAGTCGGCAAGGAGCTATTCACCCGCTCCGGACCGCAACTGGTTCAGTCGCTGCAGGGCAGGGGCTTCGATGTGTTCCTGGATCTGAAGTTCCACGATATCCCGAATACCACCTCTGCCGCCGTCGCCGCTGCGGCCGATCTCGGCGTCTGGATGGTGAATGTTCACGCCTCTGGCGGCGAAAAGATGATGGTCGCCTGCCGCGAGCGCCTGGATTCCTTTGGTGCCGACAAACCCCTGCTGATCGCGGTCACGGTCCTCACCAGCATGGGCCCGGAAGACCTGGCCGGCATCGGCATCACCGACTCCCCGG
>JABURI010000247.1 GCA_014762755.1 Marinobacter sp.
TCGAACTGGCGCAGGGCGTATTCCTCGTCGGTCTCGCCGGCTTCTTTATTGAAGGCATCCGGGGAGGGGGCTGTGAGTACTTCCATCAGCAGCGGCTGGTAGGTGTCCTTGTAGAGAGCGACGTCGCCAAGGGCCAGGGCGCCGAGGGTTTCGCCGTGGTAGCTGTTGCTGAGGTTGACGAAATTCTTCTTGCCCGGCTGGCCGTGGTTTTTCCAGTAGTGGTAGCTCATCTTCAGGGCCGCTTCGATGGCCGACGAGCCGTTGTCGGCGTAGAAGCACTTGTTCAGGCCTTCGGGGGTGACCTCGATCAGGCGTTCGGACAGGTTGACCACCGGTTCGTGGCTGAAACCGGCAAGGATGACGTGCTCGAGCTTGCCGATCTGTTGCTGGATGGCGGCGTTGATGCGGGGGTTGGCATGGCCGAACAGGTTGACCCACCAGGAGCTGACCGCGTCGATGTAGCGGTTACCCTCGAAGTCTTCCAGCCAGACGCCTTCGCCCCGTTTTATCGGGATCAGGGGCAGGGATTCGTGATCTTTCATTTGTGTGCAGGGGTGCCACACGGATTTGAGATCGCGGGCGACGAGATCGGCGTTGCGCATGTTGAGTCTCCGGTCACGTTGTCTGGTTTTGAATGGGCGCTGTTAACCTGTGCGGATATTACAGTTAACAGCGGGGTCTGGCTAGCGCGCCCCGGTTGGCTGACCTGCCGGCCAATGCCGGTGGTGGTCAATGTCCGCAGAATCGGTCGGACACGATACGGAGACCACCCATGCAAATTGAACTGGAACACCCCTATGACGCGAGCCTGGAGCAGGTGCTGGGCACCTTTTTCCACAAGGACCATATCCTGGAGAAGAATGCCCGGCTCGGTTCCCGCAATGTATGTGTGCCTGAGTTGGTCAAGGATGATGTATCGGCAAAACTGGTCATTGAGCGGGAAGTGACAACCTCACTCGAGGTGCCCGGAATCCTGGCCAGCTTCCACCGGGAATGGAATCGCGTCCGCCAGGAGGAGCACTGGTTCCGCAAGAGTGAGGATGAATGGCATTGCGAGTTCCGGGTGCACATCGAGAACGTGCCGGCGAAGATCAAGGGCATGATGCGGCTGTTGGGTTCCAAGGAACAATGCATCAATCATGTGCAGCTGAGTGTTCGCTGCGATGTGCCGCTTCTGGGTAAGAAGGTGGCGAAGTTCCTGGCGGACGATTGCCATGCCAAGATCGAGAGCGAGTACCAGGCGACCCGCCAGTTGTTGTAGTGGGTCAATAAAACTGAAAAGCCCCCGAATCGGGGGCTATGGGCTGGGTCGGTCAGTGGGCGAGAACCCTTGAGAGGAACGCCTGGGTGCGTTCGTTCTGGGGGTTGTCGAACACGTCGTCTGGCTTGCCCTGTTCCACGATCTGACCCTCGTGGATGTAGATGACCCGGTCTGCCACTTCCCGGGCAAAGCCCATCTCGTGGGTCACGACCATCATGGTCATCCCTTCCTTGGCCAGTTCGCGCATGACGTCCAGCACCTCGCCGATCATCTCCGGATCCAGCGCCGAGGTGGGCTCGTCAAACAGCATCAGCCGCGGCTCCATGGCCAGGGCGCGGGCAATGGCCACCCGCTGTTGCTGGCCGCCGGAGAGCTGGCTCGGGTACTTGTCGGCCTGGTTGCCGATACCAACCCGGTTCAGCAGTCGCTCGGCAGTAGCGTTGGCAACCACCTGGGAATTACTTTTCACTTTCATGGGTGCCAGCATGATGTTTTTCTTCACGGTCAGGTGAGGAAAAAGGTTGAACTGCTGGAACACCATGCCCACTTCCTTGCGGATCTCGGTCAGGGCTTTCTGGTTGCCGCCCTTGGGGGCGAGCGCCTGGCCATCCACCACCAGTTTGCCGGATTCAAATTCTTCAAGACCGTTTACGCAGCGGATAAGGGTGGACTTGCCGGAGCCACTGGCACCGATGATCACCACCACTTCACCTTGTTCGACGGTCAGGTCAATGTTCTTGAGGACATGCAGCTTGCCGAAGTACTTGTTCATGCCCTTCATTTCAACGATATGAGTCATGGGTACCTTTCCTTCAGACAGAAGCCAGTCCGCGCCGCTCTACCAGGCGGAGGATCAATGACAGGGACAGGGTGATCGCCAGATAAAGGATGGCCACCACAAAATAAACCTCGAACGCGGTAAAGGTGTTGGCGATGTAGATCTGACCCTGACGGACCAGTTCGCCGACACCGATAACGGAGAACAGGGAGGTGTCCTTGATACTGACAATCGCCTGGTTGCCCAGGGGCGGAATCATGCGGCGGAATGCTTGTGGCCAGATGATGGACCAGAAGGTCTGGGTACGTGACAGGCCAAGAGAAAGGCCAGCTTCGGTCTGGCCCTTGTCGATGGACTGCACGCCACCACGAACCACCTCGGAGATATAGGCGCCGGAGTTCAGGGCAATGGCGGCAATACCGGCCGTCAGCGGATTGATCGGCGAGCCGATGAGATCAGGCAGGCCGTAAAAGATAAACAGCACCTGAACCAGGATCGGGGTGCCCCGGAAGATTTCGATGTAAGCGGTTGCCGGCCAGCGCAGGAACCACTTCTTGTTGATGCTCAGCAGGCCGAAAATAATGCCCAGCACGAAACCGATGAGCAGGCCGCCAAACGAGATCAACAGGGTATAGGGGATCCCTTTGAGCAGAAAGGGAATAGAGTCGATGGCTGCTTGCCAGTCGAACTGAAACTGGAATTCCACGGTTAGTGTCTCCGCAGGAAGTTGGAGTCAGGAACAGCCGGGGCACAGGGGCCCCGGCGCGGGGAATCGGATCGGATGACCCTTCAGCCCTTACATGCCCTCAGGCATCGGGCCGAACCACTTCTCGTAGATGCTCTTGTAGGTACCGTCTTCCTTCATGGAAGCCAGTGCGGCGTTGACTTCGTCAACCCACTCGCTGCCCTCTACCAGGGCAATACCATACTGCTGGCCTTCGTACAGCGGGCCTACGGTGGTGACTTTGCCTTCACCCTTGGTGCGGGCGAAGTAGCCAACGTTGGGGGCGTCATAGAAAACAGCGTCGATGGCGCGGGACATCAGGGCCATGTACATGTCGGAGCTGCCGGGGTACGGGGTTACACCGTCATCGGCTTCGAGGTTGGCCATCAGGTAGTCGTAAGAGGTACTACCGATCTTGGTGCCGACTTTCTTGCCTTCCAGATCGCTCAGTTCCTTCATATCGCTGCCTTCGCGAACCAGGATACGAAGACCGGAATCGTAGTACGGATCGGAAAAGTCGACGATTTGCTCGCGCTCTTCGGTGATGGTGATACCGGCAATGGCGATATCCACGTTACCGGTCTGCAGGGCCGGGATGATGCCATTGAAGTCCATGGTCTGCAGGTCATACTCAAAGCCTGCACGCTTGGCCACTTCGGCGATGATCTCCATATCGAAACCGATCATCTCACCGGTTTCCTGATCCATCATCTCGAACGGAACGAAGCTCGGGTCAGTGACCACTTTCAGATTTTCCGCGCTAGCTGTTCCCGCCGCCACTGTCAGTGCCAGGCTGGCGCCAAGAGTCTTCAGCCATTTCGTGCTCATGCTTTCTCCTTTTGCTTTTTTTCAGGCTCCGTTTGCCCGGTAAGGCAAGCCGGAA
>JABURI010000213.1 GCA_014762755.1 Marinobacter sp.
ACGAAGAGGTTAACGAGATGGAAGTTATTCTGCTCGAGAAAGTTGCAAACCTTGGCTCCCTGGGTGACAAGGTAAAGGTAAAGGCCGGTTACGGTCGTAATTTCCTGCTTCCTTATGGCAAGGCTGTCCCTGCCACCGAAGCAAACCTGAAGGCGTTCGAAGAGCGTCGTGCCGAGCTTGAAAAAGCGGCTGCCGAGAAGCTGGCTGCTGCCCAGGCCCGTGCCGAAGCCCTGGAAGGTGCGTCCTTCACCATCAGCTCCAAAGCCGGTGAAGAAGGCAAACTGTTTGGTTCCATCGGTGTCCGTGACATCGCTGAAGCCATCACTGCCGGTGGTACTGAAGTGGAGAAGAGCGAAGTGCGTCTGCCGGAAGGTCCGATCCGCGTGACCGGCGAGTACGACATCGAGCTTCAGCTGCACTCTGATGTTGAAGTGACCGTCAAGCTGGCGGTTGTTGCGGACTGATCCGCAGCACATCAATGCCAGGTCGGGGTGCCCCGGCCGAGCTTGATTGAACGGGCCCGAACCGGAGACGGTTTCGGGCCCGTTTGTTTCTGGTATTCTTATCAGTTCCTGAGCTTACCCCAATCCTGAAGCGTTCTTATGGCCAAGCCCAATCTGAAACCTGCCAGTACCGACCTGGAAACCAGCCGCATCAAGGTGCCTCCGCATTCAGTGGAAGCCGAGCAGGCCGTCCTCGGTGGCCTGATGCTCGATAACCGCCGGTTCGACGAAATTGCCGAGGTCATCTCGGCCGCGGATTTCTATCGTCAGGATCATCGCCTGATTTTCGGCGCTGTTGAGCGCCTGGCCAGTGAAAGCGAACCGCTGGATGTGGTGACCCTGGCCGAGTTTCTGGAGCGGGCCGGTGACATTGAGGACGCCGGCGGTCTGTCCTACCTGGCCGAGCTGGCGGAGAAGACCCCCGGAGCCGCCAACATCCGCGCCTACGCCGATATCGTTCGCGAGCGCTCGATCCTGCGCCAGCTGGTGGAGGTGTCCGGCCAGATTTCTGATTCCGCCTTCAATCCCCTGGGGCGTACCAGTAACGAGATCCTGGACGAGGCGGAACGCAATGTTTTCCGGATTGCCGAATCCCGAAACAAGGAAGGCTCCGGTCCCAAAGCCATCAACCCGATCCTGACCCAGACCCTGAGCCGGATCGAGGAGCTGTTCGAGTCCGGCGAGCAGACCACCGGCCTGACCACCGGTTTCCGGGACCTGGACGAGAAGACTTCCGGTATGCAGCCGGCTGACCTGATCATCGTGGCGGGCCGGCCCTCCATGGGTAAGACCACCTTCGCCATGAACATTGTCGAGAACGCCCTGATCAGCACCGGCACGCCGGTACTGGTGTTCAGTATGGAGATGCCGGCGGACGCCCTGGCCATGCGTATGATCTCCTCCCTCGGGCGGATCGACCAGACCAAGGTCCGGGGGGGCAAGCTCGAGGAAGACGACTGGCCCCGGTTGACCTCCGCCGTGAGCCTGCTCAAGGACAAGCCCCTGTATATCGATGACACCCCGGGCCTGAGCCCCACGGAAATGCGCTCCCGGGCCCGTCGTATCGCACGCGAGAATGACGGCAAGCTGGGCCTGATCATGGTGGATTACCTTCAGCTGATGCGGGTGCCGGGAAATACCGAGGGGCGGACGGCGGAGATCTCGGAAATCTCCCGTTCCCTGAAGGGGATCGCCAAAGAGCTGAGCTGCCCGGTGGTGGCTCTTTCCCAGCTGAACCGGAGCCTGGAGCAACGGCCCAACAAGCGGCCGGTGAATTCGGACCTGCGGGAATCCGGTGCCATCGAGCAGGATGCCGACGTCATCATGTTCGTGTACCGGGACGAGGTCTATAACGAAGATACGCCGGACAAGGGCATCGCCGAAATCATCATTGGTAAGCAGCGGAATGGTCCCATTGGCACCGTGCGCCTGGCCTTCATCGGCAAGTACACCAAGTTCGAGGACCTCGCCCACGGCGATTACAGCGATTACGGTGACGATTACTGATGCCCCGTAGCACTGTTGCCCGAATCGATCTGCAGGCACTACGCGACAATTATGCGCTGGCGCAGAAGCTGGCCGGGAGCGCCCGGGCCATGGCCGTGGTCAAGGCAGACGGTTACGGCCATGGGATCCGGCCGGTGGCTCTGGCACTGGCGGAAGTGGCGCCCAAATACGCGGTTGCCTGCCTGGAAGAGGCGTTGGCGATACGCGATGCAGGCCTCCGGCAGCCGGTGGTCCTGTTGCAGGGCGTGCACGAGGAAGGGGATTTTGAGGGCTGCGGTTCTCAAGGGTTTGAACCCGTGCTGCACAGCGAAGCCCAGCTCAAGTGGCTGAAGCGTTGCAGTGATCGACCGGAATTCTGGCTCAAGGTGAACAGTGGCATGAATCGCCTGGGCTTCCGGCCGGCGGAGCTGACCGGGGTCATGGCGGCCATTGATGCCATGGGGGCTTGGCCCCGTCTGCTGGGCTTTGTTACTCACTTTGCCTGTGCCGATGACCCTGCCAGCACCCGCACCGCGGAACAGACCGAATGCTTTGTTGACGGCACTGCGCCCTGGCCGGAGCTGATGCGCAGCGTCGGCAACTCGGCTGCACACTTTCTTCCGGACCAGCCCCTGTTTGACTGGAGTCGTCCCGGCATCATGCTGTATGGCGGCTCGCCATCTCTGGGCAAGATTGGTCCGGACCTGGGGTTGCGGCCGGTGATGACGCTGGAAGCGCCCCTGATCAGTACCCGGATTGTCAGGGCTGGTGAGGCCGTGGGCTATGGCTCTGCCTGGGTGGCGGAACAGGACACCCTGATGGGGATGGTGGCCATCGGTTATGGTGATGGCTACCCGAGACACGCCGGCACGGGGACCCCTGCCGCGGTAGGCGGTCAGCGCATCCGGTTGATCGGCCGGGTCTCGATGGATATGCTGGCGGTAGACCTGACCAATGCACCGGAGGCCCGGCCGGGTGACCGGGTAGAGCTGTGGGGCGAGACGGTGGGTGTGGATGAGGTTGCGACCTGCGCCGGCACCATCTCCTACGAGCTGATGACCGGTATTACCGCCCGGGTGCCGCGGGAATACCAGTAAGGAGCGGGAGGCCCTCAGCCGGCTTCCGGTTCGTGAATGATTTCCTCGATGAAGTCGAGGATGGCAGCGAGGCTGCGGTCATCCAGTTTTTTCAGAACCTTGTGGACGACCATCTTGCTGCCCTTGAGCATACTGCTGATGCCCATTTTGGCCATGCCCAGCATCATGCTGCTGGCCTTCAGCCGCCGCAGGGGCTCCAGAAAGAAGAAGTCCAGACCTTCCTCTGTCATGTCGACGATCAGGTCATAGAGCTTGTCGATAGCTTCTTTGTCGGCTTTTCCGCGCTCGCGGAGTTCACCCACGGTGTACAATGCACGGGTTCGGAGTTCGTCCGGTATCGGCGCGACAATATGGCTCTGTTGTTTCAGCATGTGGCTTCCCGTTGTTGTATGCTCTTGAAAGAGATAGCAAAGATATAAGACGCTGGCGTGTCAGGCCGAGTGTTATTCTAAGAGGCCCGGCCAACAAACCATTGGCCTTACCGTTTCGGGCCGTCCGTCACCCAAGTGAAAACCTGGAGGCATTGATTCCTCGTGCACGTACTTGTTGTCCATGACTA
>JABURI010000236.1 GCA_014762755.1 Marinobacter sp.
TTGGATCTTACTGACCCCGGGGACCCTCAGGTTTGAGTCAAGCGCAATCGCATCTTCTGCTGCCTGCAGATTCGGCCTGGCTGGCACTGGAACGCCCGGACAATCCGATGACCATTACCGTGATGCTGAGGGTCGAAGGGCTCACAGCGCCCCGGTTTCGTGAATTCCTGCAAGTGTACTGGGTTGCCTGGGAGCGCTTTGTGCATCGTCCGGTGCAGCGAGGGCCCGCCTGGTGCTGGCTGCGGGACCCCGAGTTCAATGTCCGACGTCACCTGGATGTGGTCATCGAGCGCTTCTCCGAGGAGGGATTGCAGGAGTGGGTGTCCGCCCGGCTAAATGAACCCTTGCCGCTGTTCCGTCCGATGTGGAAGTTCTGGCTGGCGCCCAATGCCCCCGGCGGTGCCGCGCTGGTGCTGCGAATGCACCATTGCTATGCCGACGGCCTGTCCCTGTTGGGAGTCTTTGACCAGCTCTGTCCCGCGTCGCCCAGACAGCATCCGGCGCTCTATGGAGCGCCGGAACAGGGTGAGTTTTCCCGCTGGACCAGTGCCGCCCAGGCCTGGTTGGAGCAGTTGGCGGTTGGGCAACAGGAGCCGGACTCCGGGGCCGATGAATCCCGATCAGCGACGGCCTCTCTGGAACAGGCGGGGCAACGGCTTGAGCACTACGCGCAGAGCGGCCTGCGCTTGCTGAGTGATGTGACTGACTTCCTGGCGGAGCCTGAGGATTCCCCCTCCGAATTCCGGCGGCCGTTGCTGGGCCGGCGTCATTGCCGCTGGTCAGCGCCGGTCCCGCTTCAGCGCTTCCGTGCCATTGCCGAATCCACCAACGTCACTGTCAATGATGTCTTGCTCAGCTGTGTCGCAGCGGCGGCACGCCCCAGGCTGGGGTTGAGCGATGACGAGCTGGAACAGGCCGTCATGCACGCCGCGGTGCCGGTGGACATCCGTGCATGTCTGCCCGAGGAGCTGAAACCCCAGCCCGGAACCCTGGGAAACTACTTTGGTACCGTGTTTGTACCGCTGCCGGTGGATGGTGAAAGTCCACTGGAACGGCTGTACCGCATCAAACAGGAAACGCGCCGGTTGAAGAAAAGCTGGCAGCCGGGGATAGCCTGGGGGCTGGCCTCCACTGCCTCGGTGATCCCGGATCCGTTGCGCCAGCCCATTGCCGATGTGTTCTACCGCAAGGCATCGGTAGTGGTATCGAACGTGCCCGGTAAACGGGAACCGCGCTACCTGGCCGGTTGCCGGATCACCGAACAGATGTTCTGGGTGCCGCAGGCCGGTGATATTGGCGTTGGTATCAGTATCGTCAGCTATGCCGGTCAGGTGCAGTTCGGTGTGGTGGCGGACGAGTCGGTGATGTTGGATCCCTCGGCATTTCTGCAAGACTGCGTGCTCGAACTGGATCGTTTTCCGGGCGGGTCGTAATCCCAAAGTTGCGGTTCTGAACCCTCCCAAATGAGCAGAAAACCTGCTCCCTTGTGGCATTTCTCCATTTTCCTCCTTCCCCGACCATGGAATTCGGGCGTCAGATTGCGCCCGGGTTTCGGGCCTGCCTCTGGTCCGGATGCCCGATTTCCAACAACAACCGGGGGATTTATGAAAAACAACAACTTCAGAAAGTCAGGTCTGGTACTGACCATGGCAGTGGCCATGGGCGCAAGTGCGGGAGCCAATGCGGCGGTCGAGGTCTATAGCGAAGACGGCACGTCGTTTTCGGTTGACGGTTATTTCAACGCATTCTACGTAAACCGGGACGACAAGGTGGCCGATACCCGGAACTCCGATGTGAAAATGGGGTTCCTGCCCAACACCATCGGTTTCAACTTCAGTAAAGAGATGGGTGAGCTCACTCTGGGTGGCCGTTCTTCGTTCTGGTCCACGATCAATGACAGCCTGCAGTCACCCACCGACACCGCTATCGACGTTCGCCAGCTATACGCCACCGTCGACGGCAGCTTCGGCCAGGTGCTGATTGGCAAGGACTTCGGCCTTTATGCCCGGTCCAACATCTTCCTGGATGAAATTCTCATGGGCTTTGGTTCCCCGGGCGCAGCCACCGGTGTTTCTTTTGGCAACATCCGGGCTGGGTATCCGTATCCGAACCCTTCTGCCCAGATCACCTACCGTTCTCCCGACATGGGTGGGCTGAAGGTGGCAGCAGGTATTTTTGAGCCGGCCAACACCACGCCGGGTGCCCAGTCCGAGCAGTCGGCGCCTCGCTTTGAAGCGGAAGTGACCTACAGCGCGGACCTCAAAGGCATCAACCTGACCGGTTGGATCAACGGCCGCTCCCAGAAGTCGGAGAATGCCACCACCTCCGTCGATTCCACCGGCCTTGGATACGGCCTGAAGGCCTCTGTTGGCGGATTCTCACTGACCGGTTCCGGCTTCACCTCCGAAGGCGATGTCCCGGTACTGATTGCTGACACCGGAGCGCCGATTGCCGAAGAAGATGCGGACGGTTACCTGGTACAGGGTTCCTACACCCTCGGCGCCAACCGGTTTGTCCTGTCCTACGGCGAGACCGATTCCGACCAGGGCGACTTCGAGACCGAGAACACCTCAGTGGCGTTTTTCCACGACATCAACAGCAACCTGAAGGTGGTCGCCGAATACAACATGTTCGAGCAGGTAGCCAAATCCAGCGGTGCGGATCTGGTGGACGCGGACACCATTGCTCTGGGCGCGATCGTCACATTCTGAGGGTTGCCGTCACGATGAGGTTGTCCCGATACCCGGCAGGAAGCCGGGTGCCGGGTGCAACTTCCTAAGACTAAAGTGCCGGTTTGTTGGCATCTGACTGGCTTGCGCCACCGGGCATTGATGAAGGAGGCATTATAATCAATGGCTTATGATCATTTTGGCGCGCCGATAAAAAGCACGGAAGTCGCATTGGCTGATTATGGGGATGCCGTAGAATCGTGGGAAATCCCCAAACCTTTGGAGCCGGTGACCATGAGGCCAGCGACGACCCTGCCGGCGGTCAGGGTGGCAAGCGCGAATGTACGAGACCCGGTGCTGGTGGCCACCCAGCTTGCCAGCCAGTTGAGCCACGAGCATCTCGGCTGTGTCCTGTTTTTCTGCTCCGCCGAGTACGACCTGCAGCGGCTCGGCCCAGCCCTCGAGCATGCTTTCCCGGAGGTGCGACTCTGCGGCTGCACATCGGCCGGGGAGATTACACCCGATGGCTATGGGCGAGGCTGCATCACCGCCATCGGCTTTGACCGGCGTTACTTCGCAATCGATTGTGCCCTGATCTCGGCGTTGGACCGTTTCACGCTGCAGGATGCCCAGGGTGTTATCGACGGGCTGCTGGCAACCTGCCGGGACGCCCGACTGGCACCGGTGAAGGGCAACACCTTTGCCATTACCTTGCTCGATGGCCTGTCCAGTCGGGAAGAGCTGGTGCTTGCCACGCTCAATTCGGCGCTGGGCACCATTCCCCAGTTCGGCGGATCGGCCGGCGATGACGAGCGCCTGGCCAATACTCATGTCTTTTTTGACGGCCAGTTCCACACCGGAGCGGCCACGGTGATGCTGGTGAACACGCCCCTGGATTTCCGGGTGTTCTCCACCCACCACATGGTGGACCGAAACGAGAAGTTGGTGGTAACCGATGCCTGTCCGGAAAGCCGCACCGTGTTCGAGCTCAACGCCGAACCGGCGGCAGAAGCCTACGCCCGGGCGGTGGGTGTCAGCGTGGATGCCCTGGACCGGA
The DNA here is from genome assembly GCA_014762755.1 of Marinobacter sp. Classification (GTDB taxonomy): domain Bacteria; phylum Pseudomonadota; class Gammaproteobacteria; order Pseudomonadales; family Oleiphilaceae; genus Marinobacter. Next base: position 3,727 of record JABURI010000236.1, read on the forward strand.
AGACCTTCGCTCTCAGGCCGCTGGGCGTGAAAATCGGTGGCCATTACTTTGTCCGCTCGATCCAGAGGGTCAATCCCGACGGCAGCCTGACCTTCTACTGCGCGGTCGAGACCGGCATCGTCATGACCGCCATGGAACCGGAAGGGCTGCTCGATAGTGTGCGGGAACAGATCGAAGCGTCGGAGCGGGTGGTGGGGCCACCGCTGGTGACGATTGGCTGTGACTGCTTTTTGCGTCGTCTGGAGGCGGAACTGACCGGTGAGGCCGACGCGGTCTCCAGGTTCCTTCGCCACCATAAGGTTATTGGCTTCAATACCTACGGCGAGCAGTTCGATGGCATGCATATTAACCAGACGTTTACGGGGGTGGTGATTGGCCAGCCTGATGTCCGCTCGGGAACATCCTGAGGATCTCAAGGAAGAGCTGAAGGACCGGCGCATTGCCGAACTGGAGGCGGAAAACCAGCGGCTGCGCCGCATCCGCGATGCCCTGATCGTGCGGGTGGAATCGGGTGTGGCTCATAAGCCGGAGCCGTACGCGGCGTTCGAGCATTCGGTCATCTTGGCCGAACAGGTGCGCGAGCGCACAGATGCCCTGAATCATGCCATGGAAGAACTCAAGGCCAGTAATAAGGCCCTGAGCAGGGCCAGGGAGGAAGCAGAAACTACCCGCCAGCGACTGAGCGATGCCATCGAGAGCATTGCTGATGGCTTCGTCCTGTTCGATCGCCAGCATCGGCTGATTCAGAGTAACAGTCGGTTCAGAAGCTACTGGCGCCATGTGGGCGCCAATGCCCCCGACGCGGGCACCTCCATCCAGGACGTCAAAGCCCGGGCTGTGGCGTCCGGACTCATCGTCGAAGAGCACAGGCACGAAGACGCTGAAGGTGCCGTATTCCTGCTCTCCAATGACCGCTGGGTGCAGGTGACCGAGCGGCCAACCCGGGAAGGGGGGCTGGTGGTGCTGTATTCCGACATTACCGACGTCAAGAACAGCGAGATGGCCCGCCGGATCAAAGCACTGGAAGAAAGCGAGCGCTGGATTCGCGTGGTTACGGACCATGTGCCTGCGTTGATTGCCTATGTGGGCGCGGACATGACCGTGCAGTTCTGCAATAAGGTCTACGAGGCCTGGTACGGGCGGGGTGGCGCGCCCCTGTTGGGGCAGCGGCTGGATCAGATCCATTGCCCGGAGTTCTACCAGCGGTTGCTGCCCCAGATCCTGGAGGTCCTGGATGGCCACAACGTCACCTTCGAGCTGGAGGAGACCGGTGAGGCCGGCGAAGTAAGGTATATGCTGCGCTCCTACGTGCCGAACTTTGATGAGTTCGGCGACATCATCGGCTTCTTCGTGCTGATCCGGGACATCACCGACCGCCGCAAGACCGCCCTGGCGCTGGAACAGGCCTACGACAACCTGGAGCGCCGCGTGAAGGAGCGCACCGCCGCCCTGACCGGGCTCAATAACCAGCTGCGTCAGGAGATCTCGGAACGTGCGGCGGTGGAGGCTCGGTTAAGGGATGCCAAGCTGGAGGCCGAGCGGGCCAACATGTCCAAGACCAAGTTCCTGGCCGCGGTCAGCCACGACCTGCTGCAACCGCTGAACGCTGCCCGCCTGTTCACCAGCGCCCTGCAGGAGCAGTCCTTCGGGCCCAAGGCCGAGGGACTGGTGCGTTCGGTCAGTACTTCCCTGGATGACGTAGAAAACCTGCTCGGTACCCTGGTGGACATCTCCAAACTGGACGCGGGTGTGATCAAGCCGGATGTTACCGCGTTCGATCTGCGGGATCTGCTGAATAACATTGCCCGTGAATTCCGACAGATGGCGCTGGCAGAAAACCTGCAACTGGACTTTGTCCCTTCCTCTGCGGTGGTGGAGTCCGATTCCCAACTATTGGCCCGGATACTGCGCAATTTCCTCACCAATGCCATCCGCTACACCAGTTCGGGTCGTATCCTGCTCGGTTGCCGGCGGCGCGGAGACCATGTGCTGCTACAGGTCTGGGACACCGGGCCGGGCATTCCCGACGACAAACTCACCGAGATCTTCCAGGAGTTCAAACGCATCCGGCCCAGCGGCTCCCAGGCCGACAAGGGCCTGGGCCTCGGACTTGCCATCGTGGACAAGATTTCCCGTATGCTCGGGCACGAGGTGACCGTGTTCTCGGCAGAGGGCAAGGGCTCGGTGTTCAGTGTCAGGGTGCCCCTGGGGCAGCTGCGACCGGATTGTCCGGGTAAGGATAATTCCGTCGTGCTCAGCCGCCTCGATGACGGCCTGAGCGGCGCCCGGGTCTGGGTCATCGACAACGATCAGTCGATCTGCCAGGGCATGAAAACACTGCTGGAAGGCTGGGACTGCCGGGTGGTAACCGCGGTGTCACTGGAAGACCTCGAGCAGCAGCTTGCGCCCGAAGCAAGCCCGGTGGACCTGATCCTGGCCGATTATCACCTGGATAACGAGGAAAACGGCGTCGACGTGGTGGGGGAGATCAATCGGCGGCGCGCTGTCCCCGCGCCGGTGCTTATGATCACCGCCAATTACACCAATGAACTGAAGCAGCACATCCGCGAGCTGGGTTACCTGCTGATGAACAAACCGGTGAAGCCGCTGAAGTTGCGGAGCGTGTTGAATCACGTGATTCGGGGGTGAAGTCAGGGGGTTGGATGAAAGAGGGGTCAGAAGAAAGCGTTCTTCAGACCCCGGAGCAAGCACCTGGTTTCGCCGAACTCAGGGGTCTGATGAACTCGTTCATCTGACCCCATGTTCAAACCCAGGCCCCGCCCTCAGCGCTTCAGATACTGACTGAAATCCACATCACTAGCCGACAAAATCGCCTGCACCCGGTTATGCACCCCGAGTTTCCTCAGAATGGCCGACACGTGGGCCTTCACCGTGGTTTCCGCAATATTCAGGTTGTAGGCAATCTGCTTGTTCGATTCGCCCTTGGACATCCGCTCCAGCACCAGCAACTGGCGGCGGGTCAGGGAGTTGAGCAGTTCCGGAGAGATCGGGTTGTCGTCGCCACGGCTGCGGCGATGGCTGCCTTCCTTGCCGGTGCGAATGATGTCGGAGGGCAGGTAGACGTTGCCGTTGAGGATCTGCTGGATCGCTTCGGTCATCTGGGCCCGGGGCGAGGACTTGGTGATGAAGCCCACGGCACCGTAGGTGATCGCCTGCAGAACCACCTGTTTGTCCTCTTCGGCGGAGACAATCACCACAGGGATACTGGGTGCCTCGTTGCGCAGCGTAATCAGACCGTTGAGGCCGTGCATGCCCGGCATGTTCAGATCCAGTAGGATCAGGTCCAGATCGTCGTTTTCCCGGGTAATCTCCAGGGCGCTGTCCAGGTCATCGGTCTCGATGATCTCACTGCCTTCGAAACCGGAAGCAATGACACTGCTGATGGCTTCGCGGAACAGCGGGTGGTCGTCGGCAATCAGAATCTTGTACGCCGGCTCCATGAATGTCTCCGCCTGTTTATTGTCGGTGTCGGGACTGGCTCCGGTCTCATGATAGCGGTTTTCCGGAGAGAGTGCGGCATCAGGCTCGTTCAGCATGGCGTCCTCCTGTGCTCGGGGAGGTGGGACCTGCCCCTGCTTATTATTGTGATTGTTTCATTACACGCCATATCGGCTATCGGTTGAATGCGACCATCGCACCAAAAAACAGGCACCAAAGTACTATTCTTGATGGTTGTCAGGGTTCGTATCGTGACGATATGACTCGACAAAGAACAACAAAGTTCCTCTTGAACGGTCCCGGTTTTATCAGGGGCGTGATCGCCGCATGCTTGCTCCTGAGCGGAGTGGCGCAGGCACAACCCTTGCCCGTGCTGTCCCTGAGTGTGCTTCAGTTCGGCACCGCCCACTGGGAGCTGGACCACCTGAAACACCGGGGGCTTGATCGGGCCCATGGATACCGGCTTGACCTCAGGCCCGTTGCCAACCTCCCGGCATCCCGTCTGGCAGTGACCAGTGGCACCGTTGATGGTGCCGTTGCGGATCTGCTCTGGACCCAGTCCCGCTATGCGGCAGGTTCACCGTTTCTCTACGTTCCGTTTTCATCCCGCATTGGCGATATCGTGGTAGCAAAAGAGTCGGGTATCGAGACCATCGCAGACCTCACGGGCCGCCGCATCGGCGTGGCCGGTGGGCCCGACAGCAAGGGCTGGGTACTGCTGAATCAGGTCGCCAGCCAGCAGGGCCTTTCTCTCAAGGACGGCGTGGAGCTGCAATTCGGTGCGCCGCCATTGCTGAGTCAGGCCCTGAAGCGTGGTCAGGTCGATGCCATCGTCACCTACTGGCATTTTGCCGCCCGGCTAAAAGGGCAGGGCGAATGGCGATCCGCCTTTGCGATGGAAGATTTGCTCTCCGAGCTTGGCCTGGATACAAACCTGCCGGTGCTCGGCTATGTCTTTCCCGAGGGCTGGGCGCAGACTCACCGAGACCTGATCGATCGCTTCGCCCGTTCGCTTCGGCAAGTGAAGGAAGAGCTGGCGGAAGAGCCCGGGCACTGGCAGAGAATCCGTGCCCTGATGCGGAACCCGGCGTCCGGCGAATTTGAGGCTCTTCGCGAGGGCTTTGTCGCAGGCACGCCGGAGCCGCTCACGGAACAACGCATTTCCGACCTGCAACGCCTGCTCGAACTGACCGGCGCCAATCCTGACCGGCTTATGCCGGCAGCCCTGTTCTACCGGGAGGCGCCGTGACTCCCGGACACGGCCAGCCACCCATCTGGAGCTACTGGATCGTGCTCCCGGTCGTGATCCTGGCCTGGGCGGGTCTTGCCGAAGCCCTCGACACCTCACTGTTACCCGCTCCGTTAACCGTTCTGGCTGCCCTGTCAGGGGAGGCCGCCAATGGCGAACTCTGGTATCACCTCGGCGCCACCCTCGGCCGGGTGCTGATCGCCTTTGTTCTGGCCATGGCCCTCGGCACCGCCATCGGGGTGGCGATGGGCCGCTCCGCCACCACCAACGCCCTGTTCGATCCCTTGCTCGTGGTGCTGCTGAACCTTCCCGCCCTGGTCACCATCATCCTCATGTACGTCTGGTTTGGCCTGATTGAAGTGGCGGCGGTCCTTGCGGTAGTCATCAACAAGGTGCCCAACGTTGCTGTGACGGTGCGAGAGGGCGCGAGAAGCCTGGAACCAAAACTGGAAGACATGGCGACTGTGTATCGGTTTACCCGCTGGCAGCGGCTTCGGGAAGTCTGGTTGCCACAGCTGTTCCCGTACCTGATGGCCGCCACCCGCGGTGGCCTCGCACTGATCTGGAAAATCGTCCTGGTGGTCGAACTGCTCGGTCGATCCAGCGGCGTGGGTTTCAAACTCCACCTGGCCTTCCAGGTCTTCGACGTCGCCACCATCCTGGCCTACAGTCTCGCCTTTATTGCTATCGTCCAGCTGATCGAACTGGCCTTGCTCCAGCCCCTGGAACGTCGGGCAACCCGGTGGCGGCAACCGGAGACGGCCCATGCTTGAATTGAGAATCGAGGGACGGAGCTTTGGCCAGCCTGTGCTGGGGGAAATTTTCACCACCATCCGTCAGGGTGACCGTATTTGCCTGCTCGGGCCCTCTGGTATCGGTAAAACCACCCTCCTGAATGCCATCGCCGGTCTGGACCACTCCCTGCCTGACAAAACCGTGCCAAACAGGGATAAAGCGCGGGTAGGTTATCTGTTCCAGGAGCACCGACTGCTGCCCTGGCGCACTCTGCGGCAGAATCTGGCCATCGTCGGAGCTGACGCCGCCGATATTGATCGTGTATTGGACAGTGTTGGACTTGCTGGCTATGCGGATCATCTACCTGACCAACTCTCACTCGGTATGGCACGCCGTGCCGCCCTGGCCCGTTGCCTGGTGATCCAGCCGGATCTGTTGTTGCTCGACGAACCGTTCGCATCCCTCGATCCGGTCCGGGCTACCGAGCTCAAGCACCTGATCCTCGAGCTGCTGGACCGGCATCCGGCAATGGCCATGATCTGTGTTACCCACGATGCCCGGGATGCGACTGATCTGGCGAACCGGCTGTGGTACCTCGATGGCCAGCCTGCGTGTTTGCAATGGGACGCACCAGTTGGATCTCAGGGGACAGTGGAAGGGGTTGTTCAAACGCTGAGAAATCTGGACCAAGTAGTCTAATCGTTTGGGCAATTTCCTGAGAAGCTCTCTGCCAAGTTGGGGGGAGGTATCGGGAGGCCTTTCCAAAACTGTGCGGAGCCATGGATGGCGGAGCTCAAGCGCCACATGGACGTGCCGAAGGAGCGGGTTTTGGAAAGGCCTCCCGATGCCTCCATGGCAGGAACTGATAGGGCTATCGTGGCTCCCTTCAACTCGGGAGTCAGGCGGATTGAGTCCCGAGAATCTTCGTCCGCTGCGGCCGGAACCCGGCAGTGGCCAGCAACGCCAGAACCACCGTCACCCCGGCAGTAATGCCATACGCCATCGGATTCCACTCCAGATACAGCGAGAACCGGATCGCTTCCACCGCATGGGTGAACGGATTGAACTGGCAGATCCAGTACAGCCAGGGACTGGCCTCGTTCATCCGCCACAGCGGATACAGCGCCGATGACATGAAAAACATCGGAAAGATCACAAAGTTCATCACCCCGGCAAAGTTCTCCAGTTGCTTGATCCAGGTGGCGATCAGCAGGCCCAGGGCCCCAAGCATCAGACTGGTCAAGATCAGCGCCGGCAACACCGCCAGATAACCCCACAGCGGCGGTTCCACATCCACCAGCAGCGTCAGCAGCAGGAACACATACACCTGCCCGATGGACACCACCCCCATGGCCAGCAGTTTGGTCACCAGCAGGAACGGCCGGGGCAGGGGGCTCATCAACAGCACCCGCATGCTGCCCAGTTCCCGGTCGTACACCATGGACAAGGCCCCCTGCATGCTGTTGAACAGGATGATCATCCCGCACAGTCCGGGCGCTATATAGGTCTCGTAGGTGATGTAGGTGTCGTAGGGCGGAATGATGGAAATGCCCAGCACCGCCCGGAAGCCGGCGGCAAAGACCACCAGCCACAACAGGGGACGAACCAGGGCACTGGCAAAGCGCGTGCGCTGTTGCCAGAACCGCAGCCATTCCCGGGTCTGGATGCCGACGAAACAGTGCCAGTAATGTGCCGCTTTCATGGTGAGCCCGCTCCGGTCAGAGAATGGAAAGTTTCAGCCAGGTCCCGACTACCCTCGGCTTCACAGATCGCTGAACCGGTGCCGTTGGCCAGCAACTTTCCCTGGTGCAGGATCAGCACCCGGTCGTTCTCGCGGACTTCCTCAATAAGGTGAGTGGCCCAGAGCACGGTCAGTCCATCCGATTCACATAGATGTCGCACATGTTCATTAAGGGCCTTGCGGCTGGCGACATCCAGGCCGACGGTCGGTTCGTCCAGCAAAAGCAGGGAGGGTTCGTGGAGCAGCGCCCGGGCAATCTCCACCCGCCGCCGGTGGCCGCCGTTGAGCTGGCGGACGGCATCGTTCGCGCGGTCCAGCAGGCCAAACCGTTCCAGTTCCCGGTCGCCCCGTTTCCGGGCTTCCTTGCGGGACAGCCCGTGCAACGCCGCGTGGTATTGCAGGTTCTGGCGCACAGTCAGATCCAGGTCCAGCGCGTTCTGCTGAAACACCACGCCGATCTGCCGCATGGCCTCGGCCGGCTGTTTTTTCAGGGATTGCCCGGCCAGCAGGATATCCCCCTCCTGCAAAGCCAGCAGCCGCGTCAGTAATCCGAACAGGGTCGACTTGCCCGCACCATTGGGTCCCAGCAAGGCATGAAAACGGCCTGAGGTCAGCGCGAAGCTGACCTCCCTGAGCACCGGCTTGCCGCCGTAGCGAAAGCTGAGGTTTCGCGCTTCAATGGTCATGACGTCGGATCGATGACCACCCCCCAGGGGTAGCGGCCCACCTTGATGGATTTGATCACTTTAAGATCCTCCACATCGATCACCGAGACATCCCCGGAGACGCCGTTGGTGGTGTAGAGGTGCTTTTCGTCCTTGTCCAGGTCCAGTTGCCAGACCCGCGCACCCACCAGCAGGTAGTCCAACACCTCGTAGGTCTGTGCATCGACCACGGCAACGTGGTTGGAGGGGCCGAGGGCGACGAAGGCGTATTTGCCATCGGAAGTGAGTTCAATGCCCACCGGCTGGACCCGATCCTGGTTCACGCCGGAAACCTTGAACGACATCTCGTGGATCTGCTCCAGGTTGTCGACATCGATGATATGCACGGTGCCGCCGATTTCCGCGGAGGCCCAGGCAATCTTGCTGTCCCTGGTGAACTCCACGTGGCGCGGGCGCTGACCAACCACGATGTTCTTCTCGATCTCGAAAGTTTCGGTGTTGATCCAGTGCAGCATACTCGTGGTTTCGGAAGTGTTGACCGCCCACTTGCCGTTCGGGCTGACAGCCATGCCTTCGGGTTCGATCCCCACGTCGATTTGTGCAAGGACATCCTTGGTCTCGACATCCACCACAGTCACGATGGCATCGTCTTCATTGGCGATGTACAGATGCTTGTTGTTTGGATGAAGGGAGAACTGTTCCGGATCCTCCCCCGAGGGAAGTGTGTCCACGATCTTGCGGGTGGCTAGGTCCAGTACCTGAACCGTGTCATCGTCACTGGCGCAGATGTAGAGCTTGGTGTAGTCCTTGGAGAGCAGAATGCCACGGGGCCGCTGGCCGACATCAATGGTTTCGATGACGTCCTGGGTTTCGGTATCAATCACCGACAGGGTGTTGTCTTTCTCGTTGGAGACATAGGCCAGGCTTGCCAGCCCGGGTGTCGACAGGCCAATCATGGTAGCCAGTGCGGCATGCTTGAACAGGGTTTTCATTCTGGGGCTCCTTCTTGTTTTTTGGGCGGGCCTTGGGCCGTCAGCCGTTGATCCGACACTCACTCTCCGGCCGGTCAAAGCCGAGGGTGTCCATTTGGGTATTCGGGTGCAGGAAGCCCTCGAAGGGCGCGCGCGCCACCAGACCCCTCGGGTGGACCAGGGGAATGGGTTGTCTCAGCTGCCCGTTCCAGTCCCGGAACGTGAGTTTGCGACCCTTGAACGCGGCCAATTGGAATTTGTCGCTGAACAGGAAATTCCGGATCTCGGCGGGTTCCGCGGATTTCAGGTCGGTCACGGCGGTACCGATGGCGCGAATGGCCGCCCAGGCGGCGTAGTCCTCGCTGTTCATGTTTCTGCCGGCCAGCTCCCGGAAGCGGTTCTGCAGCTGGGCCGCCCCCCAGCTTTCCACCACCCGGTGCCAGGTCACCGGCGACATGCCCTGGGTGCCAACCACCGGTCGGGGCAGCCAGGTGTTGTACGGCACGTACTCGCCGAAATCGCCGCGTACATCCGCTACCACCACGGCGTCGTAGTCGCTGGCCTGGGTGAACAGCGGCAACTCCCTGGAAGCGGTGCGACGCAGATCGGCGTCAAAGGTCCAGGGCTTGTCCTCGACAATTTCCAGTCCGAAACGCTTGGCGGAACGACGGAAGGCATCGGCCCAGCCCTTGTCGGCCTCGGTGGGCCCGGTAATCAGGAACACCTCATCCCAGCGCCGCTGGTTCAGCCACTGGCCAAGTGCATCGGTGAGCATGGCGTAGCTGGGAATGGTGTGCAGCAGGTTCGCGCGGCACTGGCCGGTGCGCAGGGCATCGTCCTTGGCGCCAGCGTTGAAGATCAGAGTGTTGGCGCCGGCTTTCTCCGTGATGGTCTTCAGGGTCGCCGCTGGTGCGTTTACGACGAACAGTTCAATGCCGCTCTGGTGCATGGTGTCAAAGGCTGCAATGGCGGCTTCTCCCGAATCAGCCACTTTGCTCTGAAGGGAATAGGTCTGGCCCAGGAACTTGCCTGTGGTGCTGTTATCAGCGATGGCCAGCTCGGCACCCCTAAGGCCGGCATCTTCCGGTTCGGGAATCACGTTTGATAGTACCGGACCGGTATCCGGAATCCACTGGATATAACCGATCGTCAACTGCAGGGGGGCAGCCTGTACCGAGAGCACCAGACTGAGCCACAAAAGTGCGGTCAATCCGAGCAGGCGCATGAGTTGATAGCGTGGCATGAAAAGAGCTCCCCGTTTGTTTTTATCATTCTCCCGAGCTTAGAGAGCGGGGCTCCGGCCTGAAATATTCAGAAAGTACGAATCCGGCAGTACCAAAGTAGGAAATTGGGGCTCGGATACCGTCCGATTACTACCAAGGAACTACACCAAATCCTCCAAAGTGGCATTCGGGTCAGGGACGCAGCTTCCTAGACTGGTGAGCAGCGAGTTGGCAAACCACAAATCCAATGGCCAACCAACGGGGAACCAATCAGAGGTAGCAACAATGAAAACTCCTTTTCCAATCAGACCAATGCTGGCCGTTGTTCTGGCCGGAGTAACCGGGTTCGTCATGGCCCACGGCAATGTCACACCGCAGGAGGTGGATACCGGGAACCTGCCATCCCTGGGTGAAGAAGTGCGCATGGAGAATCCGTTCCGGGAAGGTAACGAGTACGGTGATTACCAGGCGGAAGCAGCGAAGATCGGAGAAAGTGCCTACGCCGGCAACTGTGCCAGCTGCCATGGCATCCGCGCCATGTCCGGTGGACTGACCCCGGACCTGCGGGAGTTGACCCAATGGGACGACGAGTACTTCATCAATCGGGTGCGCAATGGCACCGACCGGGGCATGCCGTCCTGGAAGAAAAGCATGGACCAGAATGCCATGTGGGCGATCCGGACCTACGTTGAATCCCTTCCGAAGCCCGAATGATCGAGTCGATCACCGAACTGCTCTGAACAGAGCCGGCCGGGCGCCGGCTCTTCGTCGTTGGGGGAACCGATAATGAAAACAATGCTAGCGATCCTGACCCTGTTCATCCTCGCCGGCAGTGCCGTTGCCCGGGAAGTGCAGGATGGCAACGAGTTGCTGAACCGGCCGGCCGAACGCACCTACGACATCATCCTGGAGTCCGGCTATCTGAAGGTGGGTATGTACGAAAACTTTCCCCCCTACTCCTACGAGCTCAACGGTGAACCCGCCGGGATCGATGTGGAGCTGGGTAAACGCATTGCCGAGGAAATGGGTGTCGAATTCCGGGTGCACTGGATCACGCCGGATGAAAACCTGGGTGATGATCTGCGCAACAACGTCTGGAAGGGGCACTACCTGGCCAAGCAGCGGCTGGCCGATGTGATGCTTCGGGTGCCTTACGACAAGCAGTACGCCTACATGCAGGATTCCACCGGGGAGTACATCAATGAGCAGGTGGTGCTGTTTGGTCCGTACCAGCAGGAAACGTGGCAGATCGCCTTCAATCCGGAAAGGCTTGATAGCGTGGAGACGGTGGCGGTGTTCCAGTACAACCCGATCGGCGTGGAGATCGATACCCTGCCGGATTTCTACCTGAGCTCTGGGCTCCGGGGCCGGCTGAGGGATCAGGTTCGTCATTACCCGAATGTCCGGGAGGCGTTCGAGGCGATGCGCAAGGGCGAGGTCAGTGCCGTGATGGGCATGCGATCGGAGATCGACCATGAGCTGGCCAAACCCGAAAACTCGGCGTTCCGGCCGGCGGACAATGGTTTTCCCGGCATCGGCAAGCAGGTCTGGGACGTGGGCATGGCCATCAAACATACACACCGCCAGCTCGGCTATGCCCTCGAGGCGATCGTCGACAAGCTGGTCAGGAACGGCGAAATGGATGCCTTGTTCGCGGACCTGGAGCTGCGCTACAGCGTGCCCCAGTACTACCGCGAGTTTCTTGAACCCGAGGCCTTGGCCCGTGCCGAGGGCGAGCTCTGACAGCCTTGATCCTTTGTGTGAAAGAAGCCCGCGTCTGTCGCGGGCTTCTTCGTTTTAAAGGTAGTACTACCAAGTGATGAGAAAACCTGTTCCGGGGGGTAATTGTTGCTCTTGCCTCTAACGAGAAGAATCACAAAAGAGGCGGGAAAGTTCCCGGTTCGCCCTGAAACGAACGCAAGAGAACCGAAAACAAGAGAATTGGAGAGCGCAACCATGAGAACCAACAAATTCGGGATCCGGATTGCCGCCAGTGCCTTGGCGCTGGCCGTGTCATACGGAGCCCAGGCGGTAACCGACGAGGATATCGTCAACGATCACAAGACGCCGGAAGATATTGTCAGTTACGGCATGGGTACCCAGGGGCAGCGCTTCAGCATCCTGGAAGATCTCAATACCGACAACGTTCAGCACCTTCAGCCGGCCTGGGCGTTCTCTTTCGGTAGCGAGAAGATGCGAGGTCAGGAGTCGCAGCCGCTGATCAAGGATGGCGTGATGTACGTCACTGCTTCCTATTCCCGCGTTTACGCCATCGATGCCAAAACCGGTGAGGAAATCTGGCAATACGACGCCCGCCTGCCGGACGGCATCATGCCCTGCTGTGACGTGGTCAACCGGGGCGTCGCCCTGTATGACGACAAGGTCATTTTCGGCACCTTGGATGCCAAGCTGGTGGCCCTGAACAAGGACACCGGCAAGCCCATGTGGATCAAGAAGGTGGCGGATTATCAGGCAGGCTATGCCATTACCGCCGCTCCGATCGTGGTCAAGGGCAAGGTCATCACCGGGGTGTCCGGTGGTGAATTCGGTATTGTCGGCAAGGTGGAGGCCTACGATGCCCACACCGGTGAGCTGGTATGGATGCGCCCGACTGTTGAAGGCCACATGGGCTACGTCTACAAGGACGGCAAGAAGATCGAGAATGGTATTTCCGGGGGCAAGCCGGGCCAGACCTGGCCCGGGGACATGTGGAAGAACGGCGGCGCGGCGACCTGGCTGGGTGGCACCTACGATCCGGAAACGGATTCCCTGTTCTTCGGCACCGGTAACCCGGCGCCCTGGAACTCGCACCTGCGCCCCGGGGACAACCTGTTCTCCTCCTCCCGCCTGGCCATCGATCCCGACGACGGCAGCATCAAGTGGCACTTCCAGACGACCCCGCACGACGGCTGGGATTACGATGGCGTCAACGAGCTGATTTCTTTCGATCTGAACGAGAACGGTAAGACCATCAAGGCCGCCGCCACCGCAGACCGCAACGGTTTCTTCTACGTCCTGAACCGGGAGAACGGTGACTTCATCCGCGGCTTCCCGTTCGTGGACAAGATTACCTGGGCGGAAGGCCTGGACCCTGAAACAGGGCGTCCGATCTTTACCGAGGGTGGTCGTCCCGGCGATCCCTCGGCCACCGAGGGCGGCAAGGGCGAGATGGTGGTAGCCCAGCCGGCCTTCCTGGGCGGCAAGAACTGGATGCCGATGGCCTACAGCCCGGAAACCGAGTTGTTCTACGTACCTTCCAATGAGTGGTCCATGGACATCTGGAACGAACCGGTGTCCTACAAGAAAGGCGCCGCCTTCCTGGGCGCCGGCTTCACCATCAAGCCGGCCAATGATGACTACATCGGCGTTCTGCGCGCCATGGATCCGAAAACCGGCAAGGAAGTCTGGCGCTATGAAAACACCGCGCCTCTGTGGGGTGGTGTGATGACCACCGCCGGCAACCTGGTCTTCACCGGAACGCCCGAAGGCTACCTCAAGGCCTTTGATGCCAGGACCGGTGAAGAGCTCTACCGCTTCAACACCGGCTCCGGTGTGGTTGGCACACCGGTGACCTGGACCATGGATGGTGAGCAGTATGTTTCCGTGGCTTCCGGCTGGGGCGGCGCGGTTCCGCTCTGGGGCGGCGAAGTGGCCAGAGTGGTCAAGGACTTCAATCAGGGCGGTATGGTCTGGACCTTCAAACTGCCGAAGGATCGTGTTGCATCGAACTGAGCTGCGAGTTCGGGTCTTTTTGGGGCTGCCCTCGGGCAGCCCCTTTTTTATGGGCGTTCAGGCCGCCTGGTTGCGGGCGGTCTCACTCACGGACTGGTCGATATCCGCCAGGAGTTTCCGGTCGGTCTGACCGATGGGCAGGTCGTAGGTAATGGTCGCCCCGTAAGCCTGCGGGTCGTGGGGATCGTTTCGCACCTTGTCAAAAACCAGCAGCCGCGTGCCGAGATAAAACCCCTCATGCAGGTCATGGGTGACCATAAAAATGGTGGTGCCGGTTTCCTGCCAGAGTTTCAGCAACAGCTCGTGCATGTCGGCCCGGATACCCGGGTCCAGGGCGCCGAACGGTTCGTCCAGCAACAGTACCCGTGGCCGCATGATCAGGGACTGGGCGATGGCGAGGCGCTGCTGCATGCCGCCGGACAGCTCGTGAGGCCATTTGTGGGCGGAGGCGGTCAGTCCGACCGAATCCAGCATGGCATCCACTTTTTCCAGGGCGGCTTTCCTGGCCTGGCCAAACAGTTTGCCAAGCAGGGGCTTCTGCTCCAGTTCCAGCCCCATCAGTACGTTCTGGCGCACGGTCAGGTGCGGAAACACGGAATAGCGCTGGAACACGATGCCCCGATGCCGATCCGGCTCCCGGGGGAAGGTGTCACCGTCCAGCAGAAGGTCGCCGCGGCTCTGGGTTTCCTGGCCCAGCAGCATTTTAAGGAAGGTGGACTTACCGCAGCCGGAAGCCCCGACCAGGGTGCAGAATTCCCCCTGTTTGACCTCCAGATTGAGATTTTCGAGCACGACCTGGTCGCCATACTCCTTCCACAGATTCTTGACGGTAATGAAGCTCATCAGTGGCCTCCTGCGTTGTACCAGGGGAACAGCCTGCGGTTGGTAAAGCGCAGACACTGGTCGATGACGATGGCGAGGATGGTGATCCAGATGACATAGGGCAGGATCACATCCATGGCCAGATAGCGGCGCACCAGAAAGATCCGGTAACCCAGACCCTCGGTGGACGCGATGGCCTCGGCGGCGATCAGGAACAGCCAGGCCGGGCCAAGGCTGAGGCGCACGGCATCGATCAGGCGAGGTAGCACCTGGGGCAGGGCCATGCGGGTAATGATCTGCCAGCTGTTGGCGCCCAGGGTCTGTATCTTGATCAGCTGCTCGGCCGGCAGTTCGCGGACTCGCTGGGCGACATCGCGCATCATGATCGGCGCGGTGCCGATTACGATCAGCATGACTTTGGAGAGTTCCCCGAGGCCGAAGACGATAAAGAGGATCGGCAGGATGGCGAGGGGCGGCACCATCGACAGCGCTGACACCAGGGGCGCCAGGTTGGCCCGAACCAGGGGCAGCACACCGTTGAGCATGCCGACCACCAGGGCCATCAGCGCCGCCACCCCGATCCCGAGGCCGAGCCGCTCGAGGCTGGCGACGGTGTCCACCCACATCAGGTAATCGCCGCTGCGGCGGTCCGCCTGAAAGGCCATACGGTCCACGGCCGCGGTCATCTGTTCGAGACCGGGCAGGAGCTTGTCGTTGGGGTTCTCAGCCAGTCGCTGCTGCGAGGCAAGGCCATAGATGAGCAGGATGGCCAGGAACGGCAGCACACCGAGCGCGGTGGCGGTTAGCCGGCCGGGAGTGCGGTTGATCAGTCGCATGGTGTTTCTCCTCTGGTCACAGAACACGGCACTGGAATCGCGTGCAATCCAATCTCCCGGGCTTTTATCCCGCCGTGTAACCCCTTCCAGAGGTCGGTGACTCTCGGACCAGTCGCCCGGGATTGTGCCCGAACCGGAACCCTAGTCACCCATTGTGTCCGTTTGTCTGGCCGCACGAAGGGCGGTGTTGCTGTGAACGGATTGGTATCCTTGAGCTCTTTCAGGCCCACGTGGGGCCATGGGTGGATCTTTGCAGACAACGTGCCAGTTTGGTCAATGCGGCGGGTTTGGGGCCTGGCTGGTGGTTGTGGAGTGGATTGCTGCACCAGTCTGGTGCGGGCAATGTGGTGTCTGCCCATGATCATGCCCCGGCATGAAGCAGGCGGTCAGCCGCCGCGAGTATCCGCATGTGGGATTCCGGATCACGCCCGGGCCCTCCGGCAATATGGCCATAATCGGAGATCAGCGGCTCGCAGGTGGCACCGGGCATGCCGGCGGCATCCTGCCGGGCATCCTCGTCGGTGAAATAGAGGTCCGTTGCGCCCGGCATCATCAGGGTTGGCATGGTCAGCCGCGCAAGGGCCGCTGGGTAATCGCCCCGGAACTCCGGGTTGTCACTGATGTCGCCCGACTGCCAGGTGTGCAGAACGGTCAGAAGATCGTTGGCGTCCTGCGCCAGGTGATCCTGTTCCCAGAAGTCCAGCAGTTGGTCGATGGTCTCGAAGCCGAGGTTTCGGTACAGCGCTTGCCGGTAGAAGGCCTGGGAATAGGCCCAACCTGCGTACACACGACCGAAGGCTCGCAGTCCCGTGGTGGGTGGCTGTTGGTAATGACCGTTCTCGAAGGCCAGGTCACAGGTGAGTGCGGCTTTTACTCCTTCGAGGAAGACCCGGTTGTGGGGGGAGCAGCGGGCTGTGGCGCACACCGCCAACACAGCCCGCACCTGATTCGGGAACAGACAGCCCCACTGCAGTGCCTGCATGCCGCCCATGGACCAGCCCATCACCAGTGCGAGCCGGCCGCCCCCGAACGTCTGGTCCACGAGCTGCTTCTGCAGCATGACGTTGTCATACAGGCTCACCCCGGGGAAATGCGCGCCGGCCTGGCTGCCTGCGGTGTTGGACGGTGAGGAGGATTCGCCCGCACCGAGCATTGCCGGAATGACGATGCAGTAGCGTTCCGGATCCAGTCCGCCGGCTTTTCCGACCCAGGGGTAGTTCCCCGCCGCTGCACCACCGTAGTACGTGGGAAGCAGAATCAGGTTGTCTTTTGGTGCGTTCAGTTCTCCGATCCAGTGGTAGCGAAGGCGGGCATCCCTCAATACATTGCCATTCGAGAGCGGAAAGTCGCCGGCCTCAAAGTCCTCTTTTTTCCATTTAAAGTCAGTCATTTGTGGTGCCTTTCACGATTGGGTGCGGGCTTGAGTAATGACCTTCTGAAGTCATTTACATACATGCTGGCATGTAAGTTGAATGAAAGTTTCGTGCCAGACATCAACACAGAGGGCCCGTCCAACCGGGCCGACACGAGGACAAGACATGACTGAACTGACCGATACCAAGGGCCTGCAAAAAAAACTGATCGACGCGGGCGTAAAATACGCCATGGCCAGCTACGTGGACATCCATGGCATCAGCAAGGGCAAGTTTGTGCCGGTGGCGCATCTGGGCCAGATGATGGAAGGCTCCGAGCTGTACACGGGGGCCGCCCTGGATGGGGTGCCCCAGGACATCTCCGATGACGAGGTGGCGGCGATGCCCGATGCCAACAACCTCGCTATCTGTCCCTGGAACCGGCAGCTGGCCTGGTTCCCGGGCAACCTTTACCTTAATGGGCAGCCGTTCGAGGCCTGCTCAAGAAACATCCTGCGACGCCAGCTGGACGCGGCCGAAGCCATGGGATACCGCTTCAACCTGGGTATCGAGACCGAGTTTTTCCTGTTCCGGGACACCGAAGATGGCGGCTTCGCACCGCTCAGCGACCGGGATACCGCCGGCAAACCCTGCTACGACCCGCGTTCGCTGATGGACAATCTGGAGATCATGGACGAACTGGTCGAGGCCATGAACGAGCTGGGCTGGGACGTCTATTCCTTTGACCACGAGGATGCCAACGGTCAGTTCGAAACCGACTTCAAGTACGCCGATGCCCTGACCATGGCCGACCGCCTGGTGTTCTTCCGGATGATGGCCAACGAGATCGCCCGCAAGCACGGCGCGTTTGCCAGCTTCATGCCCAAACCGTTTGCCGATCGCACCGGCAGCGGGGCCCACTACAACATGTCGTTGGCCGACAGCAAAACCGGCCGGAACCTGTTCGAGCCGGAAGGTGACGACGTGCACGGTTGCGGGATCAGCAGACTGGCATACCACTTCACGGCGGGTGTCCTGAAGCACGGCGCCGCCATCAGTGCGGTGATCGCGCCGACAGTGAACAGCTACAAGCGCCTGGTGCGTCAGGGCAGCATGTCAGGTTCGACCTGGGCGCCGGTCTTCATGTGTTATGGCTCCAACAACCGGACCAACATGATTCGTATCCCGGGCGCTGGAGGACGCATCGAATGCCGTGCGGCCGACATCGCCTGTAACCCCTATCTGGGCTCGGCCCTGATCCTCGCCGCCGGCCTGGAGGGCATCCGCGACGGTTTGGATGCCGGCACACCGCACCACGAGAACATGTACAACTACAGCGATGCCGAAATTGCCGCCCAGGGTATCGAGTATCTGCCCCGTAACCTCGGCGAAGCCGTGGAAGCCTTCGAGGCAGACCCGTTGGCAAAAGCCGTCTTTGGCGACGCCATGTTCAAGGCGTTCGTGGAATACAAGAAAGGCGAGTGGGAGAGCTATCAGAACCACGTGTCATCCTGGGAGGTCGACCGCTACCTGAAAATGTTCTGATAGCCCGCTGGCGCTTAATTCCGGAAGCCGGTATCAATCCGGTCCGGTTTGCGCAACAACCCCCGGCCAGGCCAGGTTGCCGCCCATGCCCCAGGTGACCTTGCTGGCCTGCTCCCAGTGGTCAGCCGGCCGTGATTGCGCAGGATCATGAAGTTGTTGTGGTGCGCAAGATTGTCAAATCATTTACATTTCATGGTGTGCACGGACGTATCAAAAAGCTTTAGAGCGAGCGGCCGATCAGACAGCCTGAGTCAAACAACAATAACTAGGGAGTTACGACGTGGAATCCAGTCCACTGATCTCGATCGGCTTGCCGATCTCGCTGTTCATCATCATGGTGGGGATAGGCCTGACCCTGACCCTCAGGGACTTTGGCCAGGTCACCATGAACCCCAGGGGCATGATCGTCGGCACCATCGCCCAGATACTCCTGATGCCCCTGGTGGCCTTCGCCATCGCCCCGATGCTGGGTCTTGGTCCTGCATTGGCGGTCGGCCTGGTGATCATCGCCGCCTGCCCCGGAGGAACCACCTCCAATCTCTTCGTGCTCCTGTCCCGGGGCAACATCGCCTTGTCCATCCTGCTCACGGTATCCGCCAGCCTGATCACCATTGTGACTCTGCCGTTTTTCACCAACTACGCCCTGCAGATGCACTTTGGTGAAGCGGCGGATATCTCGCTACCGGTAGGCAAGACCATTGCCATGCTGGTGGTCATTGTGCTGTTGCCGGTCGCCATCGGCATGTTTATCCGGACCCGGGCGCCCGAGCGTGCAAAAAAGGCCGAGGGCATGGTCAGCATCTTCGGTGGCCTGGTGCTGCTGGCGCTGATCATCGCCCTGATGTACGGCTCCCGCGACCGCCTGCTGGAACTGTTGGCCCAGGCCGGTCCGGCGGCATTCATGCTCAATCTGGTGGGTGTGCTCATCGGCTTGGCCAGCAGCCGCCTGCTTGGCCTGTCACAACGGGAATCCCTGGCGGTCGCCGTGGAGCTGGGCATCAAGAACGGCACCATCGCCCTGATGGTCACCCTGACCCTGCTGGAATCCTCCGAAATGTCCATCCCGGCGGTGGTGTACAGCGTCATGATGTATGGCTTCGGCGCCATCCTGATCATGATGGGGCGGAGACTGGTTCCGCTTGCCCCGTAGAGTCCCCAAATCTGGCGGCTGTGAGATGCAACGCACTCATTGCTCGCCGCATACCCAATTTTGGGGATGCGCAGGGAGTTGGAAATTATTAAGTATTACTTTCGGTTATTCCAACAACAGGAAAAATTATGAAAGTAATCAAATTCGGCTCCCTGGCTCTGGTATTAGCACTCAGTGGCTGTGGCGGTAGTGGCTCTTCTTCAACCACCGTGACTGAAGACACCACAACACCGGAAAACACCAAAACGGGCGTCTTCACGGATAGCGCAGTCGCCAACATCCGGTACCAGACTGAAACCCAAAGTGACTTTACTAACGCGCTCGGGGAATACGAGTACGTTGAGGGTGAAACGGTGACCTTCAGCATTGGCGGTATTGAGTTGCCCCCGGTTACGGCAACCGGGCGGATTACGCCCGCTGACATGACCGCTGATACGAGTTCCCCTGACCAGCTGACCAATATCCTGAGGCTGCTGCAAAGCCTCGATGAGGATGGCAACCCCGATAACGGCATCACCATCACCGCTGACACCCACACGGCGCTGGAGAATGCCTTGCTGGAAGTGGATCAGCCAGCCGCCGAGTTTGAAACCCAGTTTGCCAATGAGGTGACTGTCTCGGTTAACAAAACCCTCATCAGTGCGGAGGAGGCCGTAGCCCATTTTTACGCTTCCCAGCAGGCGGACCTGCGTGGCAGCTGGATCTTTGTTGAACCCGATGGTGAAAGCAGCAACGGCCAGGGCCCGAATGGTGAAGAGATCAATGTGCTGACCTTCCTGGGCGATGGCACCTACATCCTTGCCCACAAGTATGGCAACGACGATCAGGGCGCGGCCACGGCGGAATGGGGCACGTACACCTGGGACCCGGCAACCGGCGAGCTGAATGTTACCGTGCTCGGTGAGTCAGAAGGTGGCGAAGGGGGCCTGTGTCCGGGACTGGGAGACTGCACGGAAACCGTTCAACTGGTGGGCGACGAATTGCACTTTGGCAGCGAAGCCGCGGCCGCGACGCCCTTCCAGTCGATCGAAGATGCCAGTAACCCGTATGTGGGCGCCTGGTATCTGCCAGAAGGGGAAGGCTTCAATGTGCTGACCATTCTGGATGACAGCCACTATGTAATCGCCCACAACACCAACGGCGAGGTGTACACAGGTGATGACCTCGTGGCGGTTTCCTCCGAATGGGGCACCTACAGCGCCACCGATGGCAGCTTTCAGGTCAGCGCCGTTGAAACCGAAACCGATGGCCCGGGCGGGTTGTATGACGCCAGCGGCGCCGGCGGCCTGTCCGCCGCTTCAGCAGTGACTGCGTACGGAGATCTTCAACTTGAACCGGAAGGTGATGCCGTGGTGGCCTTCCGACGGGTGGGGCGTTTCAGTGTGGAGCTGAGCGATCTGGCAGGTAATACCAGCAGCATTCTTGTCGAGCGTGCCGGTGGTGTCTTTGCAGATGGAGTGAGTAAGGCATTCGAGTTTGACCTGGAGGGTGAGGGCGCAGCCGCCGAGGTCGTGCTGGCGTCAGGAGACACAGGCTCGGTCACCTATCTGGCCGATAATGAACAAACTGTTATTGACTTCTGGAAGGTGAACGCCGGCGGCACACTCGTCTACGAAGAGACCAACCCAAGCGATTCGTCCACGGGAAGCTGGGTGTTTGCCCCCATCAGGACCGCCGACGGCAAAGAGTGGGCACTGGTGGATTTCCGGCATATTGATGGCGGAACTGATAGTCTGCTGGGCTTTTTTGTCAGTGAGCTGAGGCCGCTGCCCTAATACTCTTGCAAGGTTTTACAGGTGTGTAGGTAAAGGGCGAACTTCTATGAGTTCGCCCTTTACTTTTTAGTAGCTGATGATTTTTAGCCCAAAGCCCGAACCAGCATGGACACCAGTTCGGTCTGTTTTCGATAGCCGTTTTTCGCCAGCAGGCTTTTGATGTGTTGGCGGGCGGTATGGATGGAAATCTGTTTTCTCTCGGCGACATCGCTGGCACTCAGGCCCTGGGCCAGATCTGCCGCAACCGCGGCTTCAGCGGGTGTGCACTGGAACAGCGTCTGCAGTCTTTCCGGATCCGGCTCCAGGGAGGAGTCAAAACAGAATAATTCCGCCAATACACCGTTATTTTCGGCGCTCTCGGCAATCAAAGGTGTCAGACAGACCGCGATACGTTCATGGGCACGACTGGTGAATACCGTTTGGGGCGAGAGAATGCCTTTGTGGGAGAGGACGATGCAGGTGGTGATGGCATCCTGAAGTTGGCGGGTAATGCGACGGTCTGTGCTCTGCAGTCGCTCGGAGCCGGTAATGGAAAGGCTCCTGCTGTTTGCCATAAGAACCATGGCTGCGTCGTTGGCCTGGGCGATATTGCCCAGTGCGTTGAAGACGATGAGCGGCTTTTTTACGTGGTTGAGCGCCATCGCCAGGTTTTCATTATCGCTGCGTGTCTCGTACAGCTTCAGATGCAGGGCCACGGCATTCTCGATATGGGGAGCCAGCAGGTTCATCTGCAGAAGTTCATCATCGGTGTAAGGACCGAATTCTTTGTGGCGGTTGGCCATGAACACCACATGAGTGCCGTTCTCCCGTGTAACCAGCATGCCAGCGCTATCGCCCATGCCAACCTGCTCGGCCCAGGCGCGGCTCTCCGGGCCAAGAATATCGAGAATGGTGCGACTGGTATCACCACGGAGAAAGGAGTCGAACTGCCGTGGCGGAAGCTGGCGATAACGGGTCAGGGCTTCATCCCGTTCCGGCAGATCACTGTTGATGTACCACTCTTCGAAGCCTTCGGGATAGCCAAACGTCCAGCCATACACCATGCGCTGTGGATTGCTGGTGAGCCCCAGAATGCCGCCCTGCAGGGCTTTGAAATGATGCCGGAAAGCGTCAAAGAACGGCTGGAAGCCGGTATTGTCATGCAGGCACCGGTAGAGGGTGCTGACGAGCGTGTTGTACGCTTGCAGATCCTCGCCTCCAAGCGAGGGGAAAGGAAAAGCGAGTTCGCCTGCGGACTCTGCAGGGCGGGGAATGTTCGGGTTTGTCACAGCGACGGCCTCTTCCGTCCGCGGCATTCACATCCCGCCGCTCGGATTCATTCGGAGACCACAGGACTTTTGACGAGCATCAAAAACTTGGTTCGCTCGGCATCATCTTAGCCGAGCGGCGCATCGAGAAGGTAAAATACTGTAAAAGGTTCCTGGCTTCTAACGCTTGTACTTGTTTGACTTGTCAGGCTGGGCCAGTTGAACCTCCCTGCCGAGCAAACGCCAGAACTGGCGCTGAAAAAACGGCGCCTCCTGCTTCAGGGAAAACAGGCGGGGCGCAAACAGCCAGGTCTGGGTAATGCCCATCAGGTAGGTATAACAGAGCAGCCCCAGGTCCTCCGGCTGCTCGGTGGTATCGATCAGTGACCGGGCCTGGGCTTCAGCGGTCAGAGTGCTGAACATGGCCACGATGGATTGCGTCAGCTTGCGCTCCCGTTTCAGGGTCCTGGTCATAGCGTCGGTAAGTTCGGTCTTGTTCAGAAGAATCTCGAAGGACTGCCGGTACCGGCGATCATTGGCCAGAAGAGACAGCCACTGGTCAATGAAGTGCGTCATCGCTTCAACCGGCCGGTCCCTCATCCCTTCGCATTCCTCCACCAACGCCTCCAGAGGTTCCTGGGAATAGGCGAGCACGGCCTCGTACAGGTCGTCCTTGCTCTCGAAGTGCCAGTAAATCGGCCCGCGGCTGCAACCAGCCTCCTTGGCAATACGACTCAGAGTGGTCAGTGAATAGCCGTCACGACTGAAGAGCTTTAGGGCAGCTTCAAGAACGGTCTGCCGTGTTTTCTCTGCTTCTTCCTTGGTACGACGCATTGATGTTTTTCTTCTGTGCCTGGCTTGGGAGTTGCGGTCCGGTGTGGGGGAAGGCTTTCCAAAACACGCTCCTTCGGCACGTCCATGTGACGCTTGAGCTCCGCCATCCATGGCTCCGCACAGTTTTGGAAAGCCTTCCCCCACACCGGCCCTGTCCGAGTCTATACAAAAAAGGGGCACGAATGCTCGTGCCCCGGAGTTCTCATACAGAGATTGCGCTAGCTTAAAGCTCTTCCTCAGCCGCCATCTGCATGTAGTCATCATTAAACCGGAACTGCACGTTGCCGGAATCCCCCATGATGGTGCCATCCGGGAATTCGATACCGACAAAGTCCGGACTCATGGCGCCCTGGCCTAGCAGACCCTTGTCGAAAGAGAACTGACGAACGCTGTCCATCGCCTCGAAGGCTTCTTCGCTGTTGATGAAATCCACCGACATCTTCGGCTCCCAGAACATCTTCATGCCCGCCAGCTGCGCTTCGTAGCCGGCCTGGTCGGTGCCGGACAGCTCACCCAGGAAGGCCCGGGCTTCCTGACCTTCCTCCGAATCGGAGGCCAGAATGCTCATGGTCTCGTACCAGGCGCCGACCAGAGCCTTGCCCAGCGCCGGGTTGTCCGCGAGGGTTTTCGTGTTCACCAGGGTCAGATCCTTGATGTGGCCCGGGATCTGGCTGGAATCGAACAGTTTGGTGGCTCCCGGATAGGCTTCGACTTCAGCCAGCAACGGGTTCCAGGTAGCTACATGGCGGACGTCGTCGGTCTGAAAGGCGGAGACCAGATCGGCATCCGAGATGTTAACCACACTGATGTCGCGTTCTTCCAGGCCAACGGTATCGAGCGCCCGGACCAGCAGGTAGTGGGACACGGACAGCTCAACCAGGTGTACCGTTTCGCCTTCCAGCTCCTCGATGGACTTGGCATCTTTGGAAACCAGACCATCGTTGCCGTTGGAGTAGTCACCGACGATCAGGGCAGTGGTATCGACACCGGACGCGGCCGGAATCGACAGACCATCCATGCTGGTGGCCACCACACCGTCAAACTGGCCGGCGGTGTACTGGTTGATGGACTCGATGTAGTCGTTGACCT
>JABURI010000248.1 GCA_014762755.1 Marinobacter sp.
ACAAGGAAGCCCTGGCTCACCTGATGTATGGGGTGAAGGGGCAGGGTGGCTTCATTGTGATCACCGGAGAGGTTGGTACCGGCAAAACCACGGTCAGCCGCTGTTTTATCGAGAATGCACCGGACAATGTGGATATCGCCCTGATCCTCAATCCGCGACTGTCCGCGCAGGAGTTGCTGTCTGCCATCTGTGACGAGCTGGAGATCGCCCACGAGCCGGGTGCAACCATCAAACAGCTGGTGGACCTGATCAACCGGGACCTGCTCGATGCCCACGCCGCCGGCCGCCACAAGGTCCTGCTGATTGATGAGGCGCAGAACCTGTCCGCCGACGTTCTGGAACAGCTCCGGCTACTGACTAACCTGGAAACCGCCGAGAAGAAGCTGTTGCAGATTGTCCTGCTGGGACAGCCCGAGCTTCAGCAGATTCTGTCGCTACCCGAATTGCGCCAGCTCAACCAGAGGGTCACGGCCCGCTATCACCTGGATGCCATCAGCCGGAACGAGCTGCCGGCTTACCTGAAGTACCGCCTCGGGGTCGCCGGGATGCGCGGGGATATCTTTTCCCAGGGCGCCATCAACCGGCTATACAAGGAGAGCCAGGGCATTCCGCGCCTGATCAATCTGATCAGCGACCGGGCGCTGTTGGGCGCCTACGCCGAAGGTGAACACGAAATTACAACCGGTCATATCAAACAGGCGGCAAAGGAAGTTCGGGGTGGCAATTCTGCCCCTGTTACCGCCAATCACGGCTCAGGCCGCGGCTCGCAATACCTGATGCTGGCGGCCTCCATCCTTGTAGCGATCATGGGTACAGTCTGGCTGGTCGACCGATGGCCACTGGCAAATACTTTCGATCTGGCCTCCGAAACGGAAGAGGAGCAGGCCGGTGCGGTTGAGCGAGAGGTCGAACCGCAGGAAGAATTGAATGAAGCCGTTGCAGAAACCTCCTCAGAGGTGAACCCGGTCACGGAGCCTGCAAGGGAAGCACTTCCAGCCTTTCAATTCCCTGAGGATCGGGTCAATGCGGCAGGTGCCTTCCGCCTCCTCTTCGGTCTTTGGGACAAGAGTTACCGGACCGCGGATCATCCGATCGCCTGCGATTACGCACGGACTGTCGGCCTGGGCTGCCTGGAGCGGCAGGGGACACGTCGGAGCCTCGAGTTCCTGAATCGACCGGCCATGCTCCAGCTCCGAAATCAGTCCGGGGAGACCGGTTATGCCGTACTCAAGTCCCTAAATGGAGATCTGGCGGAAGTCATGATCCCCGGTGGGCAATCCAGGAAAATGTCGTTTGCCAGCCTTGAGCAATACTGGTTCGGCGAGTACCGGGTGCTTTGGCGCCTGCCCGAATATATGACCGGCGACAATTTTTACGCCTCCGGCAATGGCGAACAGCTGTGGATCGGCGCCAGGATGATGGAGCTGGCAGACCGGTATACGAGCTCTGCTACCGAGAATGGTCGGGTAAAACGTATGTCGGCAGAGCAGCAGGTTCGGTGGTACCAGGAGCTAAAGGGTCTGACCGTGGACGGCATTGCCGGTGCCATGACGGTCATCCAGATCAACAACGATCTGGATGCCGCCGGCCCGAGACTGGTTTCGCGTATTACGAGCAGTAAGGGGTAATCGATGTCCTACATTCTCGATGCACTCCGGAAATCCGAAACCGAACGGCGCCAGGGCAAGGTCCCGGACCTGGGCCAGCAGGTCCAGCTGATTCACCGGCCCAAAAAGAAGCGGGGCGGCTCGGCTGCGTTGTGGATTTCGCTCGCGCTTCTGGTGAACGCGGCAGTCCTGGCTGTGGTGTTCTGGCCCGACAGGGGCTTGATTGCGATGACCGGCCAGCAACAGGTTACGGCAAGTCCCGATGCCGAGGTTTTGGTTGAGGCCAGCCCGGAGTTACCCATGGAACAGTCTGAGCCCGTCAACGAGGCAGCGGGAGATGACCGGGTAGTGGAGACCGGCGAGGTGGAGGAGCCGGAGGCCCCGGAAGTCCAGACACCGCAGGCTGCCGAGAAACCGACCATCATCGTGCCCTCAGTCAGTGCCAACGATGGCAATCCGGTATTGCCCGCAGCCGAAAGCTCAGGCAGGGTACCGCATCTTGTCGAGTTACCCCTGTCATTCCAGAAGAGCATTCCCGATTTGACCTTTAACAGCCATCTCTATTCCTCTGACCCGTCCTCAAGCCGGGTTATGATCAACGACAACTACCTGCGCACAGGAGACACCTTCTCAGGCCTAACGGTGGAGCGCATCACCGAAGACGGTGTGGTGCTGAGCAGGCAGGGACAATCGTTCAGGGTCGGCACCGTCCGTGACTGGGTGAGCCCCCGCTGATGGCACTGACGGAAGAGATCAAGCAACAGATCCAGCAAGGCTATCGTGATGTGCTGGCGGGCAAGGACATCCGGGCCCGCTATGGCCAGCGGCTGATGATCGCCGAAATCGCCCGTTACATGGGTGAGATCACCGATAACGATGGCCAGCGCACCTCGCCCCCCGCAACTTGTGTGGTGGAAGCAGGCACCGGTACCGGCAAGACCCTGGCCTACCTGATTGCTGCAATTCCGGTTGCCAAGGCCCTGGGCAAGACCCTGGTGATTTCCACCGCCACTGTTGCGTTGCAGGACCAGATTGTCCTCAAGGATCTTCCGGACCTGAAAAAGCACAGCAAGATGGATTTCTCCTGGACTCTCGCCAAGGGCAGGGGCCGGTACCTGTGTATGTCCCGCCTGGAGGCACGGCTTCACGACGAGGGTAACGGTGACAGCGACACCATGCCCCTGTTCCTGCTGGACAGCCCGTCCGGTGACGAACCGGGTTCCCGAGCCTTCTTCGAGGAAATGCTGGCCAGCTACGGCTCCAGGAAATGGGATGGGGACCGGGATCACTGGCCGGAGCAGATTCCCGATGAGGTCTGGCGCCAGGTCACCACCGATCACCGGCAGTGTACCAATCGCCATTGCAGCTATTTCGACAGCTGTGCCTTCTTCGATGCCCGCAAGGATCTCGATGATGCCGATATTGTCGTCGCCAACCATGATCTTGTGCTGGCGGATCTTGCCCTCGGCGGTGGTGCCATCCTGCCTGAACCGGAAAATGCCCTGTTTATCTTTGACGAGGCCCACCACCTGCCGGACAAGGCCCTCAACCATTTCGCCGCGTCGGTACCGTTGAACGCCACCCGACAGTGGCTGAAGCAGCTGTCCCAGGCCCTGGTGAAGATGCAACCGTTCCTGGCTGCCGGCACCCAGGCGGTCAAGACCCTGGACAAGATCAGCACGGCGTCCCGGGACGTGGACCAGGCACTCACACGGGTGTACGAAGAAGCGGAGCAGAACACCGGCTGGGAATTCAACGAGGAGCGGCGCACCGCCCAGTGGCGATACCCCGAGGGCGAATTGCCCGAGAAACTGGCGGAGCTCGCCGGGGAGGCGCGCATTGCCACAGCCGGCCTGGTCCGCCACCTCGGGTCTCTTGCCGACGAACTCCAGGCGGCCTTCGACGACCGCAAGGAACACGATATTGACCGGGACACCGCAGAGGCGTGGTACCCGGTGATTGGCTCCTTCCACAGCCGGTCCGAGGAGCAACTCAGACTCTGGGCCGCGTGGTGCGAGCAGGCAAGCTCCGGTAGCCAGGGAGAGCAGGAGGAGAAAGAGCAGGATGCCCCGTCCAGGAACACCAAGAGTCCGCCACCGGCTCGCTGGGCGGTGCGACAGCGCTGGGACCACGCCGAGGACATTACCCTCTACAGCTCGCCGGTGCTGGCGGACAACCTGTTGTATGCCCGGCTCTGGTCCCGGGCCTACGGCTCGGTGCTGACCAGTGCCACGTTGACCGCGCTGGGCCGGTTTGATCGCCTGAAGTCCCGGGCGGGCCTGCCGGAGGCCAGCAAGTACCTGGTGGTACCCAGCTCGTTCCGTTATGGCGAGATGGCGACCGTAGAGGTGCCCGCCATGAAAGCCATGCCCAATGAGGATGCCTTCACCGATGCCCTGATCGAGCGCCTGCCGGGCCTGTGGGCCGGTGAAAAGGCCACTCTGGTGCTGTTCACCTCACGCAGGCAAATGCAGCAGGTTCGCGACGCCCTGGCCCCTGAGTATCCGGAGCTGATCCTCACTCAGGACGACATGGCCAAGGGAGAGGTGTTGCGACAGCACTGCAGCCGCGTGGATGAGGGCCGGCCGAGCGTGCTGTTCGGGGTGGCCAGCTTTGCCGAGGGCATTGATTTACCGGGTAAGTATCTGCACCACGTCGTCATTACCCGGTTGCCGTTCTCGGTGCCTGACGATCCCATCGAAGCCAGTCTCGCGGAATGGGTGACTCAGCGCGGCGGTAATCCGTTCATGGAAATCACCGTTCCGGATGCCTCGGTGAAACTGGTGCAGGCGGTGGGCCGCTTGCTGCGCACCGAGCAGGATACTGGCAGGGTCACCATCCTGGACCGCCGCATCATTGCTCGCCGCTATGGCCAGCTGTTGCTCGATGCCCTGCCGCCGTTCCGGCGTATCATCGAGCACTGATAAAAAAAGAGCCGTCCCATTGGGCGGCTCTTGGCGAAGGGGTTCTATCCGAACCCGGGGCGTCGAAACAACGCGGTACAAGAGAAGTCTGAAGGCCTGAAGTTTCAGAATTCATTGGTGGGGCTTTGCCTCACCGTTGGGAGAATAATAGGGGAGTAGAGGGCGTAGCCGGATCGTCCAAAGGGCGTAGTGGCCAGGGAAAGATTCAGTAGGATGTGAAGGCGGTCACAGTTTAGGGTCGGCCCACCTCAGAATTCCAGCAGGCCCAGCTCCCGGGCCCTCGCCAGGGCTTCCGTCCGGCGCCCCACGGCAAGCTTGCCATAGAGGTTGCGGATATGGGCCTTCACCGTGGCGGGCGCAACCGCCATCCTGCTGGCAATGTCCTTGTTGGCCAATCCTTCATTGATGAGGGCCAGAACCTCCATTTCCCGTTGGCTCAGTGGCTCCACAAGGCCACCATGATCCGCATCTACGGATGGGCGGTCGTTGCTGTAGGGTAGTCGAGGCGCCTGTTGTTTATCGGCAACCCGCGTGCTCTCCAGTTCCCGGAGCATATGCAGCACTCGCCGGTTCCAGCTTCCCGGTGTGCGCAGCGTCGGCAGATCCAGCAACAGTTCCCGCAGCCTCGGACTTTCCTCAGCAAACAGCCGGACAAAACCCGAGCCGGACGCAAGTTCAATCGCCTCGCCAAGAACGGTGTTGGTTTTCCCACCGTCGCCCATAAGGTCCCACGCCTCGGCCGATACCAGCAGTATCTCCACCAGATGACGATTGTGGGCATGGCGTGACGCGGTTTCCCGGAGGCCTACCAGGCACGCCAGGGCTTCCTGCGGCCTGTGTTGGGCATTAAGTACCCGGGCCCTGCTGATACGTATCTGTTCCCGGTTCAGGGGGTTAGTGGCCTCTTCCCCCTCCGTGGCGGACATGATGCTGGCCGCCTTTTCCGGGTGACCCTCAGCCAGGAAACATCGCGCCAGCAGGGCGGCACTGGCAGGCGGTTCGAAAACAATGTGATCCCGCCGCCTCTTGCTGGTTTGCCAGGCATCCTCGAGCGCTTCGATGGCGTCCCGGAGGCGGCCTTCGCTGAAGGCCAGGTGGCCACGCACATACTGGATCACCACATGCTGGCCGGGTTCGGTGCCGTTACTGACATGTTCAAGAAGGGGCGCGAGATGGCTCCGGGCCAGCTCTGGCTCGTTGCGTTCCCGGTAGATCTCGGTCAGGGCACTGTTCTGCCAGCAGGAAATCAGCCGGGGTTGGCTCGGATCGGCGTAATGCCTGTCCACCCATTGCCGAACCTCGGTGCAGGTTTCCAGCGCCAGGTCGATATCGCCACGATTGTATTGGATCCAGGCCAGCAGGCCACCACTGGACAGCACTGTACTGGGCTTCCGCTCTACCTGGCCATAGTGCACAGCCGAGCGCAGGGCATCCTCGGCTTCGGGCAATTCACCCCGACCGAAACAGTCCAGGCCAATCCCGTAGTAGGTGACGGATTTCAGGGGGATACGGGTGTGGTCGATCTCTTCCAGCACCCGCCGGGTAAGGTCGCTGGCCGCCTTGTCGTCGCTCCGTGATCGGGCAAGATAGGAGCGGATCAGGGAAATCTCGCTGTGCAGTCCCAGCGCACCTTCGGCATCCGGATGGGAATCGGCGACCCGCCGGTCCAGAAGATCCTCGAGGGCAACGAGCAGGGGTTCCAGGCTGTCGACGCGATTGGCAAAGAACAAACCCCAGATCTTCAGCATCTGCAGTTGCGGGCTTTCGTTTAACAGGTGTTCGGGTAGTGCACCCAGCCAGTCCAGCACGGGCAGGTGAAAGCCGCCATGGATCAGGTTATTGCCGTGCTCCGACAGAACCCGGGCCAGCCAGGACCAGTCCCGCTGGCTGACGATCTGGGCGATGGCTTCCTGCACGTGGCCGTGGGACAGAAGCCAGTCGACAGCCTTGCGCCAAAGCGCTTCGGCCCGCTCCGGATGGCTGTGCTGCATGCGGTTTGCCAGGGCATCCCGGAACAGGTCGTGGTAACGAAACCATTCGTTGCGATTATCCAGCGGGATCAGGAACAGGTTCTGACGGAGGAGTTCTTCCAGGATTTCCTGGCTGTCCTCACGCCCGCGGATGATGTTGCACAGGGACGCGGTAAGCCGGGGACAGCAGGCGGTTTCCAGTAGAAAGTCCGCAAGGTGTGCGGGCTGCTTTTCAAGCACTTCGGTGAGCACGTAATCGCTGATATGGCGTTCGTCTACCTCCAGGTTTCCGGCAGGCTTTGCCATTCCGTCCCTGGAAATGCTGCTGTTACCGGACAGCGCGGACAACTGCATGGCCGCCACCCAGCCCTCGGTTTTGCGGCAGATTACGCGGGCAGCCTCATCGGTGATGTCGAGCCCCATGGTGTCCTGGAAAAATTGCTGGCATTCCTGCTCGGAGAACGCGAGCAATCCGGGATGGATGTCTTCCACCCAGCGGCGAACCCGCCAGCGGGCCAATGGAAGAGGGGGCTCGGTACGTGAGACCAGACAGACAAGCACGCCGGGAGGAAGGTAATCGATAAACCAGGCCAGTTGACGGTGGATGGCGTCATCCTGGATGAAGTGGTAGTCGTCCAGCACCAGCGCCCAGGCGCCGCCGTCCCGGGTGAGCTCGTTGATCAGTGCGGTGATGACGGCGGTGGAGTCTCCGTTACTCTCCTGCGCCAGCAGTTTGTGGCACTGGGCCATACCCGGCAGGCCCGCATACTCGAAGGCACCGATGACGTACTGCCAGAATCTTCGGGGCTGGTCATCGTGCTCGTCCAGGGACAGCCAGGCGGTGGGAGAAGAGGTGCGTGCGCACCACTGGCTCACCAGCGTCGTCTTGCCAAACCCGGCCGGGGCGATCACCAGATCCAGGCGTTTCGGCCCTTCAGGATCCAGCAAGGCACGCAGCCGGTCGCGGGGAACCGCTCTCGGATCGGAACTGGGCCGTAGGAATTTCGTGGTCAGCAGCATTGGTTCCCTGAATGCCGGAATTTAAAGACGTAAAGCGGATTGTGTGCTTTGCGTCAGACAAGTCAAGGTTTCTAATGACTCAGATCGCGATGAAATGATGCGTAAATGCAATTTTGGTCTAAACTTTGAAAAAGGTTTTATCTATAATAAAAAAGAATGAAAGCTAAAGTTTTTATGCGGGAGTGCAGCAATCGATGAAATTACAACAATTGCGCTATATCTGGGAAGTTGCCCATCACGATCTGAACGTGTCCGCGACCGCCCAAAGCCTGTTCACCTCGCAGCCCGGGATATCGAAGCAGATTCGTCTGCTGGAAGACGAACTCGGGCTCGAGGTGTTTGCCCGCAGTGGTAAACACCTGACCCGTATCACGCCGGGCGGTGAGATTATCATCCGCGAGGCGGGCGAGATCCTGCGCCGGGTGGAAGGCATCAAGAAGATCGCCCAGGAGTTCAGCAACCAGCGCAAGGGTGACCTCAGCATTGCCACCACTCACACCCAGGCACGCTATGCACTGCCGCCGATCATCAGTGGCTTCATCGCAGAGTACCCGGATGTGTCCCTGCACATGCATCAGGGTACTCCGATGCAGATTTCCGAGATGGCGGCGAACGGCGCCGTGGATTTTGCCATTGCCACCGAGGCCATGGAGCTGTTTAACGACCTGATCATGATGCCCTGCTACAAATGGAACCGCAGCGTCATCGTGCCCAAGGATCACCCGCTGGCGAAAAAACCGGAGCTGACGCTGCCCGAACTGGCTGAATTCCCGTTGGTGACCTACGTTTTCGGCTTCACCGGTCGCTCCAAGCTGGACGAGGCCTTCCAGTCACAGGGGCTGACGCCCAAGGTGGTATTCACCGCCGCCGATGCGGACGTCATCAAGACCTACGTGCGACTGGGGCTGGGAGTGGGGATCATCGCCAGTATGGCCTTTGATCCGAAAACCGACACCGACCTGGTCGCCCTGGATGCCCGCAAACTCTTCCGGCCCAGTGTTACCCGTCTTGGCTTCCGGAAGGGCACCTTCCTGCGTGGCTACATGTATGACTTCATGCACAGGTTCGCACCGCACCTCACCAAGGAGAGGGTGGACGCGGCGGTCGCGCATCAGGGGAGCCGGTCGGAGATCGAGGAGTTGTTCAAGGACGTGGAACTGCCCACTTACTAAGCGGGCAGTCCAGAGTGATCGGGGCCTGATCAGTCTTTGGCGATCAGGTTCCCGGCGTGCAGGCCACATTCTTTCTTCGTGGCTTCTTCCCACCACCAGCGGCCTTCCCGCTCATGCTGGCCTGGTAGAACCGGCCGGGTGCAGGG
The DNA here is from genome assembly GCA_014762755.1 of Marinobacter sp. GTDB lineage: Bacteria > Pseudomonadota > Gammaproteobacteria > Pseudomonadales > Oleiphilaceae > Marinobacter. The sequence goes on from JABURI010000248.1 coordinate 8,840, forward strand.
CTGACAGCCGATACTGACAAAGCCTTTCTCATGCAGTTTGTTGTAGGGCGCCTCCGACATCCGGATGTAGTCCCACACCTCTTTGGACGTCCAGTTCGCCAGCGGGTTGAACTTCACCAGGGTTTTGTCTTCCGTTGAGAAGGCCGAGTCTTCCTGTACCACCGGCACATCGTTGCGGGTACCGGGGCTCTGGTCCTTGCGCTGGCCGGTAATCCAGGCATCCACTGTGGCCAGTTTGCGTTTCAGCGGATTGACCTTGCGGATGCCGCAGCACTCGGAGTGACCGTCCTCGTAGAAACTGAACAGCCCCTTGCGATTGACCAGGTCCTGTACTTCCGCCGCGTCAGGAAACAGCACCTCGATCTCGATGCCGTAATGCTTGCGGACCTGCTCCACAAACTCATAGGTCTCCGGATGCAGCCGGCCGGTATCCAGGGTGAACACCTGCAGGTTGTCGGTGAGCTTGTGGGCCATTTCAATCAGGACTACATCCTCGGCACCGCTGAAGGAGATAGCGATATTGTCGTATCGCTGCAGTGCGGCCTTGAGGATGGCCCTGGGGCTCTGGCCTTCGAGTTCCGAACGAAGGGTGTCGATATCCGTCATGGAGAAAACATACCTTTAATCAATGTTCAGGCAGGCTAACATTAAATCCCTCATAGCCGGAAGGAATGACAATCTATATATTTATACCTTATTGCATTGGATTCGAGCGCCAGAATCACGATGCATTCCGCCCGAGATTTCCTTATCATACGCTCCTGATCAAACACGAGCGGCAGCTCAGCCACCGAACCACGTAATCAGGAGACCATTGTGGAACTCGCATGTCTTGACCTTGAGGGAGTACTGATCCCGGAAATCTGGATCGCATTCGCCGAGAAAACCGGCATTGAAGAACTCAAGGCCACCACCCGTGACATTCCCGATTACGACGTGCTGATGAAGCAGCGCCTGCGCATTCTCGACCAGCACGGCTACGGCCTGCCGCAGATCCAGGAAGTGATCGGCGAACTTGACCCCCTGCCCGGCGCCCGGGACTTCCTCGACTGGCTGCGTGAGCGCTTCCAGGTGGTGATCCTTTCAGACACCTTCTACGAGTTCGCCATGCCCCTGATGAAAAAACTGGGTTACCCGACACTCCTGTGCCACAAGCTCGAAGTGGCCGAAGATGGCCAGATCACCAACTACCTCCTGCGTCAGCGCGACCCCAAGCGTCAGTCAGTCCGCGCCTTCCAGCTGCTGAACTACCGCGTCATCGCCGCCGGTGATTCCTACAACGACACCACCATGCTGGGCCAGGCAGAGCAGGGCATCCTCATCCACGCCCCGCAAAACGTCATCGACGAATTCCCCCACTTCCCGGCCGTCCACAATTTCGACGAGCTAAAACAGGAATTCCTCAAAGCCAGCACTGTCCACGACTGCTGATTGCTGCCGAAGTCGGCCGGGGTCTGAAGAACTCGTTCTTCTGACCCCAACTTCATCTCTAGCCCTTCAACCAGCTCCAACCTCCAACTCCTCCAAAAACCCCATCAAAGACCCAACCTTTGCCAAAGTCTCCTGATATTCAGCTTCTGGATCCGAATCCGCCACAATACCCCCACCACCCCAGCACCGAATCGTCCCCTCGCCATCACAAAGCAGGGTACGAATCGCAATATTGCTATCCAGCCGCCCATCCAGCCCGTAATAAAACACCGAGCCACAATAGGGCCCGCGCCAGTGTGGCTCCAGCTCCCGGATAATCTCCATCGCCCGGATCTTTGGCGCACCGGTAATCGACCCGCCGGGAAACGCATCAAACAGCGCCTTCAGAGGCGACACCCCCTCCGCCAGCTCCGCACGAATATGACTGACCAGGTGATGCACATTGCGATAGGACTCCAGAGCAAACAACTGGTCCACCGAAACGGACCCGGTGGCAGCATTCAGACTCAAATCATTCCGCAACAGATCCACAATCATCAGGTTTTCAGCCCGATCCTTCTCCGATGCCTCAAGCTCGGCGGCAAGCGCCATATCTTCTTCCGGAGTCTTTCCCCTCGGACGGGTACCCTTGATAGGGCTGGTCTTTACCGTCCGCCCCTCGATCTCAAGGAACCGCTCCGGAGAAATGGAAAGCACCGAATACTCCCCAGCCCGGATAAACGCGCCGTAAGGGGTAGGGTTCGCCTCCGCCAAGGCCTGAAACGCACACCAGGGATCACCGCTGAACTTTCCAACAAATTCCTGCGAGAGATTGGCCTGATAGCAATCACCAGCCTGAATGTAATCGCGGATGGTTTGAACGCCAGCTTTGAAAGACTCTCTGGATTGTCGGGCTGCGAAAGGCTCGGTGATCTTCCAGTTTGAAGGGGCATCGCGATCAGGCGCAGAAAGCCAGTGACTTATCTGATCAACCTGACTTTCCGGGCACTCCGGATGTACCCAGAGGTAGTAGCCACCGATCTGTCGGTTGTGGCTCGCCATCCAGAGATATAAACCGGCGGAAAACAAGGGCACCGGCAGAGTGGGGCAGATCGGAGCAAGGCGCGGCTCGCGGATGTAGCCTAGTTCGTAACTCAGAAAGCCGATCCAGCCGCCGACCAGACAGCCCAGTGTTGCCGAATGGCTGGTGAAATTGCCGATCTCCGCTTCCATCTCGCCCGCCAGTCTCACAAGCCCGTCACTGTCCGCATCACCCAGATGCAAAACACGGGAATCGGTAGCACCACACGAAAACCCGCGCCAGGTGCCTCTTCCAGCCCCTTCGCCAACCGTACCCACATGAACAAAATCGTCCTGTGTTGAGGCGTGTTGCAGCAAACGAGTGAACTCCTCCCGGGAAAGCTGGCGGGTTGTAGCCGGGCTCAAGGTACCTCCGAAGAATTTTGGAAGAATGATAAACAGGGCACAAAACGGGCGTTGTCGGTTCTGCGGAACCGCTGATCTAATGAAAACAGGTTCACACAGCAGTTCCTGCCTGTGGACGGTTATTTTAACCGAGTTCCTCAGTGAACGTATTCAAATCACCAGAATAACAAGGGAAAGAACGATGCCTCACTCTCTAAAAACCCTCATAGCTTCAATGTCTGTGTCGCTACTGCTTATTACCGGTATGGCGCAGGCCCAGGATAAGGACACCGTCGAAATAAAGATTCCGGAAAACAGCGTGCTTTCTGACGGTGTCATCGACAAAAAAGAAATGGCCCGCTACCTCGTTGTTGCCAACAAGCAGCTTGCTTACCTAGCTGAACAGGCAACAGAGGAGTACCAGGGCAGGATTGAATCAGGCGGTCTTCCCATGCCATCCGGGTGGATGCTGATGAAAGACGGAATCACCGTAAAGGAACTGAAGCTTGACCAATCAGCAAAGGATGCTCCGCCGCAGATCCGCGTGGTTATGTTTCGGGCAGCGCTGAAGTCTATAGCCCGAAGAGGACAGATCAATGCTGCCGCAATCCTGTATGCGGGGCAGATGAGTGACGATAACCCCCAGAAAGTTCTTGTTCTCGAACACGAGCATCGACTTGGAATCTCGGGGAGTAAATTCGTTCCTTACCAGGACAAAGGTGGAAAAGTTCAATATTCACAGTCTGTTACTAAAGAAAAGCCGTTCCAGATGTTTTATGACGACAAGGCCGATGCCCCAGAAATTTCAGGCTGAGTGAGAAGTAGTCGCGGTTTGTTTCAGGTTGTAAATGGAACGTGACGAACTGTGAGGGTAATCACAGATTAGGACTGTAAAACAATCTTAAATGGAGGCGTGAGGACATTGACCTCACACCAAATCAAAAACTCAGATAACAACAAAATGAGTTTATAAGGAGATAAGAATGAAAGGCCTGAAAAAAATTGCACTTGCTACTGCGGTAGCTGCCGCGCCCTTCGCTGCACAAGCAGAATTGAAGGCTCTGAACGATTCCGCGATGGGTAACGTGACCGGTCAGGCCGGTGTGACCATCGAGCTGGAAACCAAAGTGAGCATCGGTCAGTTCAAGTATACAGACGAAGGTTCATTCGCTGTTAATGACATTGTTCTGGGTGGTGCCGGCGTTACTACCAGTGGCGCTACTGCCGGCTATAACGATCTGCTCGACCAACTGAAAATTGACATCGACGTGGCAGATGATGGTGACGCGGTGATCCACGTTGGCACTCTTGACGGTAATCCGATCGACTGGGGTATGACTGCCGGGTCCATGGAGCTGCTGGCTGGAGGTACTGGTACTGATAGCACAACGCTGATTTCCAATATGAGTGGTTGGGGTAATCTGGCGCAGCTGGATATGCGGGTTGATACCGCAACTGATCACTTGAATATTGTGGCTGCATTTGATGTTCAGGATATGGACTTCGACGTCGATTTCCTGGGTATTGGTATCCGAGATATGACTGTCACTGGCGCTGGTACAAACTTTGACTATGACGGTAACGGTCAGACCGCTGACGAGGAACTTGCAGCAAGTGGCGGCACAGCAGCTGAGGGTTACGATTGGTCAACCGATGCCCAGCAACAGCTTGCATTTGGAAAGCTGACCAACTATGCCAACGTGAACCTTGACGTCTATAAAGGCGCTGGCCTGGGCGCTTCCACAGCGACCAATGTCCTGCGCGTTGATGTCAACAATGTATACATGGACGTGAACATCGCTGATATCCAGATCGGCGGTGATATCGCCGCTGGAACTGGCCAATCCATTGGTTCTGTAGCCATGGATAACCTCGCCATCACTGATACCAAGCTGGCGATCTATGGGCACGATATCTCTCCGGTAACCACTCCGTAATCAGATATCCAAGAAGACACTCTGGGCGATCCAGAGTGTTCTTTCCAGAACAAGCAAACCCCGGACTTCCGGGGTTTGTTTTTGTGGCAAGGGAACTTTAGTCAAGGAGTGCGATAAGGGCCGGCTATTCCGGCACCGCAATAGAAAGATCAAACCCACCCCCAGCCCTGGGCGTCAAACTAATCGGCCCCTCATTAATCGCCTCCGGAATCCGGATCTGATCAATCCCGGGCGGATTCCCAATCGAGAAATTCACATTCTGCCCATCAAACCCGACACTCAGCTGGTCATTAAGAAACGTCTGGGTGAACGGCTCATCCGGAATCTCCATCTGCTGACCAAAAATCAGCGGCGGAATCGTTGGGGTAAACTCGGCAATGGGCTGGGCCGCGGCCAGTTGGTCAGTGGGGAGCAGCAGGGCACGGCGGATGAACTCCTCTTCCGCGGCGGAAAGGGCGTCTTCCCGATCCTCTTCCATGTATTTCTGCAGCAGGTCCCGGTAGGCCTCTTCCTCGGCTTCGGTGAGCACGGGCTCGCCGGGGGAAATGGTCAGGGAACGGATAATGCGTCGTCGGTCAGCCTCGGATTTCCGCTTCTCCTTGGGTACGATAATGACCGCTGAGTCCTTGACGTAGGTTTCCACCATTTCGTCGGAGGTCAGGGCTTCCACGCCCGCGTTTGCGGCAAGGCTGGCGGTCAGGCCGGCGATGGCGCCCGCGAGCAGATGTGTGCCTTTCATAGTGTGGCCTCGTCCTTTGATCTGCTTCTCAGTATTCGGTTTGTTGGACAGTTTTTCAACCGAGTGCGATCGGGATTGTGATCAGTCTCTTTGAATTGTCAGTATCTTTATAAAAAGCCGCAGTTTCATTGGTATAGTCGTGGAACTTTTCCGTTCGTAAATGGCCAGAAGGGCAGGATGATCAAAGTATTTCGCGAACGCTGGCAGCGCTGGGTGAACCGTCGGGTCCCCCGATCGGACAGTCAGTCCTTCAATCAGAAGAACATCTTCATTCTCCCGACCGGGGCCGGTGTGGTCTTCGGTATCCTGCTATTGGTGATGCTGATCACAGGGATCAATTACCAGAACAGCCTGATCTATCTCACCACCTTTCTCCTTGGCGCGCTGTTTGTGGGCGCGATGCAGCAGACCCATCGCAACCTGTCAGGCCTGCAACTGACGGTCACCCAACCGGGTGAGGGCTTTGCTGGTGACGAGGTTCCCTACCGGTTCCGGGCGTCGGCCGGCAAAGGTCCGGCCATCGCGATACGCCTCTCTTGTGAGGATTCCACGCTTGCACCTTTTCATATCCCCGCCGGACAGGCGCGGGATGTGACGTTACCGGTTCCCTCCGCCCATCGCGGTTACCTTCGGCCGGACATGGTTCGGATCGAGACCCGCTTTCCCTTCGGCTTGCTGAAAGCCTGGTCCTGGGTCCGGCCGATATCGCCAGCGATCATTTTTCCCCGGCCCGTGGCAGCGCCCGATGCGGGGAGTACTGTTGAGGACGGAGACGAGGACAGTGCCCAGCACCCCACCATCGGCAACGATAATGCAGACCTGCGTCCATGGCGTGAGGGCGATCTGAGCCAGCGGGTCATGTGGAAACGCTATGCCCGCACAGGGCAAATGGTGGTTGCGGACTGGGAAGGCGAACAGGGTAACCCGCAGTGGCTCGACTTCTACGCGTTTGCCGGAGCCGACAACGAACTGAGACTGAGCTACCTCGCCTGGCAGGTGCTGGAACGGGCGAAGGGCAGTACGCCCTTTGGTCTGAATCTGCCGGGGCAGGTGATCGAGCCTGACCAAGGCCCAGCTCACGTCACACGCTGCCTGCGGGCCCTGGCTGTTTGGGGCGAGGAGCCTCCGAGAGATTCGATATCGGCCGAGCATGGCACACGGCGGCGAGAGATGCCGAGAGGGAAGGAGGCTGCTGCATGAAATTGACCCAGGCCTTCGCTTTTGGCCGTGAGACTGTTGAGCCGGCGAACGCCCTGCCTTCGAATGCCTTGCTCTGGCTGATCGGCAGCTTTGCCATCCTGTTGGCGCCCCAGTGGGACCGGCTTCCGATATGGCTGGTCGCCGCCTGCGGGATTCTGGCAGTATGGCGCTGGCTTGCCCAGGAAGGCCGGGTCCGGCTGCCGGGCCGCTGGCTGCGCACCGGTATCATGCTGGTGCTGATTGCCGTGTATGTCGCCACCGTTCAGGGCCGTTTTACCGTGGATACCGCGGCGTCGTTTTTTGTGCTCGCGGTCGGGCTGAAGTGGCTGGAAACCCGCTCAACGCGGGACTTTTACGTGCTTTTCTTCATTCTCGTCTACCTGGCCGGGGTCAATTTTCTGTTCCAGCAGAACATTCTCTGGGCGCTGGTGAATTTCCTGGCGGTGGCCTTATTGCTGGTCGGTTTGCAGGTGCTCAATGCCCCGGACCTGCCCAGCGATATGCCCTCGGGGTGGCGTCGCCTTGGCGGACTACTGCTGAAAACCCTGCCGGTCGTGGTGCTGTTGTTCGTGTTCTTTCCCCGCATGGCACCGCTGTGGAGTGTGCCGCTGGTTTCCGGCCAGGCCCGCTCGGGCATCAGCGACACCATGCGGCCGGGGGACATATCCAACCTCGCGCAAAGCAGTGAACGGGCTTTCCGGGCAACATTCGGGGGCGAGATACCCGCGTACCGCGATCGTTACTGGCGTGGCCTGGTGCTGGACTACCTGGATGGGGAAACATGGCGCCAAGGGCGTGAAGAAGGTTTCCGCCGGCCAGGTCGGATCGCGATGGATGGCGGTGTGGGGCCTCTGGGTGACAGGCAATATGACGTCCTGATGGAGCCGACCGATCAGCGCTGGGCTTTCGCCCTGGAGGGGTCATCGGCGGTTTCCGACAACGTGGTGGAAGAGGGCGATGACCTGTTCCGTTTCCGCCGGCCGGCCGATAGCCCCATGCGTTATCGTCTCAGTCTTGATGAGACCCGGGGTGATGTTAATGCGGAGCTAAGCCCGGCGGAGCGGCGCCGGTTCCTGCAGTTGCCCGCGTCCGGCAACCCCAGGGCCCGCGAGCTCGCCCGCGAACTGGACCAACGGTTTTCTGACCAGGGTGTTGTCGACTCGCTGATCACCCGGTTCCGTGAGCAGGAGTACTTCTATACCCTTCGCCCGCCCGCCATGCCGGAGGAGGGCATCGATGCCCTGTTATTTGATGAAAAACGGGGTTTCTGCGCACATTATGCCGGTGCTACCACATTTGTTCTGAGAGCAGCGGGCATCCCATCCCGGGTGGTTGTTGGCTATCAGGGGGGTGAGCCGGGGGCCGGGCGTGAATACCTTATTGTGCGCCAGTACGATGCCCATGCCTGGGTTGAAGTCTGGCTGGATGGTCAGGGCTGGGTTCGGATCGATCCCACCGCTGCCATTTCTCCGGCGCGAATTGAGTCCGGCCTCAGGGATGCGGTGGCAGAGGAAGGTTCGTTCCTGGAGGACGAGGTTCTTTCGGCCCAGAAGTACGGTGATATGGCACTGGTGCAATGGGCGAGCCTCCAGCTGGATCGGATCAACTACCAGTGGCAGCGCTGGGTGGTCGGCTACCAGGGCCAGAGCCAGATGGATTTGATGTCACGCCTGCCCGGTGGCATCGGAATGCGGGAGCTGGGCTACCTGACAGCTGGCATTGTCGGTGCGGGGCTGTTGATCGCCGGCCTGTTTTCAGCGCTGCAGTTGCGCCGGGGTGAACGCCGGGACGATTTCCAGAAAATGCTGCTTTCCTGGCACCGGGCCTGCGAGAGTGCGGGCGTGCCCGTGCGGCAGGGTGAGACCCCGAGTACCCTGGCAGACAGGCTGGCGCAAGCGCGACCTTCGGTGACTGAAACGGCCCGCCGTTTTGCCCGGATGGTGAACAGCCATTACTATAAGCCGTCTTCCGAGAGCGACGATCAGGAACTGTGGCGCATGCGGCGGTTACTGGGCACCATGAATCGCCAGTTGCGGGAAGCCTCACAGCGTCGCCAACCACACAACGAGTCCGGACCAGCATCGTGACCGATATTGCTCAAGACATGCCCTGGCTCCAGCGAGCCTGGCAACAGATCCAGGCCCGGCTTGCCGAGGACCGGCTACCTCATGCCCTGATCATTAACGGAGAGCGGGGTGTCGGGAAGCGGGCCTGGGCGGAAGCTGTGGCCGGTCTGTTGTTGTGTGACCGCCCGGTGAAGAATGAGGCGGAACTACCGGTTGCCTGCGGTCATTGCAAGCAGTGCGAGCTTGTCGCCGCCGGCAGCCATCCGGATATGCGGATCTATGCGCCGGAAAAGTCCCGAATGGTGAAGGTGGACCAGATTCGGGCGCTGTCCTCGTTTGCCGTAGGATCTCCTCAGGTGGCCCATCAAAAGGTGGCGATCATCGATCGCGCCGACCAGCTCAACATCAACGCTGCGAACGCCTTGCTGAAGACCCTGGAAGAGCCGCTACCGGACGTCACCCTGTTGCTGCTCCAGGAGAGTGGTCGCCCGGTGCTGCCGACCATCCGGTCCCGTTGCCAGACCCTGAACATTCCGGTGCCTTCCCGGGAGCAGGCGGAACGCTGGCTGGTCGCGGAGGTGACTAAGCTGGAAGAAGTCCAGCGTCCTTCCGCAGAGGTACTGGCCAAGGCCCTGATGCTGGCGGGCAACGCCCCGCGACTTGCCCTTGAATACGTCAATGGCGAGTTTCTCCAGCTTCGCGATGAGGCGTTCGAAAGCTTCCGGCAATTCATGAAGGGGCAGATGCCCGTGGCCGAGGCCGCCAAGGCATTCAAGGCCATGGGGCTGGAAGATGCGCTGTTTCTGTTCGAAGGCTGGGCAGCGGACCTTGCACGCATGGCGGCCGGTGGCCGCGCTCTGGACGAGGAGGCAGCGGACATGCTCGGTTTCCTGGCGAAACGGAATCCGGCCTGGCGGGCCCATGAGCTCCTGGATATGATCCGGGAGTCCAGGGCAGCGGGTGTCTACAACGCCAATCCGGAGCTTGAAGCCAGCCGTTTGTTACTGGCCTGGCAAGCCCTGATGCCCACGCGGCGCCGGGCGGGTTAACACCATCGCCGCAGGGGCTACGCCTATCCCGGCCCAAACTGCTATGATTGCGAAATGACAGGGATTTTCGTATCCCGAAATGAACGAGTTATCGTGACAACACAATAAAAGGTGTCAGATATGGGCCCAGGTTTTGGCGCGCGCAGTGGCATTCTCACCCTGACCATCAAGGACAAGGCAGTGCTGTATGCCGCCTACATGCCGTACATCCGTCAGGGCGGACTGTTTATTCCGACGCAGAAACAGTACCAGCTTGGTGACGAGGTCTTCCTGTTGCTCAACCTGATGGACGAGCCTGAGAAGATTCCGGTCGCCGGCAAGGTCATCTGGATCACCCCGAAGGGGGCCCAGGGGAACAGGGCTGCCGGCATTGGCGTGCAGTTCAACGGCGACGATGAGACCGCTCGCACCAAGATCGAATCCTACCTGGCCGGCTCGCTGAGTTCCGATCGCCCCACACACACCATGTGAGGTGTTCGGCTTCATGAACGACATGTCTGAAACCGCACGCTCTGCCGGAACGCAGTTGTGCTGCTCGGAGTCCGTCTGGCAGCTCCAGAACATCGACCTCGCCGGGCTTTCCTGGTCTGCCAATCCGGGCGTTGACGGGCAACCACCGGTCCTGATGCTTCATGGTTGGCTGGATAACAGCCTGACCTTTACCAGGCTGGCACCGGAGATCGCAAAAATCGCCGACGTCCATGCCATCGATATGGCTGGCCACGGGAAATCCGGGCACCGGTCGCCGGGCCAGTCCTACCTGTTAATGGATTATGTGGCGGATCTTGCAGAAGTGATCGAACGGCATTTCAGCGAATCGGACGAAAGCCGGGTCGATCTGGTCGGCCATTCGCTCGGTGGCATCGTCAGTGCCCTGTACGCTGCGGCTTTCCCGGAAAAGGTGCGGCGCCTGGTGATGATCGACAGCCTTGGTGCCATCAGCCGACCGGTAGGAGAAACTATTCCGCAGTTGAGGAAGGCGATCAAAAAGCGCCTGAACGGCTCCGGCAAGTCAGTGACCTATCCGGATCTCGTGACTGCCGCCAAAGCCCGGGAGGGTGGCGTCAGTCCTCTGAGTCATGAGGCGGCACTGACGCTGGTACCCCGGAATATGAAACCGTTTGGTGACGGCTACGTATGGTGTACTGATCCGCGCTTGCGCCATCCTTCCCCGCTCATGATGACAGAAGAGCAGGTACTGGCCTCACTGGAAGCCATCGAAACACCGACGTTGTTCGTCCGTGCCGATGAAGGCCTGCTGGCCTACCGCAAGGGCCTGGATGAGAGGGCAGAGCGGATCAGGAATCTCACAATGGCGCGAGTTCCGGGCGGTCACCACTGCCATCTTGATGGCGATACCGCGCCGGTCGCAGAGGCGGTAGGGGAATTTCTGACCAATGGTTAACTGTTCGGCCGCACAATGGCTTATTAAATCCCTTGGCGGGATGCTGGTTCTCTTGGCTACACTTTTAAATGGGGCGTTGGCGTCCGGTTTTCCGGAACCGTTTCCGCAGTCGCAGCTGGAAAACAGTACGCGGATTCAGTCCAGCGGTCATCTGGTCCTGTTCAGCCCGCTGCGCGAGGTGAATGACGAAATCCGCTCGGGAACGATGGCTCGTTTGCCGGTGTCCGGAGAGGGCCGGATGTACCAGCTGAACCGGGATGCCAGCCGGAACGAGGCCCGCGGCCATTATCGCCAGGTGTTGCAGGCCCGGGGCGCCAGCATTCTTTACGAATGCTCCGGCGTCAGCTGCGGCCGGAGTGTGATCTGGGCCAACCGCATATTTGGCCAGGCGATGCTCAACGGCCGGGATTCGGAGCAGGATTACCTGGTCGCCGGAACACTGGATGAGGACGGGACACGCTGGCTGACGCTTGTGTATACCGTGACCCGTGGCAATTTGCGCGAATATGTCTGGGTGGAGCATCTCAGGCTCGGGGACGGTGCGGTCGTTCCCGGATTCGATACCGGCTCCGATCGTATTTTCGGGCCGCTGATCGTTCCTTACGAGGGCGGCTTTACCTACCAGTTTGACTGGGAGGCGACCGATCGCCGCAACCTGAGGGAGCGCGCCTCGGAAGAAGACACCATGGTTGTTCTGGTAGGGTTTTCGTCGTTGGGCGCGGAAGAATCCCTTGATGATTCTCTTGAGCGCGCCAGGGGCGCGACCGAGTCCCTCTCCGAAGTGCTGGCGCGCATCGGGATATCCCGGGAGCAGCAGAAAATACTGGTAGTTGGCCCCTTCATACCCATGGAAAACCCGGAACGGCAGGGTGACCGGGTGGAAGTGACCGTCATTTCGAGGTGAGATCATGGCCAGGGATCAGGAAAAGAACGGGGATTCACCCGAGAAGCAGGATGCAGCTGTTCCGCAGGATAATATCTCCAAGGTCCTGCAAAGCTCCGATGTGTCTGCGGCGGAGGCTCCGGCCGATATTCAGAAACATCCTCCCGGCACCAAACGCAAGCAGACCGTTGCACTTACACTTGGCAGTGGCGGTGCCCGAGGTTATGCCCATATTGGCGCCATCGAGATCCTGAAAGAGCGCGGTTACGACATCGTCGCGATTTCCGGCTGTTCCATGGGCGCCCTGATTGGTGGCATGTACGCCGCCGGGAAGATGAAGGACTACAAGGACTGGGTAACCGGCCTTGGCCAGTTCGATGTGCTCAAGTTACTGGATGTCACGTTCAACTCCGTGGGTGCCATTCGCGGCGAGAAGATCTTTTCTGTGGTCCGGGAGATGTTGGGTGATACCCGGATCGAGGACCTGCCGCTGGCCTACACAGCGGTTGCCACTGACCTGCTGGCCCACAAGGAAGTCTGGTTCCAGGAAGGGCCGCTTGACCAGGCCATTCGTGCCTCTGTCGCCATTCCCAGCGTTGTGACGCCCCTGGTGCTGAATGGCCGTGTGCTGGTGGATGGCGCGTTGCTGAATCCGCTTCCCATTATTCCGACGATCTCTGCCCATGCGGACCTGATTGTTGCAGTCAACCTCAGTGGCGAGGACGACCAGCGACAGCGAATCCCGGACGCCGCCTTTGTCCATGATGAAGAGGCTTCGGATATGGAAGAGTGGGTCGACGCCATTCGGGACAAGGCGTCCCGGTGGTTTGACTGGGATGCCATCAAATCGATGGGGTCCCGGAAGACAGAGAATGGCGAGAGTCCGGAGGAGAAGCTGAGCCGGGAGGCGCATAGGAAAGAGAACCATAAGGCCAAGAAGCCGACCGACAAGAAGCATCAGGAAGAGCACGAAACTATCGACTGGGACAAGCTGGGCATCGGCAAATTCGATGTCATGAACCTGACCATCGAAACTATGCAGAGCGCTCTGGTTCAATACAAGATCGCCGGTTATCCGCCGGATCTGCTGGTTAATGTGCCGAAGAACGCCTGCCGGACCTATGACTACCACAAGGCCCCGGAGCTGATTCAGCTTGGCCGGGAACGCATGGCTCTTGCTCTGGACCGGTTCGAGGCTAACAGGAGCAGTTCCGGTCCCTTGGCCATCTGAGAGCAATCCGGGCTGGTTTAGGCTGCAGGAGCAGGGGCAAACAGCGTATAATCCCGCGCTGACATGCGCCAGAACAGGAAACGATTCTTGTGACCAGTCCCATCGACTATCTTCACTCCGTCCGCGATTACCTTCGCTATGCGTCGACGCAATTTGCCGCGTCGCCACTGTTTTTCGGCCATGGCACGGACAACGTCTGGGACGAGGCGGTTCAGCTGGTGATGCGCAGCCTGAACCTGCCGCTGGAAAACAACACCCTGTTTCTGGATGCCCGGCTTACCCGTGACGAACGCGCCATGATACTTGATCGCATAGAGCGCCGGGTAAAAGAACGGGTCCCGCTTGCCTACCTGCTCGGTGAAGCCTGGTTCATGGGCATGCCATTCCATGTGGACGAGCGCGTTCTGGTTCCCCGCTCACCCATTGGCGAACTGCTGGAAAATGGCCTCCAGCCCTGGCTGGGCGATACCGACGTCAATCGGATCCTGGACCTCTGCACCGGTAGCGGGTGCATTGGCATCGGTGCTGCCATGGTGTTCGACGACGCCGAGGTGGATCTGTCCGATATTTCCGAGGATGCCCTGGCCGTTGCCGAATCGAATATTGATCTCCATGACGTCCGAGGCCGGGTCCGTACCGTAAAGTCTGACGTATTCGAGAATATAAGCGGCCGTTACGATGTCATCCTCAGCAATCCTCCATACGTAGATGCGGAGGATCTTGCGGACATGCCGGACGAGTACCGCCATGAGCCGGAGCTGGGGCTGGCGGCAGGGGCAGATGGCCTGGATATCGCCCACCGAATCCTGGCAAAGGCTGCCGACCACCTCACCGACGACGGCCTGCTGATCGTGGAAGTGGGTAACAGCTGGGTTGCCCTGGACCAGGCCTATCCGGACCTGCCGTTCACCTGGCTGGAGTTTGAAAACGGTGGTGAGGGCGTGTTCTTGCTGCGGGCTGAAGACCTCCGCGCCTGGCAGGCCCGTGGTTAAACCGAATTTTCACAAGAACTGGATAAGATACTGAATCATGTCGGGAAATAGCTTTGGAAAACTGTTCACAGTAACCACGTTCGGCGAAAGCCATGGAGCCGCACTGGGGTGCATTATCGACGGTTGCCCTCCAGGCCTGGAGCTCTCGGAAGCTGACATGCAGCGGGACCTGGATCGTCGCAAACCTGGCACTTCCCGCCATACCACCCAGCGCCGTGAGGCGGACGAGGTGAGGATTCTGTCCGGCGTGTTCGAGGGCAAGACCACAGGCACGCCCATTGGTCTGCTCATTGAGAACACCGACCAGCGCTCCAAGGACTATTCCAAGATCGCCGAGCAGTTCCGTCCGGCCCACGCCGATTACACCTACATGCACAAGTACGGTGTTCGCGACTACCGCGGTGGTGGCCGTTCTTCGGCCCGTGAGACAGCCATGCGCGTGGCTGCTGGCGCGGTCGCCCGCAAGTTCCTGGAGCAGCGCCTTGGTATCAAGATCCGCGGGTACCTGTCCCAGCTAGGCCCGATCAAGGCGGAAAAGCTGGACTGGGATCAGGTTCACCAGAACCCGTTCTTCTGCCCGGACGCCGACAAGGTGCCGGAAATGGAAGCCTACATGGATGCGCTGCGGAAAGAGGGCGATTCCATCGGTGCCCGGATCAACGTGGTGGCCGACGGCGTTCCTCCCGGCCTTGGCGAGCCGATTTTCGACCGCCTGGATGCGGATCTGGCCCATGCGTTGATGAGTATCAACGCGGTGAAAGGTGTGGAGATTGGTGCCGGTTTTGATTCGGTGGAACAGAAGGGCACCGAGCACCGGGATGAGATGACGCCGGAAGGCTTTCTTTCGAATAACGCGGGTGGCGTTCTGGGCGGCATTTCCTCTGGTCAGCCCATTGTAGCCAGCATTGCCCTGAAGCCAACCTCCAGTCTTCGTCTGCCTGGTCGCAGTATCGATGTGAACGGCAATCCGGTAGAGGTGATCACTACCGGCCGTCACGACCCCTGTGTCGGCATCCGGGCCACGCCGATTGCCGAAGCTATGATGGCCATCGTTCTGATGGACCACTACCTGCGTCATCGTGGTCAGAATGGTGATGTTGAAGTTTCTACGCCTGTTCTGAAACAGCTCTGATTCGGGAAGCCTGCAACGGTTGGTGAAGCGGTTCCGGCGGGAAGGGCTGTTCAAAAAACGCCCGTGAATACCTCCCTGTAGGGCTTGGTCGCGCCATCCTTGGCGCTCCACATTTTTGAACAGCCCTTCCCGCCGGAACCGCCGTAACTCACGATAAATCGTTATTACAGGAGTCCTGGTATTTACTGGCGGCTATCCAACCTCTATTTCTGGTTTTTCGCCCTGTTGGGCGGACTGCTACCGTATTGGTCCCTCTATCTTGAGGGGCAGGGTTACACCTATCTCCAGATCGCCACGTTGATGGCGACCATTCAGCTTACAAAGATTGTCGCGCCCAGCGTTTGGGGCTGGCTTGGTGACCGAAGCGGGCAACGCGTCAGGTTGGTGAGGTTTGGCGCTATCACCGGCTCATTGTTCTTTGCCGGTGTTTTTCTTGAGCCGGGGTTCTTTGGCCTGTTGCTGGTCATGCTGGCTTTTACCTTCTTCTGGAACGCCATCCTGCCTCTTTACGAAGTCATCACGCTTCGCACGCTGGGTAAGCAGAAGGAAAGGTACGGGCGTGTCCGGTTGTGGGGGTCCGTCGGTTTTATTGCTGCGGTAGCCGGGGTGGGCGGAGTTCTCGAGGTTATCCCGGTCGGGTACCTTCCGTGGCTTCTGCTCCCGGTTTTCGCAGGCATAGCAGTCTCTGCGTTTCTGGTGCCGTCAGAGAAGGGTGAGGTTAAACCGCAGGCCCCGAAGGGCAGCCTGAAGAAAATTATTACCCATCCGGCGGTGGTCACTTTCTTTTTGATGAACTTCCTCCTCCAGGTTTCGCACGGTCCGTACTACACATTCTTCAGCATCCATCTGGAGCAACACGGCTATGGCAAGTTGCCTATCGGTTTGCTCTGGTCGCTAGGTGTGGTCGCCGAAATCGGTCTGTTCCTGATAATGCACCGGTTTACCCGGCGCTTCTCCGTTCGGCAGATTGCCATCGGGGCCCTGGTGCTGACCATGATTCGCTGGGCCCTGATTGCCGAGTTGACCGATGTGGTTGCGGTGCTGATCTTCGCACAGCTTCTTCATGCCGCTTCCTATGGGGCCCTGCACGCGATTTCAGTGCAGTACATCCAGGGCTTCTTCGGCAAACACCACCATGGCCAGGGCCAGGCGCTGTACAGCGGGCTGACCTTCGGCGCAGGCGGTGCGACCGGTGCCTGGATGTCGGGCTTTCTGGTGGATGGCATCAGTACCGGTGCAGCGTTCTGGGGCGGTGCACTGGCTATGGCGCTGGCGGTGGTGGTTACCTGGCGGGGGCTCAGGCCGCCGCCAGGTGACATCTGAGAAGGGAAATTACTCTTCCGGATCTTCCTCGTCTTCCTCGATCTTCAGCGAAAGACCACTTCCAGTCGGACCGGAGGCGGCTGAAGAGTCCGAACCTCCCTGACCATGCAGCTTGATTTTCAGGCGCAGGTTGTTGGCGGAGTCAGCGTTCTTCAGCGCTTCTTCCTCGGAAATCTTGCCTTCCTTCCACAGGTTGAACAGCGCCAGATCGAAGGTCTGCATGCCCAGGTTGGCCGACTTCTCCATGATTTCCTTGATACCGTCGATTTCACCACGCAGGATCAGCTCACTGATGGTGGGCGTTCCGAGCAGGATCTCGATGGCGGCACAGCGTTTCTTGTCGACCGTCGGAACGAGTCGCTGAGATACAAACGCGCGCAGGTTCATCGAAAGATCCATCAGCAGCTGAGGGCGTCGCTCCTCGGGGAAGAAGTTGATGATGCGATCGAGCGCCTGGTTGGCATTGTTGGCGTGCAGGGTGGAAATGCACAAGTGCCCGGTTTCGGCGAAGGCCAGGGCATGCTCCATGGTTTCCCGGTCCCGGATCTCACCGATCAGGATGACGTCCGGTGCCTGCCTCAGGGTGTTTTTGAGCGCTTTCTGGAAGCTTCGGGTATCAACCCCTACCTCGCGCTGGTTAACAATGCACTTTTTATGGCGGTGAATGTACTCCACCGGATCTTCGATGGTAATGATGTGGCCAGCGGAATTTGTGTTCCGGTGATCGATAAGAGCGGCGAGGGAAGTCGATTTCCCCGAACCGGTGGCACCCACAAACAGAACCAGGCCGCGCTTGGCCATCACCACATCCTTGAGGATCGGAGGCAGACCGAGATCATCGGCATTGGGGATCTCAGTCACAATGTTCCGCGCGACAATCGAAATCTCGTTGCGCTGCCGGAAAATATTGATCCGGAACCGGCCCACGTTGCGAATGCTGTAGGCCAGGTTCATTTCGAGCTCCTGCTCGAACTCCGCGATCTGCTCATCGTCCATGATGGTATAGGCGATATCCTTGATCGCACCGGGCCCCATGGGAGCCCGGTCGATGGGCTTGAGCGAACCATGGAACTTGGCGCAGGGCGGAGCGCCGGTGCTCAGGTAAAGGTCCGAGCCATCGTGCTTGGCCAGAATCTTGAGGTAATCGTCAAAGCCCATGTCTTCTCCTGATCGTCAATGATTTACGTTGATTTGCCCGTTTCCTCCTCCCGCACAACCTTCAGCAGCGCCCCCGCTGCCTGGCTGAGCTGGCGCCCGGCCACCCCGATGCCTCCGAGCATCCGGTTAACGGAGTAGCCGGTATCCAGCTGATGGACAGATTCATCCAGCATGCTCACCGGCAAAACGCTCCAGCCAAGCCCGACACTCGTCATCATCTTGAGCGTCTCAAGGTAATTGGTCGGAATCTGCTGTTTCAGCGGAAGATTCGCCTCCAGAAAAAGGCGACTGACAGTCCGATAGGTGGCCGTTGTGGTATCGGGTAACAGAGCCGGATAGCGGGCAAGATCCTCAAGTGACGCCGAAACCTGTCCTGACAGCTCATGATCCCGCCCGACCACAAACGCCATGGGATCGGACCACTGTTCATATACCACGAACTGGCTTCCCATACTGTCACTGAGTGTGACAAACGCCAGCTCCGCGTTACGTTTAAGCATCTGCGCGTAAGCGGCATCCGACTCCATGAACTGCAGATTCAACCGCACCTCCGGATTGTCACGGGAAAAACGCCGGAGCCAGTTGGGCAGGTGGTGCAAGCCGATGTGGTGCGACGCGATAATCTCCAGTACCCCGCTTATCTCGCCATCGTCAGCCGACAGCGCCACCCGGGCGTTGTGAATTTCGTCCAGGATCTTCCTCGCGTGGGGCAGTAATCGGGTTCCTGCATCGGTCAGTCGGATTTCACGGTGACTGCGGTCGATCAGCTTTGTCCCCAGCTGGTTCTCCAGGGCCGCCAGGCGTTTGCTGATCGCCGGTTGGGTGAGGTGCAAAACCTCTGCGGCTTCGGAAAAAGAGCCCTGGTCGACAACGGTTAGAAACGCTCTCAGAGAATTGGAATCCATTTCGAGGCCCTTCCTCTCGGTGGCATTCACAGGTTCGGGGGCTGGGTTGAGCCCAAAGTAAAATATGCCAGAAAGGAATGCAAAGAATAAAAAACATGAATTGAGGTTATGCAGGCCAGGGGAGTAACATAACCAACAATGAAGTCAAAACCAGAAACCCCCAGAGAGTGAGAGAGAACCATGGCGGGCAAGACCTTATACGACAAATTGTGGGACGACCACCTGGTCAAACAGCGGGACGACGGCTCCGCACTGATCTATATTGACCGACAGTTGCTGCACGAAGTCACCTCACCGCAAGCGTTTGAAGGCCTGCGCCTGGCCGGCCGCAAACCGTGGCGGATAGATGCCAACATCGCCACCCCGGATCACAACGTCCCGACCACCGATCGTGACAAAGGCATCGA
>JABURI010000080.1 GCA_014762755.1 Marinobacter sp.
CCGGGACCTGCTTGGCCTGGTCAGTGATTACTGCAGGTACCGCGGGTTACCGGCCCGGCTGACCACCGAATCCATCCGGTGGGCCTGGCAAAATTACTTCGTACAGCTGGAAAACGTGGGGTGATCGCTATGTTCAAGTCAAGAACTCTTCTGATGCTCTCTTTTGCCCTGATCATGGGCCTGGGCGCCGCCTACCTGGCTAGGGGCTGGGCGCTTGACCGATTTGCGTCACCGACTACGGAGGATGGTGTCCCTGTCGTTGTGGCTGCCCTGCAGATTCCCTTTGGCAAGAAGGTGGAAGCCAGTGACCTGAAAGTGGCCACCATGCCGAGATCGATGGTGCCCTCCAGTGCGCTGACCGAAGCAGAGTCAATTGAAGGGCAGGTGGCGACCACGACCATCTATCCGGGTGAAATGATTCTCAAGGAGAAGGTAGCCGCCTTTGGTGGTGGTAGCGCCCTGTCTGCAGTGATTGCACCGAATAAACGGGCTGTCACGGTCCGGGTCAATGACGTTATCGGTGTGGCAGGCTTCCTGATGCCCGGTAACCGGGTGGATATTGTCGCGGCTAAGCGAAACGGCAACTACCGTTACGAATCCCGGACCCTGCTGGAGAACGTCAAAGTGCTGGCTGTGGACCAGACTGCCTCTCCGGAAAAGGACAAGCCCGTCATTGTGCGTGCTGTCACCCTCGAGTTGAGCTCCGATGAGGCAGAGGAACTGGTGCAGGCCACCCAGGAGGGCATGATCCAGCTGGCCCTGCGTAACCCGCTGGATGACAGCCTGCGTCCGGAGCCAGAACCGGTCAAGGAGGAAGTCGTGGTCGAGGCCAAGCCGGCCCTGAAACCGGCGCCGCGCAGGGTTGTGGCCACCAGCTCCCGGGTAACCATTATCCGAGGGACGGATGTCAGCACCTCGAAGGTCTCCATGTAAGACGGATTTTAACGCAGCGGTTGCCGGAGGTACGCAGCCGCAAAGGAAGTAACCCAGGGAGAGAGTGACCATGACAATAAACACGAAGAAACTGTCACTGCAGGGATGCCTGATCGGGCTGTTCCTGCTGTTGTCCGCGATCCCGGTCGCCGTGAAGGGCCAGGTGATGCTGGCAAGCGGAATGGACCGGCAGGTCGTTGAAGTCGCCCTGAACCAGTCCCAGATCCTTTATCTGGAGCAGCCGGTGGCGAAGATCTCGGTGGGTAATCCCGATATTGCCGACATCCTGATCCTGCGATCCCGTCAGCTTTACGTGGTGGGTAAGCAGCTCGGCTCGACCAACGTGACGCTGTGGGATAACAACAATCAGGTGGTCGCGGCTGTCGGCATTGATGTGACACACGATCTTGAGGGCCTGAAGTCCAAACTTCATCAGGTGCTACCCGGTGACGAAATAGAGGTCCGGTCATCCCAGGGTGCGATTATCCTGAGTGGTGAAGTCAGCAGCTCTGCCCGAATGGTTGCCGCAATGGATCTGGCCCGGAGTTTCCAGGGCGGGGAAGACGGCAAGGTCCTGAATATGATGCAGGTCGGAGGTGCCCAGCAAGTAATGCTAGAGGTGCAGGTGGCCGAAGTCTCCCGGGATTTCCTCAAGCGGATTGGCGCCAAGTTCGAGGCCATGAACGCCAATTCCCTGCTCACCATCGGTGCCGGCAATAACGGCACTGCGTTGTCACCCGCAGCCGCGATACCTGGCGGTGGTACCAACACCCTCAGCCCCTTCGGCCCGCCGGCCACCCAGATTCTCCGAGAGCCCCTGACTTTCGAAAGCACAGGCCTCTTCGCCAGCTTCCTGGATGGCGACACCCTGTTTGATCTGGTGATCGATGCAGCCCAGGAAAACAACCTGGCCAAGGTTCTCGCCGAGCCGACACTCACCACCCTGACTGGCCAGGAAGCCACCTTCCATGCTGGCGGTGAATTCCCCATTCCGGTGGGCAGCGGGCAGGACAATGGCGTCAAGATCGAGTTCAAGGAATTCGGGATCAGTCTCGGCTTCCTCCCGACCGTCCTCGACTCCGGAATGATCAGCCTCAAGTTGAACATCAAGGTCAGCGAGCTCAGCAATCAGAACTCCATTGTGCTCGAGGTTCCCGATACCGCCGCCACCTTCTTTATTAATGCGCTTACCAGCCGCAGCGCTTCCTCGACGGTTGAGCTGGCGAATGGCCAGACCATCGGCGTTGCGGGCCTGATCAACGAGAACCTGAGGGAGCGGGTGAACAAATTCCCGGGTCTTGGCGATCTGCCGATCCTTGGCAATCTGTTTCGCAGCCAGGAATTCGTTAAGGGCAAGACTGAGCTGGTGATCCTGGTCACGCCTCACTTTGCCAAGCCGGTGGATCGCAAGCAGTTCAGCTTGCCCACGGACTACTTTGTGGAGCCCTCGGATCTAGAGTTCTATCTCCTGGGTTACATGGAAGGCAGGCGTAAACCCGGTGCGGAATCAGCACCCGGGCAGCAAGGTAGTGTGGAAGGTCAATTCGGTCACGAACTCTGAGGTGGACGTCATGGATGCATACAACCGCACAATCAAGGCAGTAATAACAGGACTGGCAACGGGACTGCTCCTGGCAGGGTGCGCTTCGCCCAGTTCGGAAGACCAGTTCGGGAATTCCGTCCGCCAGATGATTGCCGCACAGAAGTACGTGCCACCCGGGCAGGAACCGCCCGAGCTGCCGGTGCTGGATGGCCGCAAGGCCGAGGCAGGGTATAACAGCTACGTCAAGGATACCGGCAAACCTGAACGGCTAGGACCGGACATGAGTGGTGGCGTTGGCATGGGGCTGCAGCGCTGATCGGGAGGATAGACCATGGATGCGGTCGGTAAGGTAAAAAACTCTCAGCAAGGTGCCATCCTGCCCATGGTCGCCATTTCCCTGGTGGCCATCCTGGGGATGGCTGCCCTGGCCTTGGATATCAGTAACGCGCACCTGGAAAAGACGCGACTTCAGAATGCC
This sequence comes from Marinobacter sp., assembly GCA_014762755.1. Taxonomy (GTDB): domain Bacteria; phylum Pseudomonadota; class Gammaproteobacteria; order Pseudomonadales; family Oleiphilaceae; genus Marinobacter. The sequence continues at coordinate 2,955 of JABURI010000080.1, forward strand.
CTGGATGCCGCTGCACTCAGCGCTGCCAAGGTTCTTGACCAGACCGGAAATACGCTGCTGGCGGATGCGGCCGGGCATTCCACCTTTGATGCCAACACAGCCGCACCAGGTAATGCCGGCCTCGGTGAGGCCTCGGCCAGTGGTGATCTCACATTGGTGCTGGAGTTTTCAAATACGCTGAATCCCTTTGCACCAGGCACTACGCCGGCTCAATACGTCCGCGCCCGCGTCGACAACTATGACGTGGCGGAATGGTTTGCACCGGTACTTGGAGTCAATGATCTTGCAGTTGCGGGTACTGCAGTTGCCGGGCCCAGTCCGACCATCAAGACCGCCTGCAACGTGGTGCCCATGATGGCTTGTGGAACCCCGGGTGAGGATAACTATGGCTATTCCCGGGGGGAAGTGGAGCAGCTGAAGATCGGATCTGGTACCAGCTCCGAGGTTGGCAACGGCAATTTCTACCTGATTCGCCTCGATGGCAGCAGTGGTGGGGCCGATGTTCGGGAAGCGGCCGCGGGCAAGTTCGACGCCTGTCTGGATACCGGCGGTGACGGCGATATCGAAACGGAGCCTGGCAATACTGTCGGCCCGTTTGCCCAGGGCATCAATACTCGCCTCGGTATTTATAACGGCCCAGTGAGTGCCGCGGACTACCCGCCGGACTGGTTTACCGACCACGCCCCCTATGACGAAGACGATTATATCGCCGGGACTGTCCCGGATTATGACCTCGACTGGTATCTGAACCAGTACGAGAACGTCAACCCGGATTCACCACCTACCGGCCAGCCGGGCCGGAGGATCCTGACCATGCCCGTGGGCAACTGCGATGGCCTCGCCAACGGTCAGAGTTCTGTGGAGCTGCTCGGTTTCAGCTGTTTCTACATGATCGACAAGATGAACCAGGCTGGCCAGGCGGTGTTCTATGGCCAGTTCAAGGATGACTGTGGTGGTAATGGGGTGCCGGGACCGGATCCCGGTGCAGGACCCGGACCAAGGATCATCCAGTTGTACAAGGACCCGGATACCTTCGATAGCTGAGAAGGTATCCAGAGCCGGAGGGAAGTAATGACATGGACGCACTGATCAAGACCGGAAAAAAACAGAAGGGCATCGCAACCCTCGAATTCTGGCTGACTGCTCCGTTTCTGCTGCTCGTTGTCTTTGCCGTAAGCGAGCTGGGATGGGCGTTCAGCCAGTACCACACCATGACCAGGGCGACACGCGACGGCGCCAGACATGTTTCCTCATCAGCACTGAATGGAAGTCTGAATCTTATTCTCCTCGACAGTGGCCTGGTGCAGCAAACCAGCAACCTCGTGGTTTATGGCAACACTCTGGGGACCGGAGAACCTCTGCTGCCGGGCTGGTCCACCAGTGATATTTCGGTCACCAGTCCGGATGCCAGCCATGTCTCCGTGAGCGCCACCTACAACTACATCCCGCTGATTGGACAGATTCCCGCGTTTTACGGGGGAGAGCCGATCAGTATGGCCTTTGTAATGCAGAGTACCGTGCAGATGAGGGCGCTATGAACATCACAAAGCAATCGGGTTTGCATACCGTGGAGTTTGCGGTTGTCGGGGCGATGTTCTTCATCCTGCTGTTCGCCTGCATCGAGTTCGGGCGGCTGATGTTTGTCTGGAACACGCTGGATGAGATGAGTCGGCGGGCCGCACGGGTCGCGGTGGTCTGCCCCATAGAGCACAGCGCCATTCGCCGGGTTGCCATGTTCGATGAGCCGGGCACTTCCGGCGAGAGCCCCATACTCAGAGGCCTCATGGAATCACATATCTCCATCGACTATCTCACCTCCACCGGCGGTGTTATGGCCGACCCGGCGGGGAATTATCTCGACATAGCCTTCATTCGCAGTGAAGTGAGCGGTTTTCAGCATCAACTGATCATTCCGTTCTTTTTCCGGACCTTTGAACTGCCACCGTTCGTGACGGTGCTGCCGCGAGAGAGCCTCGGCGTGTCGCGGGAAGGAACCGGCTGTTTCGGGACCATCAGTTGAATCAACAAGGAAGGGCGAAGCCATGAAAGCACGTATTACCGTTTTGATTGCCGGGCGCAATGCCGGGGAATTACAGGAGCTTGAGGACATGCTTGGTGACCAGCCCGGGCTGGCGCTGAGTAAACGCCTGATCACCAATGGCCATTCTGACCCACTCTACAATCTCAAGGAACTGCCCGATGCGCTGATCTTCTGCACGACCTCCGCGTGGGAAGACGAGCTCCGGTCCCTGGACGATCGACCGGTCAATGGCCGGGTACCCACGATTGTGACCGGCCCCGAGAATATGACGATCATGCGAACTGCCATGCGGGTGGGAGCGAGGGATTATTTCAGTTTTCCGGCGCCCAAGCAGGAGGTGCTGGAATCCCTGGTCCGGATAGCCGCGGAACTGGCGCCGGATTCCGATTCCGGCGGCGGCATGTTTGCTGTCATCAACGCCAAGGGCGGATCCGGAGCCAGCACAATCGCAGCGTCTCTGGCTCACAGCCTGGCGGAGCGGATCGAACAGAGGGTGGCCCTGCTGGATATGGATCTGCAATTCGGCAACCTGGCATCCGCCTTCGATCTGCATGAAGGCGGCGGCCTGGTGGATGCCATTCTGAGAGCGGACAACATGGACCTGCTGGCACTTGAGGGTCACATGCTGAAACACAAGAGCGGCCTGCATCTGCTGGGCAACAGCTCGGACCAACTCGTCGTCCCGGGCGATATCGATGAAGGGCAGCTGCAGAAGCTTGTGACGTTACTGCGCTCCGGCTACGACCACACTGTCGTTGACCTCCCTCGCCAGATCGACAGCGTGACCGGAATGTTACTGGAATCAGCCGACCGAGTGTTGCTGGTGCTCCAGCAAAGCATCTCCCACGTTCAGGACGGTCGACGCCTTCTTCACTACCTCACCCGTTACATGGGCGTGCCGGCGGACAGGATCGGGATCGTGGTGAACCGGTGGGACAAACGGCTGGCACTCACCGCCGGGGATATCGAAAAAGCACTGGGTATCGGGGATATGACCTTCATTCCCAACGATTACGCCAAGGTGGCGGAAAGCTCCAACCTGGGGGTGCCCCTGCTGGAGGCCGCACCCTCGTCACCGGTCAGCCGGAGTATGGTCCGGATGGCGGAAGTACTGAGCGGCAAGAAAGTGGTTCCACAGTCCGGCCTGGGCCGGATGTGGCGGAAACTGGCAGGAGCCTGAGGAGAGTGTCATGGAACTGAACCGACTGAACGAATTTGGCAAGGGCGAGCCGGAGCCACCACTGGTTCACAATGGCGGTGGGCCGTCACTGGCTCGCAAAGCCGAGGAAGAGCAGGAGCGAGCCTGGAAGCAGAAAATTCATCAGAAGCTGATGAAGGTTCTGGATCTCTCCCTCCTGGGTACCCTGGGAAAAGAAGAAGCCGAGCGTCAGCTGCAGGAAATCGGCCAGAGGTTGATGTCAGAGGAGTCCATTCCTCTCTCGCTGACCGCCCGTCAGCGCATCATCCGCCAGATCCAGGATGACATCCTGGGGCTGGGCCCACTGGAGCCGCTGCTGGCTGACAAATCCATTGCCGATATCCTGGTCAACGGCCACGACAGCATCTATGTCGAGCGCAATGGCAAGCTGGAAAAGGTGGATGTCAGTTTCCACAGTGATACCCACCTGCTGAACATCATTGACCGCATCGTGTCCAGTGTCGGTCGCCGGATTGATGAATCCTCGCCGATGGTGGATGCCCGTCTGAAGGACGGTTCCCGGGTCAACGCCATCATTCCGCCCCTGGCAGTAGATGGTCCACTGTTGTCCATTCGCCGTTTCTCCATCGGCCGCCTGTCCATGGAGGCATTGATGGAGAAGGGCACCCTGACGGCGCCCATCGCCGGCCTGCTCGAGAGCATCGTGCGCGGCCGATTGAACGTTCTGATTTCCGGCGGAACGGGTTCGGGTAAGACCACGCTGCTGAATGTGCTTTCGGGCTTCGTTCCGGATAACGAGCGGATTGTTACGATCGAGGATTCGGCGGAGCTCCAGCTGCAGCAGCCCCACGTGGTGCGTCTGGAAACCCGGCCTCCAAATATCGAGAACAAGGGCGAGGTCACCCAGCGGGATCTGGTCCGCAACAGCCTGCGGATGCGGCCTGACCGCATTATCGTCGGGGAGGTCCGTGGTGCCGAAGCCCTGGATATGCTCCAGGCCATGAATACCGGCCACGACGGCTCCATGACCACGTTGCATGCCAATGCGCCCCGGGATGCCCTCACCAGGATAGAGAACATGGTGTCCATGACGGGCACCACCATGCCGGTCAAGGCGATCCGCTCCCAGGTGGCGTCCGCTATTGATGTGGTGCTCCAGGTGGAGCGCCAGGAGGACGGTACCCGCCGCCTGGTCAGTGTGCAGGAGATCAATGGCATGGAAGGGGACGTGATCACCATGTCCGAGCTGTTCAACTTCCAGCGCATGGGCCGTGACGAGGAAGGAAAGGTGGTGGGACGCTACCGGGCGACCGGCATTGTGCCCCGTTTCCATGAGCACCTGCACCAGCGGGGCATCGCCGTGCCCCTGTCACTTTTCGATCCCGATTTCGAGGACTGAGCCATGGAAGCGTTGGGAGACAAACTCTGGATATTTCTTGCCCTGGTGTTCGTGGCAGTGTTTCTGCTCTCCCAGGGATTGGTGATTCCGGTTTTCGGTGAGAGCCGGGGCGCCCGGAAGCGGCTCAACGAGCGCATGCACAAAATGACCCAGGGAGAGGAGGCACAGAAAAGACTTTCCCTGATGCAGGAGCAATATCTTCGGGACCTGTCACCCCTGGAGAAGCGCCTGGAATCCATGCATTTGCTCCAGCCACTGGTCAGTCTGATCGCACAGAGCGGTCACCAGACCAGAGCCTACCGGGTGTTGTTACTGGCGCTTCTGCTGGCGGCCGTCGCGGCCTTCGTAGGCTTCAGTATGACCAAAGCCTGGTGGGCGCCGATGGTGCTGGCACCACTTGCCGCCAGTGCGCCGTTCCTCTATCTGCGTAACAAACGCAGTAAACGGATTGCGAAGATCGAGGAACAGTTGCCGGATGTCGTGGATGTCATCATCCGTGCCCTGCGGGCAGGGCACCCGTTTATTGAAGCTATCCGGCTGGTCTCGACAGAAATGCCAAGTCCGGTGAAGGAAGAGTTCCAGAAAACCTTCAACGAGATCAATTACGGCGGTGATGTTCGGGCGGCATTATTCGGCCTTCTGCAGCGGGTGCCCAGCGTACTGGTGATGGCGCTGATTACGGCTGTTCTGGTGCAGCGAGAGTCCGGGGGTAATCTGGCGGAGGTGCTGGAAAAAATTGCCGGCGTGATCCGCGGTCGTTTCCGCTTCCAACGCCGGGTCCGAACCCTCTCCGCAGAGGGCAGGATTTCAGCCTGGGTCCTGACCATGACGCCGTTTGTGCTCTTTGTACTGATCTCGCTGGTGAACCCGGACTACATGCCCATGCTTATCGAAAGCCCCCGGGGTGCCGACATTGTTCTGATAGCTCTCATATTGATTGTGATTGGCGTGTTCTGGATCAAGAAGATCCTCAATATCAAGGTGTAGGAGAAGTGAGCCATGGAATACGTGATCGGATTGCTCGATACCGTCATACAGGACCGCCAGATGGCGCAATACGCTTTTATCGGATTGATGGCGGTGGCGGTGTTCTGCCTTGCCCTCGCTGGCATGTACCTGGTCTCAACCATGTTCCATCCGGTGCGCAGCCGGCTGCACAATGTCGTCGCTCCGGAGGCGAGCGAGACGCATCGGGATGGCGCCGTATCTTCGTTTCTGAAATCGACCGCGCCACACTTCCTGCCCAAGAAGGAAGGGGATCGCAATCGTACCCGGGAGCGACTGATACATGCTGGCTTCAGGAACGACGGCGCCCTCGCCAACTTCTATGCCATCAAGACCCTGTTGATCGTTGGCCTGCCTTTGGCGGTTTTCTTCGGTCTGCGCTGGGTGCCGGGGCTGACGACCATTGAGGTGGTGCAGGCAGCGGCCGGCGCGATGTTGGTTGGCGCGCTGGGCCCCAACTATGTATTGGCCAAAATGATCGAACGTCGCAAGCGCCGGTTATACAACGGCTTCCCCGACGCACTGGATCTCCTGGTGGTCTGCACAGAAGCGGGTTACGGCTTGAAGCCGGCACTACAGAGAGTTGCCGATGAGCTGGTGATCGGTCATCCCGATCTTTCTGAAGAACTGTCCCTGGTAAACAGTGAAATGCGCGCCGGGGTGGATCGGGTTGATGCTCTTAAAAACCTCGCGGATCGCACCGGTCTGGAAGAAATCGGTGGTCTGGTGGCGCTGCTCAGTCAAAGCCTGCGTTTCGGTACCAGTATTGCCGAATCCCTGCGGATCTATTCGGAGGAGTTCCGGGACAAACGTATGCAGAGGGCGGAAGAGGAAGCTGGCAAGGTTTCCACCAAGATGGTGTTTCCTCTGGTGTTGTGCATGTTTCCGGCCTTCTTCGTGGTGGCTATTGGACCGGCCATCGTAGGTTTGCTGGATCACTTCCAAGTCTACTGAAGTCTATAACAAGAAAGGGAGAGTTTGCCATGACTGGACAACGGATGGATGCTGCGGTTGGCACCAAGGCTTGCGGCTTGGCCCGGGCACGGTTGCGGAAGCGGGCCGGCGCAGGCCTGGTGGCCATGTTGCTGTTCCTCAGTGGCTGCGCCAGCGGCCCCCAGGTAAAAAGCGGCAATGCCTATACAGACCTCTACGATGGCAAATCCGAGCTGACGTTTTCCACCCTGATGCCGGTGGAATCAGCCGAGGAGGCCATCGCCCGGGGCGATGCGGCCTATCGGCAGGGGAAACTGGATGAGGCGGTGTTCGAATACATCCGCTCCCTGGAGTTGGACCCGAAGAACGCGGATACCTTTTACAAGGTGGGCGCCATTAATCAGCACAAGGGCGCTCTGGACAAAGCCGCCTCGGCATTTCAGCTGGCCCTGCAACTGGAACCTGACCATGCCGGTGCCCTTGAAGGGCTGGGCCTGATGCTGATGAAACAGCGCCAGCACGAGAAAGCCAGAACCATGCTGGAGAAGGCGGTGGCTGCCGATGACAAACGTTGGCAGGCCTTCAACGCCCTCGGTATCATGGCCGACCTGCGAGGCGAATTTGCCGCCGCGAGAACCTACTATGATCGGGCCCTGGCAATTTCTCCCCGTAATGCGAGGCTCCACAACAACCTCGGTTACTCCTTTTACCTGATCGGCCACTGGAATCGAGCTGAATATCAGTACCAGACCGCTTTGAACATCGATCCCGAGCATGAACGCGCATGGCGCAACCTTGGCCAGCTCTATACCCGTCTGGAGCGCTTCGATGAGGCCCTGGAGGCGCTCATCAAGGTGATGCCGGAAGCGGATGCCTGGAACACCATCGGCTATATCCTGATGAACGAAGGCAACTACCGGGAGGCGGAAGAGTTCTTCAGCAAGGCCGCCAAGGCCTCACCCAGTTACCACGTGACTGCCAATGACAATCTGGCCCAGGTGCGGCGTTTGATTGCGCGCAGCGGGGATTGAGGATCAGGCGTTGGTTTCGGTGAAAATGGGGTCAGATGAAAAGCGCTGACGCGCTTTTCATCTGACCCCGTCTTGGGTTTTGCCCCGGAGTCGGCCCCTTTACCGTGAAATCACCAATTTCCACTGTTTAAATTTGTAAACACCAGTCGGACCTTACCGCAGGTCCCCGCCCATTCAGTTCTTCCTCTTGTTTAAAATATAACCATAAAACATGGAGTTAAGTCCCAGCTCCCAGCCCTTACCCCTGTAACCTTCAATGTCCCGATGTTTCCTACCGTAAACGCCACTTTCCCGACACTTTTCACCGGATAAAAAGCGAAGCTGATCACATTTTGGTCAGAAACGGACGCAGTATCATTTGCCCAATTCGTCAATAAATTGGTGCAAAACGATGTCATATTGCGGCAAAAAATCATCGAAGCAGGGACTGCTGATTCTCTCGGCGTCCGTTCTTCTTTCGGGCTGCTTCAAGGATATGACGGCCAGCGACAGCAACACGGTGGCTCAGAGCCAGGAACCGGGAGTCGAGGTTGCCGGTGCGGCCATGAAGGGGGTTATCCAGCAAGGGCTCGTAACAGCGAATCGCCTGCTCGCGGACAAAGACGGCTATTACGCTCCGGACCGGCTGGCGGCCAAGCCGGTGTTGACCGCGGATGATGGCAGCTATGACCTGCGGTTGCGGGGCAAGGCTGATGGCTGGGCACTGGTTGAGCTCCAGGCCGATGGTAGTACGCGCATGATTTGCGACGTGGTTCCCCGGTGTGACCAGACCGGTGCCAAGGCAGTAGCCTTTGGTCAGCCCATGCCGCTGGATAGCCAATTCAGCCTGCGGGGTGCTGGTGACCTGACGATGGAAACGGTGCATCTGACACCGTTGACCCATCTCGCAGTGACGCTGGCAGAGCGGAGTGCTAACGGTCTGTCTCCGGAAGCACTGTCCGCTGCTTACCAGGCCGTTGAGGGTTGGTTCGGGCTGTCCGCCGGTGCGCTCCGGCTGGCCCCGCCGGACCTGACCCGGCTGGACGATCTGGGTAGCATCTCAGCGGATGCCCTTCAGGTTGCGATCACCAACGCCGCTTTCCTGGCGCTGGTGAATGACAGCACCCGGTGGAATACCATCTCCGAGGTTCTGAATAACCTGACCGCCCAGATCGCGACCAATGGCCGGATCGATATCATGGGCGATGGTGTCAACGTTGCGCTGGCGGATCTGGTCAGCGCTGCAGCTCTTCAGTCTTCCGAGCTTCAGGCCACTGTGGAATCGAGTGTGATCAGCCAGAAGCTGGTTGTCGTCGAGTATCGCAATGTCCAGCGATTCAAGACGATTGCTGACGTGTATTCAGACTCGGATACCGCTGTTGCCGATTCGGGAGACAGCACGACTGGCAGTGAAGGGACGACTGGTAGTGGCGGCAGTGACTCCACCACCGACACCACCTCTGGAACAGCCGAGGGAAGCGCCGAAGGTCAGGTCGCTGATAGCACCGATACGGCAGGTACCGACAGCTCCGGTGACACGGTAGCGGATACCGGAACCGTTCAGGAACCGACGATCCCGGCCAACGCTGCGCTGCTGAGCTGGACCGCGCCGCTGACCCGCGAGAATGGCGAGAGCCTGAGCATGGGTGAAATCGCCGGCTTTGAAGTGGTCTACGGAACCAATCCGGATAATCTGGACCAGAGCCTCGCGATTGGCGATGCCTCGGTTGATGAGATTCTGGTGGATGAATTGACCGCCGGCACCTGGTACTTCGCCATGCGAACCCTGGACACTGATGGCAACCGCAGTCGCCTGTCCGAGGTTGTGTACAAGCAAATCTGAGCTGAGTCGAAGGTCTACCACGCCCATTGGGGGCGTGGTAGACCAGACCTGACTGCTTAGTTGGCCGTAATAGTGGTCATCACCAGTTTCCCGTCCTTGCGGACCGGCCCATCTTCCTTGGCCCCGAGCGTGTACTCGAAGGTGCCGGTTTTCATCCCGCCATCCTCGCCGTGCACCATCAGCATGAGCATGTCGCCAGGTTTGACGTCCTCGGTAAGGATTGCAGCGACGTCCATGTTCTTGCCCTTTTTCAGTGGTGCATGACCAACGACCGGGCCGGGCTTCATGTCTTCATCAGTGCGGTGAACCACCAGCCAGCCGTTCATTTCTGCGTTCACTTTCTTCGCGGTAACGGTTCCGGCGGCAACGCTCTGATCATCCGCCCAGACCCGGGCAGCGTTCATTCCATGGTTACCGGCCAGTGCGGTACCCGCCATCATGGCGCCGGATACCAGGGTAGCTGTCAGCAATGCAGTTTTGTTGACGTGTTTTGTCATGACGTTCTCCTTGTGCTTGGTTGTGACCCACCTGTTCAGAGGGATTCGTGATGGGTGTACATCGGCTACGGGAGAGCGAGGCGGAAAGTTGCAGTTGGATGAAAAAAATTTTTGCCATGGCGGGCTCACCACGATTTTCGGAGGCTAGCAGGCTTCTTCATTCCCCTTCGCTGGAGAGGCTCCGCCGTTTGCGCCAGCGAACCGGGGGCGAGCCGGTCCATCGCTTGAAAGCCCGGTAGAAAGTGCTCACTTCGGCAAACCCCAGAGACTCCGCTATCTCCGGAAGGGTGGCGCTGGTCTCGGCTACCGCGTGGAGCGCCTTCTGGCGGCGGACTTCGTCCAGCAGGCCGTCGAACGTGTGTCCCTGTTCCCGAAGTCGCCTTGCGAGCGTTCGCTCGCTGATACCAAGGGCTTCGGCTGCCTCTGATCTGCGGGGCAGAACCGGGCCGGTCCGGGCACCCAGCCATCGCTGTATTTCCGGAACCGAGGCACTGCTCATGGTCAGGGCCGCCAGACGGGCACTGGTGTAGCGCTCGTGAACCTGCGCGAGCTGAGGGTCTGCCTGGGGCAGGGGTTGGTCCAGCACCGTGTTCTCCACCAGCACGCCGCTAAATGCCTGCTCGAATGCCACCGGGCAATTGAACACAGCCTGGTAGCCCTTCAGTGGCCCGAGGGGTGGCTGGTTGAACTGGACCCTGGCCGGCTGCATCCGGGTTCCCGTCACCCAACTGGCGAAGCCAACCACAGATGCAAGCACAGCCTCGATCTGGTGTGGGCTGAATGCCAGCTTGCCCTGCCGGGGGTGGTAGACCAGCCAGGTGGCGGTATTACCGGCGATGATCTGGAACCGGCCGCCATCCGATATCAGTCTTTGAAACCGCTGGACCTTCACAATGGCTTCACGCAGGGTTGCGGCGGATTGGAGAGCGAAACCGACGCCGCTGATGCTCATGGGACTGAAATCCGCACCCACTTTGAGCCCGAAACCGGGATCTCCGGTGCAACGCTCTGCGGCGTGCCAGAGGCGGGTAATGTCATCGATAGGCCAGCGTTCGTGCTCGCAGGCGGCGGTGGGGATGCCCGCCTCCGCCAACAGGGTTTCCGCATCTACGGAAAGGCGTTTTGCCGCACCGATTACCGTGTTTATCCAGCCAATGGAAACGGTGGCGTCTAAGGTCAATTTTGTTGGCCTCTGATGTCAATTTTAAAGCCATGGTACCGGTCTATCTTTAAACCTGACAACTCATTGCTAACAGGTCGGATACACATCATGGCGAAGGTGGTTGCTTCAGACATTCTGGTGGTCGGGGGTGGACTGGCGGGCATCGTTACCGCTCTCGAGGGTTTGCGGGCCGGGAAAACGGTCACCCTGGCAGACCGGGACACCGAAGAACGCATGGGTGGTCTGGCACTCTGGGCCTTTGGCGGCATGATGCTGGTGGGCACTCCCCTGCAGAAGCGCATGAAGATTGCAGACACACCGGAAATCGCCCTGGGCGACTGGCTCCGTTTTGGCGAGTTGGCACCCGATGACCAGTGGCCATTGCAATGGGCCCGTTACTACGTGGAACACTCCCGCAGTGAGGTGTACGACTGGCTGACCAATGAGGGCATCAAGTTCCTTCCGGCTGTGAACTGGGTGGAGCGGGGGCGCTTCGGTGATGGCAACCGGCTACCCCGATATCATGTGGTCTGGGGCACCGCCCGGGAACTGGTTCGCTGCCTGCTGGCGGCCCTGCATCGGGAAAACAGCGCTGGCAGGCTCACCCTGTTGCATGAGCATCGCATTACCGAACTGGACCACGAGGGCGGCAAGGTCAGCGGCGCCCTGGCCATCAATGAGGCTACCGGTCAGGAAGTTCGCCTGGCGGCACCGGCGGTGGTACTGGCTACCGGTGGTATCAACGGTAGCCACGAGGAATGCCGGGCCAACTGGCCCGCTGACAGGCCCCGGCCTGCCAGCATGCTGAACGGGGCACACCCGTATGCGGATGGCCGCATGCACCATTGGGTTGCCGACGCTCTGGATGGGCAGATCACCCACGCGGGTGAGATGTGGAACTACGCCGCCGGCTTTCCCCATCCGTACCCCCATTTCCCGGGCCACGGGCTATCCACCATTCCCTGCAAATCCGCCCTCTGGCTGAACCATCGTGGCGAGCGCATCGGCCCGGAGCCGCTGGTGACCGGTTTTGATACCCACTGGTTGTGCCAGCGGGTGGCCGAGCAGGAAAAACCCTGGACCTGGCACCTGCTCAACTGGCGTATTGCCGCGAAGGAATTTGCCATTTCCGGAGCCGAGCATAACGCCCGCATCCGGGACAAGCAGTTCCCCTTGTTCGTGAAAGAATTGCTACTGGGCAACCACGCACTGGTCCGTCAGATGCAGCACGAAAGTCGGGATTTCCTGGTCGCGGACACACTCGGCGATCTGGCCGGAAAGATGAACGCGCTGACCTGTTCCCATGACATCAACCCGGCGACGCTCCAGGGCACGGTCGATGCCTTCGACGCCAATTTCGCCTCCGGCACCAGTCTCCATAACGATCCCCAGATCCGCATGATCCAGCATGCCCGGGAATGGAAGCCGGACCGGCTGCGCACCTGCAAACCGGCCCCGCTACAAAAACCGGGCGCCGGCCCCTACATTGCCATCCGCATGCAGCTGATCACCCGCAAGAGCCTGGGGGGGCTGCAAACCGATCTGCAGAGCCGCGTTCTCAACGCTCAGGGCCGGCCTGTAGGAGGCCTCTACTGCGTGGGCGAGGCCGCAGGCTTTGGCGGCGGTGGTGCAAACGGCAAGCGCTCCCTGGAGGGCACGTTCCTGCCTGGTTGCATCATGACAGCCAGGGCAGCGGTGCGCTCGATTGTTTCAGGCAGCTAGATCGAACAACACTGAATTCCGAAAGACTGGAGAACAACAATGACAAATGGCGCACAAGCCCTGATGAAAACCCTGGTGGATGCCGGCGTGGAAGTCTGTTTCACCAACCCCGGCACCAGCGAAATGCATTTCGTGGCAGCCCTCGACGATGAACCGAAGATGCGTGCCGTGCTGGCCCTGTTCGAAGGGGTTGCCACCGGTGCAGCCGACGGCTACGCCCGAATGGCCGACAAGCCTGCGGCCACGCTGCTGCACCTGGGCTGCGGGCTGGGCAATGGGCTCGCCAACCTGCACAACGCCCGCAAGGGCAAGGTGCCCGTGGTGAACATCGTTGGCGATCACGCCACTTACCATGTGAAATACGATGCCCAGCTGCAGTCTGATATCGAGACCGTCGCCCGCAATGTGTCCCCGGGGTTCGTACGCACTGCCACAAGCACGGAAATCTTGTGTAATGATGCCGCCGAGGCCATCGCTGCAGCGCGCACGGTGCCCGGGCAGGTCGCCACACTGATACTGCCGGCCGATGTTTCCTGGGGTGAGGGCGGTGTACCGAGCGCGCCTTTAGAGCCTCCGGCGCCGCAGCCTGCGGCGGATACTGTTGTCGAGGAAATCGCTTCCGCCATTCGCTCAGGTAAGAAGGTGGCCTTCCTGATGGGCGGACGTGCCCTGAGGGAGCCCGGCCTGATGGCAGCCGCGAAACTTGCCACTCACAGTGGCGTGACCCTGTTGGCTGAAACCTTTCCGACCCGCATGGAGAGGGGGGCCGGCCTGCCGTATGTTGAGCGTCTGGCCTACCTGGCTGAACTTGCCACAGTGCAACTGACGGATGTCGAGCACCTGGTGATCGTGGACTCGAAGGCACCGGTTTCCTTCTTCGCCTATCCGGGCAAGCAAAGCTACCTGGTGCCCGATACCTGCCAGGTGCACACCCTGGCCGCGCCGGATCAGGACGTGACCGCAAGCCTGAACAAGCTCAATCAAGCTCTTGGCGCGACGCAGGCCGAGCCGAAGTTGCAACCCGAGCAACGCCCCGGCCGGCCGCGGGGCAAACTGACAGCAGAAAAAGTCTGCAAAGCGGTGGGTCATTTGCTGCCGGAAAACGCCATCATCGTGGACGAGGGCATTACCTCCAGTCTGATGCTCTCAGTGATGACAGCAGGCGCACCCCGGCATGATCTGATCACCCTCACCGGCGGCGCCATCGGCCAGGGCCTGCCCAATGCCGTGGGTGCTGCCGTGGCCTGCCCGGACCGCCCGGTCATCGCCCTGATCGGCGACGGCACCGCCATGTACACCATCCAGGCCCTGTGGACCATGGCCCGGGAACAGCTCAACGTCACCTCCATCATCTTCAACAACGCTTCCTACTCCGTGCTCAACATTGAACTGGAGCGTGTAGGGGCGGAAGAAGCCGGGGAGAAAGCCAAGTCCCAGCTGGACCTCCGGGGCCCGGTGATCAATTTTGCAGAGATGGCGACCGGCATGGGCGTGCATGCCGTGCGCGTGCATACAGCCGAGGAGATGGCCAAAGCCCTTGAATATGCCCTGAGAATGCCCGGGCCACACCTGATTGAAGCGATGATTCCCGAGTCGCTCAGCGGCGTGAAACGCAGGATATTGCCCTGGATGCTGCGTTCGTTACCGAGCCTGCCGTTATCTGTCTCCAGGGCACTGAAGCGCAAGCTGGCGCCATGAATCCTGGGGAAGAGCCGGGTATGAGACCGGGCCGGTAAGGCTCAGTCGTGTAGGCTGGTCAGTGGTTTCTTTGCAGTCTACGCTGACATCCATGGATAAGGCATAAGCCACGGGTGTCAGCGGAGGTGGAATGAAGTTTCCTTCAAGCACGTCGTTTGCACTTCTGGGTGCGGCACTGATTGCCATCAGCTACGGGCTTGCGCGCTTTGCCTTCGGGTTGTTCGTGCCGCCGATCCGGGACGATCTGGAGCTGAGTTCCTACGTCATTGGTATCATTGGTGCGCTGCCACTGATCAGTTTTGTGCTCGCCACAGTCATTGCGCCACTGGCCGCGGTTCGGCTTGGCGCCCGGAATACGGCACTGATTTCCGGTGGCTTTGGTGTGACCGGTCTTGCCCTGGTCAGCCAGGCCGTCGGCCCACTTTCTCTCGGAGTGGGCGTGATCGCGTGTGGTATCTGCACCGGCCTGATGATGCCGGCGCTGACTGCGGCCATGCAGGCGCTGGTGAAACGGTCCCTGCATGGCCGGGTAAGCTCGGTCATGAATGCGGGCACCAGCGTTGGTGTTGTCATTGCGGTACCGACCATTCTGTTGCTGGCCGGCGCCTGGCGTTATGCCTACGCTTCCTTTGCCTTGCTGGCGGTTGTTGGCATGGTAGCGACCTGGTTTTTCATACCTTCGGTATCGCGGGTTACGCCGTCTAACGCCGCGTCACCGCCTCCGATCAGTGCCCTGCAATGGGCCCGTCTGTTCCGGCTGTCACTGTTTGCCTTCATGATGGGGTTTGTCTCCGCCGCATACTGGATCTTTGCGCCCGATCTTGTGGTGACCTTGGGCGACCTGCCATCCAGCGCAACCGGCTGGCTCTGGTTGGCGGTTGGCATTGCGGGTCTCGGTGGTGCGGTAGTGGCGGACCTGGCCGACCGTAACAATCCTCCCATTACCCAGGCTCTGATGCTGATGATGCTGGCGGCGAGTCTGACGCTGCTGGCTGCCACCCCGGATCGGCTGGCGATTGCAGCTTTCTCGGCCCTGGTTTTCGGCCTGGCTTACATGAGCCTGACTGGGCTCTACCTGATGACCGGCATCCGTTTATTGCCAGGCAGGCTGTCGATGGGGCCTGTCCTGCCATTCATTGCTGTCTCGCTCGGGCAGGCTACCGGCTCTCCGCTGGTTGGTATGCTGGTGGGTACGTTCGGATATGACGATGCGTTTGCCATGTTCTCTGCAATCGGCATCGTCGTGGCGCTGTTGTCACCCTTTTACCCCCGTTCCATAGAGCAGGAATCCGAGGAAGGTAGCGAGGAAGATACCGGTCTTCAGGCCGCCTACGACTATCAGCTGCAGGACGAAAAGGGGGAGCCTTACCGGCATGAACCGGTCCCGGCTGATGAGTCCTGAGTTCAAAAAAACAGACCCCGGCAAAAGCCGGGGTCTGAGGGTTCAACCGAAGGCAGGGACCTGATTACTTCTTCAGCCCCATCTCCTCGATGGAGATTTCCCGCATTTTGAACTTCTGGATCTTCCCGGTGACGGTCATCGGGAATTCATCCACGAACTTGTAGTTCTTCGGGATCTTGAAGTGGGCGATCTTGCCCTTGCAGAAGGCCTGCAGGTCGTCTGCGTTTACCGGGTCCGCATCCGGACGCAGCTTCACCCAGGCGATCAGCTCCTCACCATACTTCTCATCGGGAATACCGGTAACCTGGACTTCCTCGATGGACGGGTGGGTGTAGAGGAACTCCTCGATCTCCTTCGGGTAGATGTTCTCACCGCCCCGGATGACCATGTCCTTGATCCGGCCGACGATCTGGATGTAGCCGTCCTCGTCCATGGTGGCCAGGTCACCGGTGTGCATCCAGCCGGCATCGTCGATGGCTTCGCGGGTCTTTTCCTCGTTGTTCCAGTACTTCAGCATCACGCTGTAGCCACGGGTGCACAGCTCGCCGATCTCGCCCCGTGGAACCACGTTACCGGTGCCTGGATCAACGATCTTGGTTTCCAGGTGCGGCTGGGTGCGGCCCACGGTGGTGACCTGCTTCTCGAACGGGTCGAGGGAGCTGGTCTGGGTGGAAACCGGGCTGGTCTCGGTCATGCCGTAGGCGATCTGGACCTCTTTCATGTTCATCTTGCCGTTGACCTTCTTCATCACCTCGGCCGGGCAGATGGAGCCTGCCATGATGCCGGTGCGCAGGGTGGAAAGGTCGTAGGTTTCGAACTCGGGTTCGGCGAGTTCGGCGATGAACATGGTGGGCACGCCGTACAGGGCAGTGGCTTTTTCCTGATGCACCGCCTGAAGAACGGATTTCGGCTCGAAACCTTCGCCCGGGTAGATCATGGTGGAGCCGTGGGTAATGCAGCCCAGGTTGCCCATCACCATGCCGAAACAGTGGTACAGCGGTACCGGGATGACCAGACGGTCCTTCTCGGTGAAGCGCTGGCTTTCAGCCACAAAGTATCCGTTGTTCAGGATGTTGTGGTGGGTGAGGGTGGCGCCCTTCGGGTTGCCGGTGGTGCCGGAGGTGAACTGGATGTTGATGGGGTCATCAAACTGGAGCTGGTCCTGGCGCTCCTGCAAGTCCTGTTCGGAGACTTCACCGGCGAAGCCCAGGAATTCCTTCCAGGTCCACATGCCGTCGTGCTTGTCTTCGTGCACGTTGATCACGGCACGCAGATCAGGCACGTGATCGGCCTTGAGCTTGCCGGGGGCACTGCGCTTCAGTTCCGGGGCCAACTCGTAGATCATCTCCCTGTAGTTGGAGGCCTTGAAGCTGTCAGCGGTT
Source organism: Marinobacter sp. (assembly GCA_014762755.1). Lineage (GTDB taxonomy): Bacteria > Pseudomonadota > Gammaproteobacteria > Pseudomonadales > Oleiphilaceae > Marinobacter. The sequence goes on from JABURI010000080.1 coordinate 20,208, forward strand.
ACCAGCACGGTGATACCGGCCAGGTTAAGGGCGTATTGCAGCTCGTGGACACCATAGGCGGGGTTGATGTTGACCAGAATGGCGCCCACTTTCGCGGTGGCGAACTGGGTGACGGTCCACTCGTAACGGTTGGGCGACCAGATACCTACCCGGTCGCCGCGTTTGACGCCGATGGCCATGAAGGCACGGGCGGCCTCGTCGACCTTTTCCACGAACTCCTTATAGGTCCAGCGAATATCCTGGTGCAGACACACCAGGGCTTCGGTATCCGGATACTTCTCCGCGGTACGGTCCAGCATTTCACCAATGGTCATGCCCAGGAGGGGCACTTCTGCGGTTCCGCTGGTGTAGCTTGGTAGAGTCTTGCTCATATCTCTGCCTCCAATTGTTGTTGTATTCGAGGGCAAGCAAGTCTGCGTACTTGCTAGCGACTCTGGCTGTGATACTCGGGGTTTGGTTGCATATCGCTGGCAATGGCCACGCGGTTGGACATGTTGTAGAAACCGACCAGGTTGCTCAGGTCCCAGATGCCCCGGTCGCTGAGACCGGCATCCCGCAGGGCCTGGATGTCGTCTTCGGTAACGGTGGCCGGTGAACGAGTGAGATGGGATGCGAAATCCAGCATCGTCCGCTGGCGCTTGTCGAGTTTGGCGCTGCGGTAGTTCATCACCATGTGTTCACCCAGCTGGGGATCACCGCTCAGTACCCGCACGGCGGCGCCGTGGGCCACCAGGCAGTAGAAGCACTTGTTCTCGGAGGAGACCACCACGGCCACCATCTCCCGTTCCAGTTTGGAGAGTTCGCCTTCGCCGAGCATGAGCTCGTTGTAGAGGCGGGTGAAGCCTTCCAGCTGTTTCAGGTTCTGACTATAGGCAGTCAATACGTTCGGGATCATGCCGAGTTTTTCCTCGCAGATCTGGAAGTACTTCTGGGTATCCTCCGGCATGTCACTGATCTCGGGAATCGGGAGATCAAGGGCAACAACGTTCTTGTTCTTACTCATTTGCAGGTTCCTCCAAGCGCCTGGCCGACTTTGGAGCCGTTATGGCGATTCAGTTGCTGGCAAATCCAGTCGCCGGTGGCGACCAGTTTGTCCAGATCAACACCCGTTTCGATGCCCAGGCCGTTCAACAGGTAAAGAACATCCTCGGTCGCGACGTTGCCAGAGGCACCCCTGGCATACGGGCAGCCGCCGAGGCCGGCGACGGAAGCATCGATCACGCCGACGCCTTCTTCCAGCACCGCATACAGGTTGGCCAGGGCCTGACCGTAGGTGTCGTGGAAGTGGGCGGCCAGGCGATCCATGGGAACGTGGGCGGCCACCGCTTCCAGCATACGCTTTGCCTTGAGTGGCGTACCTACGCCAATGGTATCGCCCAGGGAAATCTCATAGCAGCCCATGTCGTAGAGCGCTTTGGCGACGTTGGCGACCTGTTCCGGAGCAATGTCGCCCTCGTAGGGGCAGCCCAGAACGGTCGAGACGTAGCCGCGCACGGGAATATTGTGCTTGCGGGCTTCCTCGACGACCGGTGCAAACCGCTCAAGGCTCTCGGCGATGGTGCAGTTGATGTTCTTTTTGGTGAAGGATTCTGACGCGGCACCGAACACGGCCACCTCGTCCACCTTCGCTGACAGCGCCCCTTCAAACCCCTTCAGGTTGGGGGTGAGGGCGGAATAGCGGACGCCGGCCTTGCGGTTGATTCCGGCCATGACAGCGGCGGCATCGCCCATTTGCGGCACCCATTTGGGTGACACAAAACTGGCCGCCTCGATGTGGCTCAGGCCGCTGTCGGCCAGCCGGTCGATCAGACCGGTTTTGATCTCGGTGGCGATGACCGGGCCGGGCTCGTTCTGCAGACCGTCCCGGGGGCTCATCTCCACCAGTCGAACCTGTTTCGGAAAAGCCATCAATCAGCCTCCTCGGTTTCGATGGCAATGAGTTCGGCACCCTCGGACACCTGGTCGCCTTCGGCGAAGAAGATCTCGCTCACCACGCCATCGGCGGGGGCCTTGATGGCGTGCTCCATCTTCATGGCTTCCATGATCACCAGGGTCTGGCCGGCGGTGACCTTGTCACCCACCTTGGCCTGAACAGCAACGATCGCGCCGTTCATGGGCGCGGCCAGGCTGCCTTCGCCGGCCATCTCCTCGAAGCCGTAGGTTTCGCGGTATTCGGTGCACTTGAAGGTGTCGCCTTCGTAGAACAGGACCAGCTGGTCGTCGTGCAGGTTCCCGTGAACGCTGAGGCGATGACCGTTGATCACGGCCTGCAGGTAGTCGTCGTCCAGCTTCGCGTTCAGGTGGTAGACGCTGTCGCCCACGAACACCTGGTAGCGATCGTCGCGCTCCAGGATCTTGAGTTCGTGGATGTCCTCGCCCACTTGCAATTTCAGCGGCTGGGCGTATTCCGAGTTCATGCGCCAGCTGTTCTTGCGGCTGAACGGGGACCAGGGATCCGCCGTCACCGGCTCCACGGACTTGCGTTGCTCCAGGACAAACCCGGCGGCGAGCACCAGGGCCTTGTCCAGATCCAGTCTGGATTTCGGGAACAGCAGCTCTTCGTGGGTCGCGATGAAATTGGTGGTCAGATCCGCTTCACGGAACGGCTGGCAATCCACCGCCGCGTGCAGGAAGCGAATATTGGTCTTGAGGCCGGCGATGCGGTACTGCTCCAGGGCCTGGACCATCCGGTTGACCGCCTGTTCGCGGGTTTCGTCCCAGACAATCAGCTTGGCGATCATGGGATCGTAGTGGATGCTGATTTCGTCGCCCTCGGTCACGCCGGTGTCCACACGCACATGGGCGGACTCGTCCGGCGTACTCAGGTAACGGAGAGTGCCGGTGGCCGGCAGGAAGTCCTGATCCGGGTCTTCGGCGTAGATCCGTGCTTCCAGGGCATGGCCGCGGGTTTTCACCTGGTCCTGGTTCAGCGGCAAGGGCTCGCCCCAGGCGACTTTCAGCTGCCACTCAACCAGGTCCTGGCCGGTCACCATCTCGGTCACCGGGTGCTCCACCTGCAGACGGGTGTTCATCTCCATGAAGAAGAAGGAACCGTCCACGTCATAGAGGAACTCGACGGTGCCCGCGCCTACGTAATTAATCGCTTGGGCGGCGCGCACGGCGGCTTCGCCCATGGCCTTGCGGGTGTCGTCGCTCAGGCCCGGGGCCGGCGCTTCTTCCAGCACTTTCTGGTGGCGGCGCTGGACGGAGCAGTCCCGCTCGGCCAGGTAGATGCCGTTACCATCCTGATCGCAGAACACCTGGATTTCCACGTGTCGCGGCTGGGTCAGGTAGCGCTCGATGAGCATGTCCGGGTTGCCAAAGGCGTTCCGGGCCTCCCGCTGCGCAGCGGCCAGGGCATCGTCAAATTCAGACATGCTCTCGACCACGCGCATACCCTTACCGCCACCACCGGCGACGGCTTTCAGCAGCAGCGGGAAACCGCACTTTTCGGCTTCTGCACGCAGCAGGTCCGGAGACTGGTCATTGCCGTGGTAACCCGGCACCAGAGGCACACCGGCTTTCTCCATGATGGCCTTGGCCGCGGACTTGGAGCCCATGGCGGCAATGGCGGAGGAGGGCGGCCCGATAAAGGCGATGCCGTTGGCTTCACAGGCCTCGGCGAACTCGGTGTTCTCGGACAGGAAGCCGTAGCCTGGATGAATGGCCTGGGCACCGCTCTGTTTGGCAACCTCGATGATTTTCTCGCTCCGCAGGTAACTTTCGGAGCTGGGCGCAGGGCCGATGTGGAACGCTTCGTCGGCCATGGCCACGTGCCGGGCGCTGGCGTCTGCATCAGAGTAGACCGCAACACAGCGGATCCCCATGCGGTGGGCGGTCTGGATGATCCGGCAGGCGATTTCGCCCCGGTTGGCAATCAGAATTTTACTGAACATTGTTGTTATTCCTCCGGAACCCAGTTGGCCTTGCGTTTATTCAGGAAAGCGCTCAGTCCCTCCTGGCCTTCCTCGCCCACGCGGATGTCTGCGATGCGATGGGCGGTATCGTCGATCACGGTTTCATTGATCGGCTTGTGGCTGACGGCAAAGACCAGGTCCTTGGCGGCTTTCATGGCCTCGGGGCCGTTCATGGCCAGCTGCTGGAGCATGTCGTTACAACGCTGTTCCATGGCGTCGAGGTCATCGCAGACGATATGCACCAGGCCATAATTCTGTGCCTGTTTTGCGGTGAAGATCTCGGCGGAGATGAAGTAGCGCCGGGCCTGACGCTCTCCGATAGCGCGCACCACGTAGGGGCTGATCACCGCCGGAATCAGGCCGAGCTTCACTTCGCTCAGGCAAAAGCTGGATTTTTCGGTGGCTATGACGATGTCGCAGCAGGCTGCGAGGCCGACGGCACCGCCGAAGGCGGCACCCTGAACCAGACCGATGACCGGTTTGGACAGGTGGTTCAGTACGTTCATCAGCCGCGCCAGCTCCCGGGAGTCGTCCAGGTTTTCCTGACGAGTGTTCTCGGCCATGCGGCGCATCCAGCCGAGGTCAGCTCCGGCGGAGAAATGTTTGCCCTCGGAGCGCAGGATGACGACCTTGGTGTCGCTGTCTCCGTCGACTTCAGTAAGCGCCTGGATCAGCTGCTGGATAATGACGTCGTCAAAGGCGTTGCGTTTATCCGGGCGGTTCAGCACAACCTCGGTCACGCCGCCGTCGCGGCGCCGGAGCAGAACCGCAGATTCCTGTTCTGACATGGTGTCTATCCTCGGTTACATGCGGAACACGCCGAAGCGCGTGGGCTTCGCCGGCCGGTTGAGTGTGGCGGACAGGCTCAGGGCGACCACCTCCCGGGTCTGGGCCGGGTCGATGACGCCGTCATCCCACAGGCGGGCGCTGGCGTAGTAGGGGTGGCCCTGGTGCTCGTACTTTTCGGCGATGGGCTTCTTGAAGGCGGCTTCGTCTTCCGCGCTCCAGGTCTCGCCCTTGCGCTCCAGGCCTTCGCGACGTACTTGCGCCATCACGCCAGCGGCCTGTTCACCGCCCATGACGGAGATGCGGGCATTGGGCCACATCCACAGGAAGTCGGGGCTGTAGGCGCGGCCACACATGCCGTAGTTGCCGGCGCCGTAGCTGCCGCCGATCAGGACGGTGATCTTGGGTACTTCGGCACAGGCGACAGCCATGACCATCTTGGCACCGTGCTTGGCGATACCTTCAGACTCGTACTTCTGGCCCACCATGAAGCCGGTGATGTTCTGCAGGAACAGCAGCGGGATATTGCGCTGGCAGCACAGTTCGATGAAGTGGGCGCCTTTCTGGGCCGACTCGCTGAACAGGATGCCGTTGTTGGCGATGATACCCACGGGATACCCGTGAATATGGGCGAAGCCGGTAACCAGGGTCTGGCCGTAGTAGCGTTTGAATTCGTCGAATTCGGAGCCGTCCACGATGCGGGCGATGACGTCGCGCACGTCGAACTGTTTGCGCAGGTCGGTGCCGACGATGCCGTAGATTTCCTCGGCGTCGTACAGCGGCGCCCGTGGTTTCTGGACTTCCACCGGAACCGGCTTGCGGCGGTTCAGGTTGGCCACGCAGCGGCGGGCGATTTCCAGGGCGTGGGCGTCGTTTTCGGCGTAGTGGTCGGCTACGCCGGAGATCTTGCAGTGCACGTCGGCACCACCCAGATCCTCTGCGCTGACCACTTCACCGGTGGCAGCTTTCACCAGCGGCGGGCCGGCCAGGAAGATGGTGCCCTGGTTACGCACGATGATGGACTCGTCGGCCATGGCGGGCACGTAGGCGCCACCGGCGGTGCACAGGCCCATGACGACGGCGATCTGTGGGATGTCGTCGGCGGACATGCGCGCCTGGTTGTAGAAGATGCGGCCGAAGTGGTCACGGTCGGGGAATACTTCGTCCTGGCGGGGCAGGTTGGCGCCGCCGGAGTCGACCAGATAGATGCAGGGTAGGCGGTTTTCCAGGGCAATTTCCTGGGCGCGCAGGTGTTTTTTCACCGTCAGCGGGTAGTAACTGCCGCCTTTTACCGTGGCATCGTTGGCGATGATCATGCACTCGGTGCCGGAGACGCGGCCCACGCCGGCGACGACGCCCGCGGCAGGAACTTCTTCGTCGTAGACGTTGTACGCGGCGAACTGGCCGATTTCGAGGAACGGGGAGCCGTCGTCGAGCAGGCGGTTGATGCGTTCCCTGGGCAGGAGTTTGCCGCGGTCGGTGTGGCGCTTCTGGTAGTCGGGGCCACCGCCTTGCTGGATCTTGGTGACTTTTTCCCGCAGGTCCGCGACGGCTGCCGCCATGGACTCTTTGTTGACCTGAAACTCTTCAGATCTTGGGTTTATTTTGCTTTGGAGTATGGTCATTTTCCCAGCCTTCTTTATCGGGGCATCCGGGGGTGGCGGGCGGTCCTCCCGGGAACCGCTACGAGCACGTCCATGTGCGCTTGTTTCAGGCCTTCCCTGGCCTTCAACATTCCCGGGAGGACCACCCGCCACCCCCTCGGCTTACCGTGGGAGTTATAGTCCGTGAGTCGATCGGATCGGGCGTTCGTTACTTGTTCAGGAACAGCTCGCGACCGATCAACATGCGGCGGATCTCGGACGTACCGGCGCCGATTTCATACAGCTTGGCGTCGCGCAGCAGGCGGCCTGTCGGGTATTCGTTGATGTAGCCGTTACCGCCGAGCAGCTGGATGGCGTCGAGGGCCAGCTTGGTGGCCATTTCGGCGGAGTAGAGGATGGCGCCGGCGGCGTCTTTGCGGGTGGTTTCGCCGCGGTCGGCGGACTGGGCCACCATGTAGACGTAGGACTTGGCGGTGTTCATCCAGGTGTACATGTCAGCCACTTTGCCTTGAACCAGTTCGAATTCGCCGATGGCTTGGCCGAACTGCTTGCGTTCGCGGATGTAGGGAACGACCACGTCCATGGCCGCCTGCATGATGCCCAGGGGGCCGCCGGAGAGGACGAGGCGTTCGTAGTCGAGGCCGCTCATCAGGACTTTGGCGCCGTTACCGATGCCGCCCAGGATGTTTTCCTTGGGGACTTTGCAGTCTTCGAACACCAGTTCACAGGTGTTGGAGCCGCGCATGCCGAGCTTGTCGAGTTTCTGGTGACGGCTGAAGCCCGGGTAGTCGCGCTCTACGATGAAGGCAGTGATGCCTTTGGAGCCGCCTTTCGGGTCGGTTTTGGCGTAGATGACGTAGGTGTTTGCGTCCGGGCCGTTGGTGATCCACATCTTGTTGCCGTTGAGGATGTAGTGGTCACCTTCCTCGCGGGCGTGGAGTTTCATGGAGACGACGTCGGAGCCGGCGTTGGGCTCGGACATGGCCAGGGCGCCGACGTGCTCGCCGCTGACGAGTTTCGGCAGGTATTTCTGTTTCTGTTCTTCGGTGCCGTTGCGGTGAATCTGGTTCACGCACAGGTTGGAGTGGGCACCGTAGGACAGGCCAACGGAAGCAGAGGCGCGGCTGATTTCTTCCATGGCGATCACGTGTGCCAGGTAGCCCATGTCGGAGCCGCCGTATTCTTCGCTCACGGTAATACCCAGCAGGCCCATGTCGCCCATCTTCCGCCACAGGTCCATGGGGAATTCGTTGTTGCGATCGATTTCTTCGGCGCGTGGGGCGATTTCGGAGGCAGCAAAGCCATTGACCTGCTCGCGCAGCATGTCGAGGGTTTCACCGAGGCCGAAATTCAGCTCTGAGTATTGTGATTTCATCGTTGGCTACCTTCTTGTTTTGAAAGCTT
>JABURI010000014.1 GCA_014762755.1 Marinobacter sp.
GATCCACGCCCATGCCGATCAGCTGTTCTCTGGCATGGAAGTGAAGGGGTGTTACCAGTGCCGCCTTACCCGTAATGCGGACCTGGAGCTGGAGGATGACCGGGAGGACCTCGCCTCGGCCCTGGGTGGTGAATTGCTCAGCCGCCGGTTCGGCGACGGTGTCCGCCTGGAGGTGGCCGACAACTGCCCGGAAGAGCTGGTGCAGTTTCTGCTGACTGAATTCGGGCTGACCGAGCGGGACCTGTACCAGGTACATGGGCCGGTGAACCTCACCCGGCTGATGGCCGTCGGCAGCCTGGTGGATCGGCCGGATCTGACCTATTCCGGCTTCTCGCCCTCCATTCCCCGGCAGATTCGCAGCAAGGAGTCGATGTTTGACGCCATCCGCAAGCGGCCGATCCTGCTGTTGCACCCTTATGAGAATTTTAGCCCGGTAGTCGATTTGCTGCGTCAGGCGGCCAAGGATCCCCAGGTGCTGGCCATTCGCCAGACCCTTTACCGTACGGGCGCCGACTCCGAGATCGTTGAGGCGCTGGCGGATGCCGCAAGGCGCGGCAAGGAAGTCACTGCCGTCATCGAGCTGCGGGCCCGGTTCAGCGAGGCCGAGAACCTGGAGCTGGCCAGCCGGCTGCAGGAGGCGGGGGTGATCGTGGTGTATGGCGTGGTGGGCTATAAGACCCATGCCAAGATGATCCTGATCGTACGTCGTGAAGAGGGCCGCCTGCGGCGCTATGTGCATCTGGGCACCGGCAATTACCACGCCGCTAACGCCCGCCTGTATACCGACTACAGTTTCCTGACCTGCGACGAATCCATCGGGGATGACGTCAACAAGCTGTTCCAGCAGCTCACCGGCATGGGCAAGGCCCTGAAGATCAAGAAGCTGTTCCATTCGCCGTTCACCCTGCACAGCCGGCTGCTGAGCCTGATTGACCGGGAAGCGGGCTTCGGGGAAAAAGGCAGGATTATTCTCAAGTTCAATGGCCTGACCGAGATCCAGCTGATCAAGGCCCTGTACCGGGCGTCCCAGGCCGGTGCCAAGATCGATCTGATCATCCGGGGAATCTGTTGCCTGCGCCCGGAAGTGCCCGGACTGTCGGATAACATCCGGGTCCGCTCGATCATCGGCCGCTTCCTGGAGCACACCCGGGTCTATTATTTCGGTAACAACGGGCGCCCGGAGGTGTACTGTTCGAGTGCCGACGGTATGGAGCGCAACCTGCTGAGCCGGGTGGAGACGGCCTTCCCGATCGAGGATCCGGCCCTGGTGGCGCGACTCCGGGAAGACCTGGATACCTACCTGGCCGACAACTGCCAGGCCTGGATGCTCCAGCCGGATGGCAGCTACATCCAGAACCAGCCGGCCGAGGATGAGGAACGCTTTGCATCCCAGCTGGTCCTGCTCGAGCGACTGACGGGCAAAACCTGACAAGCGGAGGCGCCAGTGAAGCGCGCGTGGATTGTGGCCGGTGTAGTACTGCTGGCTGGTGGTGGCATCCTGCTCTGGGCGGTAGGGTATGTGACCGAACATCAGTGGCAGCGGGCGGTCACCGAGGTGAACGACACCCAGCCGTTCATGCAGGTGGACACCCGTGAGTACCAGCGCGGTATCCTGGGCGCCGAGGTGTATGGCACCCTTGTGTTGCAGGACCCGGAAGCCGGCGAGAGTCGCCCCCTGGAGTTCATCGCCCACGTCAGCCACGGCATTACCGGCAGCCTGATGACCTTCGAGCCGGCCGACGGCTGGTCGCCTCCGGGCGCTGACTGGTTCCCGGGCGAGGATCCGACCCTGACCCTTGAAACCCGCCTCTGGGGCGAGGTGACGGTGAAGCTGGACCTGCCTGAGCTGACCATCTCTGAGCAGGATATGGAGGTCCGGGTTGTGGGCCTGGAGCTGGACCAGTCCCTGGCGCATCTGAGTGGCGACGTCTGGACCGGGCAAGGGGAACTCCGGCTGGATTCTCTCGGAGTTTCGTCGGCTGGTAACGCCCCGGTGAGCCTCTCCGATGTGATTATCGTCAGCAGCAGTGAACCCCGGGATGATGACACTCGCCTGGATTCCCGGGTCGAAGTCAGTCTGGGTAAGGTGGGCGTCGTGGATGGGGCCTACGGACCGCACCGGCTGGTCTTTGCCCTGGACAATCTGGAGGTCGACAGCTGGAATCAGCTGGCAGCCGGAATGACAGAACTCCAGGCCTCTGCCCTGGAGGGTGCCCATAACACCGGGTTAGAGCAGCAGATGCAGGCCATGCAGCAGGTCAACGAGGCGCTACGGCAGCTGGCTGCGGCGGGTTTTTCGATGGCAATACCGGAGCTTAGTGTCGCCACCCCGGAAGGTGATATTCGGGGCCGGATTGAGATCCGCCATCCGGAACTGGATGCGGAGCAGGCGTCGTCAATGCTGCTGGTCATGCAGGGACTGACCGGTGATCTGAATCTGACCCTGCCCCTGGCTCTGGCCGAGAAACATCCGGCGGTGATGCTGCAGCTGGCGCCCCTGATCAAGCAGGGGTTCCTGGTCCGCGAGGGGGATCGCCTGGTGATGAGAGGGCAGATGGAAGACCTGTTGTTGACGGTGAATGGGGTCGAGATCCCATTACCGCCTCTATTATGACTGTCGCAGGTTCAGATACAAAAAAGCCCCGGATTCCGGGGCTTTTTTGCGTCTGGCGACCCAGATTCAGTTGCCGGTCAGCTGGTGGTACTTTTCCATCAGCTGTTCGTGGCTTTCCTGACGCTCGGGATCCAACGGGATGCAATCCACCGGGCAGACCTGCTGGCACTGGGGCTCGTCGTAGTGACCGACGCATTCGGTGCACTTGTTCGGATCAATCACGTAGATCTCATCACCCGGGGAAATCGCCTCATTCGGGCATTCCGGTTCACAGACGTCGCAGTTGATGCATTCGTCGGTAATCATCAGGGCCATCTTGTGGTTACCTCAGGCTCAGTTGAACTTCTGTTTCAAGGCGGCCTCAACGGCGGGATCGACGAATTCCGAGACATCTCCGCCCAGGGAGGCGATTTCCCGGATCAGGGTGGAGGAGATGTAGGACAGGTGGTTCGAGGGTGTCAGGAAGACGCTTTCCACTTCCGGGGCCAGGCGGCGGTTCATGTCCGCCAGCTGGAATTCGTACTCGAAGTCGGAGACGGCGCGCAGGCCGCGCAGGATGACGGTGGCGCCCTGTTCCCGGACGAAGTCGGCCAGCAGATTGCTGAAGCCGGTGACGGTCACATTGGGCAGGTGGGCGGTTGCTTTTCTCACCAGTTCGCAGCGTTCCTCGAGGTTGAGGAGGGGCTGTTTCTTGGGGTTGTAGGCGACGGCGACGACGATTTCGTCGAACATGCGGCCGGCGCGTTCGATGAGGTCGGTGTGGCCGTTGGTGATTGGGTCGAAGGTGCCCGGATAGATGACTTTGGACATGCACAGCTCCTTTCTTCGCTGGGTGCAATCATATCAGCATTCCTGGTTGTTCTGTAGTTGCCGGGGGTGGGATTCCGGGGCTTAGGAGTGGGGGAATTAACTTCGTGGCTGGGCCAATCGGAGGGGGCTTCCCGGAAACCGCT
>JABURI010000179.1 GCA_014762755.1 Marinobacter sp.
TCTACCGGCTCTGGCGCCCGGCACCGCTGTATCGGGCGCATCGTCTGGAGAAGGCCCTGGGAACCCCGGCCAAGATCTTCTACAAGTACGAGGGCGTGAGCCCGGCGGGCAGCCACAAACCCAATACCGCCATCCCTCAGGCGTTTTACAACCAGCAGGCGGGCATTCGAACCCTGACCACCGAGACCGGGGCCGGGCAGTGGGGTACCTCGCTTTCCTTCGCGGGCTCCCTCTTCGATATCGACGTGACCGTGTTCCAGGTCCGGGTTTCCTACAACCAGAAGCCCTACCGCCGCGCAGTGATGGAAACCTACGGGGCCAAGTGCGTGCCATCACCGTCAGAGCTGACCGAGTTCGGTCGCAAGGTGCTGGCCGAGAAACCGGACCACACCGGCAGCCTGGGTATCGCCATTTCCGAGGCGGTGGAGCTGGCGGTCCAGGATCCGAATACCAAGTACGCATTGGGCTCGGTGCTGAACCACGTGCTGCTGCACCAGAGCGTGATTGGCCTGGAGGCGATGCAGCAGATGGAAATGGCCGATTGCTGGCCGGACGTGATCGTGGGTTGCACCGGCGGTGGTTCCAACTTCGCCGGCATTGCCTTCCCGTTCATGGGCCATGCCCTGCGCGGTGGCGAGAAGTCGCGGATTGTGGCGGTTGAGCCCTCGGCCTGTCCGACACTGACCCGGGGCAAGTACGCCTATGACTACGGCGATACCGCTCACATGACGCCACTGACCAAGATGCACACCCTGGGTTCCGGCTTTACACCGCCTGGTTTCCACGCCGGCGGCCTGCGCTACCACGGCATGGCGCCGATGGTGTCCCATGCCAAGGAGCTGGGCCTGTTTGATGCGGTGTCCTACACCCAGCGGGAATGCTTCGAGGCAGGCGTGCTCTTTGCCCGCAACGAGGGCATCGTGCCGGCCCCGGAGGCCAACCATGCGGTCAAGGGTGCCATCGAGGAGGCTCTGCGTTGCAAGCGGGAAGGCAAGGACGAGGTCATCCTTTTCAACCTCTGTGGCCACGGCCATTTCGACATGGCGGCCTACACCGCCTACTTCGAGGGCCAGCTTGAGGACTACGAATACGACGAGCAGGAACTGGCCATGGCGCTGTCCGGCCTGCCGTCCGTCTCGGGCTGATTATTCCTCACGGCCACGGTGAAATACCGTCCCTCCGCCGCCGGCATTGAGTTGCCGGATGGCGGAGGGTGCGCCCTCCTCATCCAGCCGGACATCGCCGATGCCGGCATGGTTCCACAGCCGCTCCCCGGCATCCCGTCCTTCCGGCAGCCTCGGGCGAATCCGCATCCGCCGGCGCTTGGTGAACCAGTTCAAGGGTGACCAGGGTGCGAACAGCCAGCGGTTCAGCCGGTCCAGCCATTCCAGCAGTTGATGAGGAAACTCGTTCTTGACGCCACTGCTGGTGATCTGCCAGATCTCGGGGCTGTTGCGCTTGTGTTTCAGCCGGATGTCGTAGGCGAAGGAATAGTGCACATCGCCGGACAGGATGACGAAATGCTTGGGCGTACGCGGGTGGCCAAAGATGTTGAGCATCACGCTCGCAGCGCCCCGGTGCGCCATCCAGTTTTCCGCATCCACCAGCAGGGGTTTGCCGAACCAGGTGAACACCCGCTGGATCATCTCGATCAGCTTGACGCCAAACATGGGTGCCGGTGAGACCACGATCACCGCGTTCTCACCCATCACCTCCTGCTGGAAGTCGGTCAGGGCCTCCCAGTCCATCAGGCCGGATGGATGACTGCGCCGGATTTCGCTGCGCCAGCGGTGGGTGCGGGTGTCCAGTACCACCAGTTTCGGGCGGGTAGCCAGGCTGTAATGCCACTGGTGGAAATGGAACAGTTGGTCGATCAGTTCGTCCTGAATGCCCTTGTCCAGTTCGTGGTGATCCTTCTGTGGCGCCAGCAGATTCTGGCACTGATCCAACAGGTCCGTGAAGCTGTCGGGTTGGTTGCCCCAGCCCTGACACAGCAGATAGCCCAGCAGGGCGTTGCCGATGATCCGGCGGGAGAATGGGTGCTCGTACGCGGTGGTCTCCCAGAGCGCCGACAGGTTCCAGTCATCGGTCACGTCATGATCATCAAAGATCATGTAAACCGGCACATTGGCCAGGGCACGGGAAGCCCGGGGAAGATCCGCGCGGAACCGGTCAATCGCCTCCTGTTCCCGGCGATAGCGGGCCAGCTCCTCCTCATCACTGACGGGTTCGGCGGGTGTCATCATGGCCCAGGGCTCGGGTGACCAGACCAGCAGGTACATGGCCATTACCTCGGCAAAGGAGATCAGATGGTTGCCGGCATTGGCTGTGGTGAACACCGGCTTGCGCACGCCGCCGAAGAAACGTTCGGTCAGGTCCTCGTTGAACTCCGACTCAGGCAGCAGCCGGTCCCGGTGATAATAGGCCTTGTCCAGGGAGGTCAGCTCGCGGCTGTGGCTCAGAGAAGCGCCTTCCAGGACCTCCTGGTAGAGTCCGAGCTGGTGAATCACGCACTGGATGGCGTGAAGCATGGGGCCGGCGACATCGTCGGCGTAGATCTGGTCGCCGGTCATCAGCAACAGTGCCGGGATATCCTCCAGCTGGTGCGCTTTCTGCAACTCCTCGTCCACCCGCACCAGGCCATCGCCGGCCGGATGATGGGGGCGGCGGCAGGAGCCGTGGAGAATGCGATCGAGCCGTGACTTGATGGCAAAGCCGGGTCGTTCACGGTTTTCGGGACACAGGTGCGGCGCCCAGTCCCGGATCCAGCGCATCCCGTCGGTAGCCGGGATGCCCAGATCATATTCCAGGCGGGTATCCCGGGGCAGGGGGTCATCAAGGTGAAGATCGACCAGATGCAGCCAGGCGTGGGTACCGACCCGGAGCCAGATCAATTCATCGTCACCGACGTCCCTGTCCACGAGCACTCGTTCGGGGTGATCCCGCTCAGAGATTCTGACGCTCAGGCCCACCGGTTCCCGGCCCACTAGCCAGAGCACCAACCGGTCTGTGCTGGTATGACGCAGCAATGGGCCGGCCAGCACCACGGAACGGTGGTTGGCGGGGGCCTCGCTTCGAGTGTCGGAGTCTGGAGTGGTCTGCTCAGTTGCCCGCACGGTTACTCGTCATTGAGTTCTGGGGGAGGGCAATGATATTCCCCCACCACCATACCGTCATCCACGCTTTCCAGGTGCACATCAAAGCCCCACAGCCGGTGGACGTGGCGCACCACTTCCTCGGTGTCCTCGCCCAACGGCACCCGATCAACCGGGATATGCCGGAGCGTCAGGGAGCGATCACCACGAACATCCACGTTCCAGACCTGGATGTTCGGTTCCCGGTAACTCAGGTTGTACTGGCGGGCCAGCTTCTCCCGCAGTGGCCGGTAACCGGGGTCGTCGTGGATCGCGGTCACCATGTAATGATCTTCCTGATCATCGTTCTCGATGGCAAAGAGCTTCAGATCGCGCATCACTTTGGGTGACAGGAACTGCTGGATAAAGCTCTCGTCCTTGAAGTTGCGCATGGCGAAGTGCAGGGTTTCCAGCCAATCCGAGCCGGCAA